>NZ_CP013979.1:2811294-3123660 GCF_001660485.1 Agromyces aureus
GCGCGAGTCCGGCCGCAGCCGCCGCCGCAAGAGCCTCAGCGCGAAGCAGATCGCGATCCTCGAGGTCATCCAGCGATCGGTCGCCGGGCGCGGCTATCCGCCGAGCATGCGCGAGATCGGCGACGCGGTCGGCCTCTCCTCCCTGTCGAGCGTGACCCACCAGCTCAACCAGCTCGAGCTCGCCGGCTACCTGCGCCGCGACCCGAACCGTCCCCGCGCCCTCGAGGTGCTCATCGAGCTCCCGGGCGTCGAGTCGCGCACCGCCTCGAGCGGCGAGTCGGCACCGGTCGTCGGCGACGCCGCGATGGTCCCACTCGTCGGCCGCATCGCCGCGGGCGTGCCGATCACGGCCGAGCAGCAGATCGACGAGGTGTTCCCGCTCCCCCGCCAACTCGTCGGCAAGGGCGAGCTCTTCATGCTCAAGGTCGTCGGCGACTCGATGATCGACGCGGCCATCTGCGACGGCGACTGGGTCGTGGTGCGTTCGCAGCGCACGGCCGAGAACGGCGAGATCGTCGCGGCCATGCTCGACGGCGAGGCGACCGTCAAGGTCTTCCGCCAGCGCGACGGCCACACGTGGCTGCTCCCCCGCAACAGCGCCTTCGAACCGATCCTCGGCGACGCGGCCGAAGTGCTCGGCAAGATCGTCGCCGTGCTCCGCGCGGTCTGAGCGAGTCGCAGTACTCCGCGCGGTCTGAGCGAGTCGCCGTGATCCTCGCGGTCTAGTCGGCCTGACCCGTGCCGGCGTCCGACAGCCGTCTCGGCACGTATCGCATGGCCACGACGCCCGAGCGGTACTCCTCGCGACCCACGAGCTCGAGGTCGAGCGGTTCGTCGAGTCCGGCGAGCAGCGACGGCCCGTGGCCGACGACCCGCGGGTGCACGACGAACTCGTACTCGTCGATGAGGCCGAGCCGCGCGAGTTCGGTCGGCAGCATCACGCCGCCCGTGAGGATCCTGCCGCCCGGCGCCTCCTTGAGTTCGCGCACGGCGGCTTCGAGGCCGCCCCGAACGAGCCGCGCGTTCCAGTCGACCGAGTCGAGCGTGCCCGAGACGACCACCTTCGGGGCCGCATCGATGACGCGAGCGAACGGCTGCGTCCACTCCGGCATGCCGGGCGGCCCTGGCTGCCGCCATGCCTCCTCCATCATGAGGTAGGTCACCCGCCCGAAGAGGAGCAGGTCGGCCTGTGCGAGCAGGTCCGCCGACCGACGGTGCAGCTCCTCGTCGACCAGGCCGACGCGGTGGTCCACGCAGCCGTCGAGCGTGACGTTGATCGAGTAGGTGAGCGAGCGCATGACGCCGAGGGTACCCGCCGACCGGCGGCACGGCGAGGGGCGGATGTCGCGTGGCCCGCGACATCCGCCCCTGCATGTTCCGGCCGCCTGCGGCCGGCTGCGCTCCCGCCGGCTGCGCTACACCGCGGCGACGCTCAGCGACGCGCGCACGGCCCTCGTCGCCGCGATGATGTGCCCGAGCGAGGCCACGGTCTCGTCGTACCCGCGCGTCTTCAGGCCGCAGTCGGGATTGACCCAGAGCCGGTTCGCCGGGATCTCGCGCACGGCGCGTTCGAGCAGGGTCGTGACCTCGTCGATGCTGGGCACGCGCGGCGAGTGGATGTCGTAGACGCCCGGGCCGATGCCGTGATCGAACCCGCTCGTCGCGAGGTCGTCGACGACCTCCATGCGGCTTCGCGCGGCCTCGATCGACGTGACGTCGGCGTCGAGGTTCTTGATCGCGTCGATGATCACGCCGAACTCCGAGTAGCAGAGGTGCGTGTGCACCTGCGTCGCGGATGCCGCGCCCGCCGTCGCGAGCCGGAACGACCCGACCGACCAGTCGAGGTAGGCGGGCTGGTCGGCGAGTTTCAGCGGCAGGAGCTCGCGCAGGGCGGGCTCGTCGACCTGGATGATGCGGATGCCGGCGGCCTCGAGGTCGGCGATCTCGTCGCGCAGCGCGAGCGCGACCTGGCGCGCGGTGTCGCCGAGCGGCAGGTCGTCGCGCACGAACGACCACGCGAGGATCGTGACCGGTCCGGTGAGCATGCCCTTCACATGCTGCCCGGTGAGCGACTGGGCGTACTCCGCCCAGGCGACGGTCATGGGCGCCGGCCGTGAGACGTCGCCCCAGAGGATCGACGGGCGCGTGCAGCGCGAGCCGTACGACTGCACCCAGCCGTGCTCGGTGACGGCGAATCCGTCGAGCAGCTCGGCGAAGTACTGCACCATGTCGTTGCGCTCGGGCTCGCCGTGCACGAGCACGTCGAGACCGAGGTCCTCCTGGAGGCGGATGACGCGCTCGATCTCGTCGCGCATGAGGCCGTCGTACGCGTCGGCCGTGATGGTGCCGCCGACCAGGCCGGCCCGCGCGCGCCGGATCTCACCGGTCTGCGGGAACGAGCCGATCGTGGTCGTCGGCAGCTCGGGCAGGTCGAGCGAGTCCTGCGCGAGCAGGCGCTCGTCGTAGTCGGCACGGCTGAAGTCGGTCGGCTGCAGCACCGCGAGGCGCTCGCGCACCGAGGGCACGCGCACGCCGGGTGCTCCCGCACGGTCGGCGAGAGCGACGGATGCCGCGTCGAGCGTCTCGGCGATGGCACCGCGTCCTTCGGCGAGCCCGCGTGCGAGCGCGGCGACCTGGGCGACCTTCTGGTCCGCGAACGCGAGCCAGCTCACGAGTCGCGGGTCGAGCTTGGACTCGTCGTCGACGTCGTGCGGCACGTGCAGCAGCGAGGTCGACGTCGAGACGGCAACCGAGCCCGAAAGCGACTGCACGGCCTCGACCCGGGCGAACGCCGCCGCGAGGTCGCCTCGCCAGATGTTGTGGCCGTCGACCACGCCCGCGACGAGCGTCTTCGCGGCGAGCGACTCGGCGGTCGCGGGGTCGAGGTCGTCGAGTGCGTCGGGCAGCGAGCCGCGCACGAGGTCGAGGCCGATCGCCTCGACAGGTGCGGCCGCGAGCGCGGGCAGGGCGTCGCCGAGCGAACCGTAGGGGGCCGCGACGAAGATCGCCGGGCGGTCGTCGGCGGCGCCGAGCACATCGTAGGCGGCGGCGATCGCGGCGATGACCCGAGCTCGCGGCTCGTCGATGCTCTCGCTCACGAGCGCAGGCTCGTCGAGCTGCACCCACTCGGCACCGGCTGCGGCGAGCTCCGCGAGCAGCTGCGCGTAGACGGGCACGAGCTCGTCGAGGCGGTCGATGGGGCGGAACCCGGCCGGCGCGTCATCCGCCGCCTTCGCGAGGAGGAGGAACGTGATGGGGCCGACGACGACCGGTCGCGTGAGGAAGCCGGCGTCGCGCGCCTCGACGAACTCGGCCACGATGCGCTCGGCGTGGAGCTCGAAGCGCGTCGTGGGCGAGATCTCGGGCACGAGGTAGTGGTAGTTCGAGTCGAACCACTTCGTCATCTCGAGCGGTGCGTCGTCGCCCTCACCGCGCGCGATGGTGAAGTAGCCGGCGAGGTCGACGCCGCCATCGGCGCCGCGCAGGCGCTCGAACCGGGCGGGGATCGCGCCGACCGCGACCGCGGCGTCGAGCACCTGGTCGTAGTACGAGAACGACTCGGGGATCGCCGAGTCGGCGCGGCCGAGCCCCAGCTCCGCGAGGCGCTCACGGGTCGCGGAGCGAAGGCCGGCGGCCGTGGCCTCGAGCTCCGCGGCGTCGATGCGGCCGGCCCAGAACGACTCCACCGCCCGCTTCAGTTCGCGGCGGCGCCCGATCCGCGGGTAGCCGAGGATCGTTCCGGTGGGGAAGGGTCGTGCGGTCATCGTGAGAAGTTCCTCTCGTTGGCGAGCTGGCGTGGTGCGGCGATCCCGAGCCGGTCGACGACGTCGAGCACGGCTTCGTGACGGTTGTAGGTGTAGAGGTGCAGGCCGGGAGCGCCGCCCTCGAGCACCTCGGCGGCGAGCCGGGTGACGAAGTCGATGCCGAGCTCGGTCTGCGCCGCGGCGTCGGACTCGCGCTCGAGCGCGAGGGCGAAGTCGGCGGGCGGCCGCACGCCCGTGAGCTCGGCGAGCCGCGCGAGGCGGGCGGGCGTCGTGGTGGGCATGATGCCCGGCAGGATCGGCATCGTGACACCGGCGGCGCGGGCGAGTTCGACGAAGCCGAGGTACTCGTCGGCCTCCCAGAAGAGCTGCGTGATCGCGAGGTTCGACCCGGCGACCTCCTTCGCGAGCAGGATGTCGACGTCCTGCGAGAGGTCCTTCGACCGCGGATGTCCCGACGGGAACGCCGCGACCGCGACCCGCGTCGTCCGCGAACGCTCGCGGATGCGACTCGCACCCGGGTTGCCCGCGACGGCGACCTGCTGGAACGGCTCGCGCTCCTGCTGCACCCGGTGGATGAGCTGCACGAGCTCGGACGCGGTCGCGAGGTCGCCGAGCGGCGCGTCGGGGTCGGCGCCGACGGGCGGGTCGCCGCGCAGCGCGAGGAAGCTGCGGATGCCGGCGTCGAGGAACCGGCGCACGAGCTCGTTCGCCTCGACGTGCGACGAGCCGACGCAGGTGAGGTGCGCCATCGGCTCGATGTCGGTGTTCTCGAGGATGTACCGCAGCACCGTGAGCGAGCGATCGCGGGTGCTGCCGCCCGCGCCGAAGGTGACCGAGATGAACGCGGGGTCGACGTCGGCCAGCCGGTCGATCGTGCGGCCGAGGGCGATCGCCGCGGCATCCGTGCGGGGCGGGAACAGCTCGAACGACAGCGGGGTGCGGTCGGCCGCGGCCCCCGTCGGGTCGGTCGCGTTCGGTGCCATGCTGCGCTCCAGGGTCCGTGAACCGTGGGCGGGACGGGCACACGGGCCGCGTACCCCGGCCGTCACGGCTGGTGGTCTCGCGGGCGGGTGCCGGGCTCGGCTGTCGCTCCAGGTGTTCGGCATGGGCCGGACACGTTCGATCAGGGGCGACGATACGCCGGTTTCGCCGTCGCCGGCGAGCACTGTGACCTTGGGTGACGAACCAGGTCGTGAAGCGTCGCGATCAGACCGACGCGGATGCCGCGGTGAACCCCGCGAGCTGCGCAGCCTGCTCGGGCGAGGCGAACGCCCGCACGCGCGTGCCGGCGTCGACGTACTCGACCGAGACGACCCGGCCCGACTCGTGCAGCAGCGAGACGATGTCGCCGCGGTCGTAGGGCACGAGGAGGTCGATCTCGACCGCGGGGTCGGGCAGCATGCGCGTGATCGCCTCGAGCACCTCGTCGACGCCCTCACCGGTGCGCGCCGAGGCGAACACGGCGTCGGGGGCGAGCCCGCGCAGCACGAGCCGCTCCTCGGGCCCGACCAGGTCGGCCTTGTTGAAGACGATGAGCTCGGGGATGTCGCGTGCGCCGACATCGCCGATGACGTCGCGAACGGTCGCGATCTGCCCGGCGGGGTCGGGGTGCGCCGCATCGACCACGTGCACGATGAGGTCGGAGTCGCCGACCTCCTCGAGCGTCGAGCGGAACGCCTCGACGAGCTGGTGCGGCAGGTTGCGCACGAAGCCGACCGTGTCGGCGATCGTGTAGATGCGGCCATCGGCCGTCGTGTTGCGGCGAACGGTCGCGTCGAGCGTCGCGAACAGCGCGTTCTCGACGAGCAGGCCCGCGCCCGTGATGCGGTTCAGCAGACTCGACTTGCCGGCGTTCGTGTACCCCGCGATCGCCACGGAGGGGATCGCGTTGCGGCGGCGGTTCGCGCGCTTCGCGTCACGCGCGGGCTTCATGCCGACGATCTGCTTGCGGAGCTTCGCCATGCGGGTGTGGATGCGCCGGCGGTCGAGTTCGATCTTCGTCTCACCCGGTCCACGCGAACCCATGCCCGCGCCGGCGCCGCCGACTTGGCCACCGGCCTGCCGGGACATCGACTCGCCCCAGCCGCGCAGGCGCGGCAGGAGGTACTCGAGCTGCGCGAGCTCGACCTGGGCCTTGCCCTCGCGGCTCTTGGCGTGCTGGCTGAAGATGTCGAGGATCACCGCCGTGCGGTCGATCACCTTGACCTTGACGACGTCTTCGAGCGCACGCCGCTGGCTGGGCGCGAGCTCGGTGTCGGCGATCACGGTGTCGGCTCCGACGGCCGCGACGATGTGCCGCAGCTCCTCGGCCTTGCCCTTGCCGAGATACGTGCTGGGGTCGGGGTGCGGTCGCCGCTGCAGCAGGCCGTCGAGCACGCGGGCACCTGCAGTCTCGGCGAGGGCCGCGAGCTCGCGCATCGAGTTGTCGGCGTCGGCCTGCGAACCCTGCGAGTACACGCCGATGAGCACGACGTTCTCGAGCCGCAGCTGCCGGTACTCGACCTCGGTGACGTCTTCGAGCTCGGTCGACAGTCCGGCCACGCGGCGCAGGGCCGCGCGGTCTTCGCGCTCGAACTGGTCGCCGTCGGTCGATGAGCCGCCCGCGGCATCCGTTCGCATGATCGACGTGGCCTCGCCCGCGCCGAACCGTGCCACGCTCGCGGCGGAATCCGCGGTGCGCAGCACCCGCTCGACGGCGTCGTCGGTGGGGTGGTTCTCGGCTTCGTTCATTCTCTCAACCCTACTTCGCTCTGTCTGCTTCTGCTTCGTCGTGCCGTGCCAGCACCTCCCGGTGCGATACCGTGCTGGCATGGGCTCCGACCACTACTTCTCCGCGTCACCTCGGAGCAACGCCAGCACCCGCACCATCCGCGTTCGGCTCGCCGGCCGCGACGTCGACCTCGTGACCGCCGGCGGCGTCTTCAGCCCCGAGCATCTCGACCAGGGCACTGCGCGCCTGCTCGAGACGGTTCCCGTGCCACCGTCGACCGGAGACCTGCTCGACCTCGGCACCGGCTGGGGACCGATCGCCCTGTCGCTCGCGCTTCAGGCACCGGAAGCCACGGTCTGGGCCGTCGACGTCAACGAACGTGCGCTCGAACTCGTGCGCGTCAACGCCGCACGCCTCGGCCTCACCAATGTCAACGCGGTGCTGCCCTCCGATGTTCCCGACGACGTCGTGTTCGCCACGATCTGGTCGAACCCGCCCATCCGGGTCGGCAAGCAGGAACTGCACGCGATGCTCGAGCACTGGCTCCCCCGCCTCGCCGACGACGCGACCGCCTGGCTCGTCGTGGCCAAGCACCTCGGCGCCGAGTCGCTGCAGCGCTGGCTGGCCGACGACCTCGGCCTCGACGTCGAGCGTGCGGCGAACACGAAGGGGTTCCGCGTGCTCGCGGCGGGCCGCCCGACCGACTGACCAGTCCGAGCCGCCTGACCTGCACGACCCGCCCGTCGGCTTCGGGCGGCGGCGCGCGGCATCCGCTCGCCCGGCATCATGCGGTGACGGATGTCGCGGGCCGACGTTCGATCAGGCCAGCGCGAGCACCCCGTCGAACACGAGTTCGGCCGGCCCCGAGAGCGCCACGTGCTCGCCGTCGGCGGACTCGAACATGCGCACGCCCACGACGCCGCCCGGAACCTGCACGCGCCAGACGTCGGGCGCTCCGGCCCCTGCCCAGAACCGCACGGCCAACGCGGCGGCGACGGCTCCAGTGCCGCACGAGAGCGTCTCGCCCGAACCGCGTTCGTGCACGCGCATGCGGATGCGGCCGACGCCCGCCTCGACGAGGGGCTCGGCCGGAACGACGAACTCGACGTTCGCGCCCGCATCGGGAACGGGGTCGAGGATCGGGAGGTAGGCAAGATCGAGGCCCTCGAGCTCGTCGTCGTCGGCGAGGGCCACGACCACGTGCGGGTTGCCGACGTCGATGCCGAGGCCCGGACGCGCGACGGAGAGCCCCTTGGCGCGCACCAACGGCTCGCCGCCGTCGCGGCGCCAGACGCCCATGTCGACCTCGAACCCGTGCTCGGAGAGGCTCACCCGTCGCACGCCGGCGCGGGTGCCGATCGCGATCGACTCGCCCGGGGCGAGGTCGACCAGGCCTTGGTCGATGAGAAAACGCGTGTAGACGCGCACGCCGTTGCCGCACATCTCGGAGACCGAGCCGTCGGCGTTCCAATAGTCCATGAACCAGACGGCCGCTGCGTCTTCGTCGAGGGCGGATGCCCCGTCGCCGAGGTTCTCAGACCGCACCGCGCGGATCAGGCCGTCGCCGCCGACGCCGAAATGGCGGTCGCAGACGGCCGCGATCTGCGCGGGAGAGAGCACGGTGTCGCCGTCGGGATCGGCGAACAGCACGAAGTCGTTGCCGGTGCCGTGGCCCTTGGTGAAGCGCAGGTCGAAGGACATCTGCTCAGTCTATGGCGGCCAGGAGGGCGAGCTGACGGCCCTTGACCACGGTGTCGGTCGCATCGAGTTCGACCGCATCGCGGTACCGCCGGAACCAGCCCACCTGCCGACGCGCGTACGTGCGGGTGAGCTGCTGCGTCTCGGCGATGGCGTCGTCGCGCGTCGTGCGCTCCTGGAGCTCGGCGAGGGCCTGCGCGTAGCCGATGGCCCGTCGCGCGGTGACGCCCCGCTCGAGTCCGAGCGGCACGAGGTCGCGCACCTCGTCGACGAGGCCGTCGTGCCACATGCGCACGACCCGCGCGTCGAGGCGTTCGACGAGCTGGGCCCGATCGGCACGCAGGTGCACGATGCGGTGCCGGCGCCACGCGACGGGCTCGTCGGGCAGACGCGCGGCCTTGGGTTCGCCCGTGACCTCGATCACCTCGAGCGCCCGGACGATGCGGCGCCCGTTCGCGGCGTCGACGCCCGCGGCGGTCTCGGGATCGATCTCGCGGAGCCTCGCGTGCAGGAGGCCCGCGCCGAGCTCGACGAGCTCCGCCTCCAGGCGCGCGCGGACGACGGCGTCGGTGCCGGGAAACCGGAAGTCGTGGATCACCGACGAGACGTACAGCCCCGAACCGCCGACGAGGAGCGCCACGCGATCGCGCCCGATGATGTCGTCGATGCTTGCGCGCGCATCACGCTGATATGCGGCGACGGATGCCTCGTCGGTGACGTCGAGCACGTCGAGGAGGTGGTGCGGCACACCGAGACGCTCGTCGAGCGAGAGCTTGGCCGTGCCGATGTCCATGCCGCGGTACAGCTGCATGGCGTCGGCATTGACGACCTCTGCCGTGCGTCCGACGCGCGCGAACGCCTCGGCGAGATCGAGCGCGAAGTCGGACTTGCCGGTGCCGGTCGCGCCGACGACCGCGATGAGGGTCACTGCGGTTCCTTCGCGCTCAGCGGAGGTCGTCGTCGACGTCGTAGATCGGGAACGTGCCGAAGCCCGGCTTGATGAGCGGCTCGCTCGTGGCCGGCAGCACGCGCACCGACGGCAACCCGAGCGAGACGCGCGCGGCGCCCCCGCTGGACGTGCCGGCGCCCGGACCCGCGGGCACGCCGCAGCTCTCGGCCTGCGCGCGGTCCCACGCGTCGCCGGAGCGCGTGCGACGGACCGCGAGCGGCGAATCGTCGGTCGAGTCGGCGATGAGGTGGAACGGTGCGGCCTGCGTGATCGTGACGCTCACGACGTCGCCGGGGCGCGGCTGCTCGCTGCCGGCCGGAACCTCGAAGTGCACGAGCCGGCTGTCTTCGGCACGGCCGCTGAGGCGGTGCGTCTCGGCGTCCTTCTTGCCCTCGCCCGTGGAGACGAGCACCTCGACGCGGCGGCCGATGAGCCGCTGGTTCTCCTCCCAGGAGATGCGGTCCTGCAGCGCCGTGAGGCGCTCGTAGCGCTCCTGCACGACCTCCTTCGGCACCTGCTCGTCCATGGTCGCCGCGGGCGTGCCAGGGCGGATCGAGTACTGGAAGGTGAACGCCGAGGCGAAGCGGGCCGCCTCCACGACGCGCATGGTCTCGAGGAAGTCCTCTTCGGTCTCACCGGGGAACCCGACGATGATGTCGGTCGAGATGGCCGCGTTCGGGATCTTCGCGCGCACGCGGTCGAGAATGCCGAGGAACTTCTCGGAGCGGTACGACCGCCGCATGGCCTTCAGAATGCGGTCGGAGCCCGACTGCAGCGGCATGTGCAGCTGCGGCATGACGGCCGGGGTCTCGGCCATGGCATCGATCACGTCGTCGGTGAACGCCGCCGGGTGCGGGCTCGTGAAGCGGATGCGCTCGAGGCCGGTGATCTCGCCGGCCGCGCGCAGCAGCTTGCCGAACGCCTGCCGGTCGCCGAACTCGACCCCGTAGGAGTTGACGTTCTGGCCGAGCAGGGTGACCTCCATGGCGCCGTCGTCGACGAGCGCCTGCACCTCGGCGAGCACCTCGCCCGGCCGTCGGTCCTTCTCCTTGCCGCGGAGCGAGGGCACGATGCAGAAGGTGCAGGTGTTGTTGCAGCCCACCGAGATCGAGACCCAGCCGCTGTACGTGGAGTCGCGCTTGGTGGGCAGCGTGGACGGGAAGACCTCGAGCGCGTCGAGGATCTCGAGCTGGGCCTCGTCGTTGTGGCGCGCACGCTCGAGCAGGCTCGGCAGCGAACCCATGTTGTGCGTGCCGAACACCACGTCGACCCACGGGGCCTTCTCGAGGATGACGTTCTTGTCCTTCTGGGCGAGACAGCCGCCGACGGCGATCTGCATGCCCGCGTGGCGGCGCTTGACGCCGGCGAGGTAGCCGAGGTTGCCGTAGAGCTTGTTGTCGGCGTTCTCGCGCACGGCGCACGTGTTGATGACCACGATGTCGGCTTCGGCGCCGTCGGCTGGCACGTATCCGGCCGCCTCGAGCGAGCCGGAGAGCCGCTCGGAGTCGTGCACGTTCATCTGGCATCCGAACGTGCGCACCTCGTAGGTGCGCGGCACGGCGGCGTCGGTCGTCTCGGCATTGGCCGGATCAGTCGCGATGAGCTCAGCGGTGACGTGCTCGGCGGTGGCTTGATCGGCGGTGACCTGCTCAGTGGTGGCGGAATCGCCGACGATTGCCTCGTGAATGGTGCTCATGATCGCACCAGTTTACGAGCCATCGGCTGCAAGAACCGCGGTCACCACCTGTCGAACCACATCGCCGCCGTAGCCGCGTCGCTGCAGGAACGCCGAGAGGCGCCGTTCCGCGGTCTGACGGTCGAGTCCGCGCAGCTGCCTCGCCCGCCGCTCGGCCGTGGTGCGCGCATTGTCGAACTCCGTCTCGGGGTCGAGGTCGGCGATGGCGGTGCGAGCCTCGTCGGCATCGATGCCCCGCCGGGTCAACTCCTGGAGGATCGCACCGCTCCCCTTGCCGCGACGCTCGGAGTTCACGTGCACGAGTTGTTCGGCGAGCCGGGCGTCGTCGAGGTACCCGAGCCGCTCGTACCGCTCGATCCACTCTTCGATCTCGGTCTCGTCGAGCCCGTGCTCGACGAGCACTTTGCGCACCTCGGCCACCGAGAGCGACGAGCGCCGCAGTCGGGACACGACGAGCCGGTCGATGCGATCGTCTCGCTGCTGCCCCGTCTCGGCCGGCTGGTCCTCGTCGTCGTCAACCGGAGCGCGTCGACCGCGCGACGGGCGAGAACCCTCACCACCGGCAGACGCTCCCGGCGTCGCCCAAGGAAGATACGAGACCGGGGCGAGGTGCTCCGACGCGTCAGTCATCACGCTTCCCCTCCCCGGTCTCGTTCGTCACAGCGACTCAGGCGCCCTTGCGCGCCTGCTTCGGCGCGATGGATTCGACATTGTTCGGCGCAGCTGCGGCCGCCTCGGCGCCCGCCTTGCCGACGCCGAGCTTGACGAGGATCTTCTGCTCGATGTCGGCCGCGATGTCGGGGTTGGACAACAGGAAGTTCCGGGCGTTCTCTTTGCCCTGGCCCAACTGATCGCCGTCGTAGGTGTACCAGGCACCGGACTTCTTGACGATGCCCTGGTCGACGCCGAAGTCGATGAGGCTGCCCTCGCGCGAGATTCCGGTGCCATAGAGGATGTCGAACTCCGCCTGCTTGAAGGGCGGCGCCATCTTGTTCTTGACGACCTTGACCCGGGTGCGGTTACCCACCGCCTCGGTACCGTCCTTCATGGTCTCGATGCGGCGGATGTCCAGACGCACCGAAGCGTAGAACTTCAGGGCCTTGCCGCCCGCGGTCGTCTCGGGGCTGCCGAAGAAGACGCCGATCTTCTCACGCAGCTGGTTGATGAAGATCATGGTCGTGTTGGTCTGGCTGAGACCACCCGTGAGCTTTCGGAGCGCCTGCGACATGAGTCGCGCCTGCAGGCCGACGTGGGAGTCGCCCATCTCGCCCTCGATCTCTGCGCGAGGAACGAGCGCCGCAACCGAGTCGATGACGACGAGGTCGATGGAACCCGAGCGCACGAGCATGTCGGCGATCTCGAGCGCCTGCTCACCCGTGTCGGGCTGCGACACGAGCAGGGCATCGATGTCGACACCGAGCTTCTTCGCGTATTCGGGATCGAGCGCGTGCTCGGCATCGATGAACGCCGCGATGCCGCCTGCTCGCTGGGCGTTGGCGATCGCGTGCAGCGTGAGCGTGGTCTTGCCCGAGGACTCGGGGCCGTAGATCTCGATGATGCGGCCGCGCGGGAGACCGCCGATGCCGAGCGCGATGTCGAGCGCGATCGAACCGGTGGGGATGACCTCCACGGGCGCGCGGTCTTCACTGCCGAGGCGCATGACCGAGCCCTTGCCGAACTGTCGGTCGATCTGTGCGAGCGCGGTTTCGAGCGACTTCTCGCGGTCTGCGGGTGATGGCATGGTGGGCTCCTTCGTAGCTGATGCGGCTGCCTCTAGGCTGTCGTTCCACGTTGCGGGCCGTGACCCGCGGCGTCTTGCGACAAGGCGTTGCGGTGTGTTCCGACGTCTGAACCGTATGGCCGGCCACCGACATCCACGGGGCTGGGCCGTCGGGATGTGGAGAGCCGCGTCGTGCCTCCTGCTGTGGAGGAGCCTATCGTCCGATCCGAACGGATGTTCGAACGACGCGCCGCGTGTCGAACACGTGTTCCCCAGACGGATCGCGCATTCGGCGACCGGCCGTCAGATGACGCATGAACGCGCCGAGGATCAGCGAGTCAGCGCGCAGCCGAGGGATCCGAACGCCCAGCACCGTGTCGGCGCTCCTCGGGCACGTCGGCAGCGTCGCAGAGCGCGAGCCACACCGTGCGGGCCTGAACGCCGGCGGCGAGCGCCTCGCGCGCCGTGCGGCCTCCTGCTCCGGCGAGCACGAGGTCGTTGACGACGACCGCACCGTACCCCGCCCCGAACTCCTGCTCGACGGCGATCTGGAACTCACTCAGCTTCAACGGTTCTCCTGGGCATCACGGAGGTGGAACGGGCGAACGGCCGGTCTCCTGACCGGCCGTTCGGAATCATCGCGGGGTGTCGTGGATCAGCGAACCATCAAGCCGGCGTCGAACTCGGCGACGAGCTCGTCGGAAAGGCTGTCGGGCACGACCGAGAGGCTCTCGAGCACCGCGAGACGGTCTCCGACCTCGTGCATGATCACCGAGATGGGCGTGTCGAGCGCATCGGCGACCGAGGCGAGGATCTCGGAAGAGGCCTCCTTCTGACCGCGCTCCACCTCGCTGAGGTAGCCGAGCGCCACGCTGGCCTTGGACGCGACCTGACGAAGCGTGCGGCCCTTCTGCAGTCGGAAGTCCCTCAACACATCGCCGATCTCCTGTCGAACCAGAACCATCGGGAACCTCCTTCAATCTGCCTGCGACTCCGCTGGAGTCGGAAACGGGAGCGTCAGTCTACCTGAATCTCACTTCGTCCAACCTAGCGTCGCACACTGGGGCTTTCGTGTGAACCTGCAGGATGTAACAGGGTCTTCATGTGGAGTATTCCGGCGAGGAGCCACCATCTCCGGCACGGCGCGCCGGGTCTGCGCCCGACGCGCTCAGGACGACGGATCGGATGCGCCGATGCCCGCGAGCACGGCCTCGACGGCCATCGCGACCGCGGCATCGACTGTCGCGCGACGGATCTCGTCACGCCCGCCTTGCAGCGCGAGCTCACGCACCTCGGTGCGGTTGCCGAGGGAGACCGCGACGAACACCAGACCCGGGCGCTTCCCGTCCTGCGGGTCGGGACCGGCGACACCGGTCGTCGAGACGCCGACCGCCGCGGGTACTCCGTCGACCGCGAGCACACGGCGCACCCCCTCGGCCATCGCGGCCGCGACGTCCGGATGGACGGCGCCCTCGCGCGCCAGCAGTTCGGCCGGAACGCCCAGCACCGACTGCTTCACGGGCGTCGCATAGGCGACCACTCCCCCGTGCACCACAGCGGATGCACCGGGCACGCGCACGAGCTCGGCCACGACGAGGCCGCCGGTCAACGACTCGGCCACCGCGATGCTCAGCCCTCTGGCGGTGAGGAGTGCGACGAGCTCGGCGGCTGCGTCGACGTGAGGCCGCGGCATCCGCTCGTCCATGCGCCTCGACGACCCGTCGCGATCAGCGGCCGGTGCCGGCCGGGCCGTCGGTGCGCTGGCTGCGCGCCAGGCGGATCGCGTCGCGCACGTAGAGCAGGCCCGACCAGAGGGTGAGCACGACGGCCGCGGTCATCAGCACGACGTTGACCCAGTGGATCCAGTCGCCGAAGATCGTCCAGAGCGGCACGAGCGCGAACGAGATCGCGACCGCCTGCACCACGGTCTTCAGCTTGCCGCCGGATGACGCGGGCACGACGTTGCCGCGTCGGAGCTCGACGAGCCGCCACACCGTGATGCCGACCTCGCGGACGACGATGATCGCCGTGACCCACCACGGCAGCTCGCCCAGGATCGAGAGGCAGACGAGGGCACCGCTCGTGAGGAGCTTGTCGGCGATCGGGTCGAGGATCTTGCCGAGATCGGTGACGAGGCCGCGCGAACGCGCGATGTGGCCGTCGATGCCGTCGGTCGCGATCGCGACGATGAACAGGACCGCCGCCCACCAGCGGAGGGCACCGTCTGCCCCGTCGTCGACGAGGAGCATCCAGAAGAAGATCGGCGCGAGGAGGATGCGCACGATCGTGATGGCGTTCGGAAGGTTCCAGTTCGCCGATCGCGAGGGGCTTCCGGCGGAGGAGGTCATACCGGCAAGGATAGCGGGATGCCGCGGGCGGGCTCTCGCCCGGCTCGAGAATCGCGGGCCTGACCCGCGACCGTCGGTCAGTCGCGGCCCGTGAGTCCCCAGGCGTCTTCGTCGGAGTCGCCCTCGATCTCGGGCAGGCCCTGCGTTGCACGAGCGACCGGATCGCCGTCGTAGCGGTCGTCGGCGTCGTACCCCTCGGTCGGCGACGGACCCGTCGGAACCGCCGCTGCGGGTGCAGCAGCGGGCGAAGGCGCCGCAGGACGGCCGGCCGGCTCCTCGCCGCGCAGTCGCGCGAGCACTCCGGGCAGTTGATCGGCGGTCACGAGCAGGTCGCGCGCCTTCGAACCCTCGGAGGGCCCGACGATCTCGCGCGACTCCAGGAGGTCCATGAGGCGGCCGGCCTTGGCGAAGCCGACGCGGAGCTTGCGCTGCAGCATCGACGTGGAACCGAACTGCGTCGAGACCACGAGTTCGGCCGCGGCGAGCAGCAGTTCGAGGTCGTCGCCGATGTCGGCATCGATCTCTTTGCGCTCGACGGAGGCCGCGACATCCTGGCGGTAGTCGGGTCGGGCCTGACGCGTCACGTGCGTGACGACCTTCTCGATCTCGGCCTCACTGACCCACGCACCCTGCACGCGCACCGGCTTCGACGCGCCCATCGGCAGGAAGAGGCCGTCGCCCTGGCCGATGAGCTTGTCGGCCCCGGGTTGGTCGAGGATGACGCGCGAGTCGGTGACGCTCGTGACCGCGAACGCGAGCCTCGACGGGACGTTCGCCTTGATGAGGCCCGTGACGACGTCGACCGACGGCCGCTGCGTGGCGAGCACGAGGTGGATGCCGGAGGCCCGGGCGAGCTGCGTGATCCGGACGATCGAGTCCTCGACGTCGCGCGGGGCGACCATCATGAGGTCGGCCAGCTCATCGACCACGACGAGCAGGTACGGGTACGGCTTCAGCTTGCGCTCGCTGCCGGGCGGCAGCACGATCTCGTTGTTGACGACGGCCTTGTTGAAGTCGTCGATGTGGCGGAACCCGAACGACGCGAGGTCGTCGTAGCGCATGTCCATCTCTTTGACGACCCACTGCAGCGCCTCTGCGGCCTTCTTGGGGTTCGTGATGATGGGCGTGATCAGGTGCGGGACGCCGGCGTAAGGTGCGAGCTCCACGCGCTTGGGGTCGATGAGCACCATGCGCACGTCGGAGGGCTTCGCCCGCATGAGCAGCGACGTGATCATCGAGTTCACGAAGCTCGACTTGCCCGAGCCGGTGGATCCGGCGACGAGCAGGTGGGGCATCTTCGCGAGGTTGGCGACGACATGGCCGCCGCCGACGTCTTTGCCGACGCCGATGGTCATCGGGTGCTTGGCGTGCGCCGCGGCGCCCGAGCGCAGGATGTCGCCGAGCGTGACGATCTCGCGGTCGGCGTTCGGGATCTCGACGCCGATCGCGCTCTTGCCCGGAATCGGCGAGAGGATGCGGACCTCGTTCGACGCGACCGCGTAGGCGAGGTTCTTCGAGAGCGCGATGACCCGCTCGACCTTGACGCCCGGCCCGAGTTCGATCTCGTACTGCGTGACCGTCGGGCCTCGACTGAAGCCCGTGACCTTGGCGTCGACGCCGAACTGGTCGAGCACGCCCGTGATCTGCCGGACCACTTCGTCGTTGGCCGCCGAGCGCGACTTCGCCGGTGCCCCGGCCGCGAGCGTGGATGCCGCAGGAAGGTTGTACGGCCGGTCGGGCTCGTCGGCGTCGGGCGTGCCGACGGGCGCCGCTTCGGAGACCGCCGAGCCGCCGGCGGCGGCCGCAGCACCGGGCACGTCGCCCTCGAACACCGAGAGCACGCCGGTGGCGCCGGCGTCGTCGTCTTTGAGGGCCGTGCCGCCGCGCGGCACGTCGCCCGTGAAGTGCTGCAGGGCCGACTCGGCCCGCTGCAGGTCGTCGAGCACCTCGGCGCCGTAGGCCGTTCCGCCGCCCGCGCCGTCGATGGGCGAGTCGAACGCACCGGCTCCCGGCGCCTCGCCGAACACCGCCGTGAGCCCGTCGGCGCCGGGCGCCTCGAACTCGGGGTCGACCTCGCGGTTGGACTCGTTGCGGCGCCACCACGGCAGCATGCCGGCCTTGCCGCCGTCGGCGTCGTCGCCATCGGCCGCATCGAGCGAGTCGAGCCCGTCGAGCTCGACCGGCACCGACTTGCGCCCGCGCTTCGGCTTCTCGGCGTTCGCGCGCTCGGCGACCGCGGCCTCGTCGGGCTCGGGGGCGCCGAACAGCCAGGCGTACAGCTCGCGGAACCGGGCCGGGATGCGATTCGGCGGGGTCTTGGTGATGATCAGGAGCGAGAGCAGCAGGAGAACGATGACGGCGATCGTCGCGCCCACCTGCGTGATGAGCAGGGCGAGCGGCTCGGCCAGCATCCACCCGAGGATGCCGCCGGCGCGCGCCAGCACCGGCATGCCCTCGCTGGGCGCCGGGCGCCCGCCGAAGAGATGGCACAGCGCCGAGACCGACAGCAGCAGGATTCCGAGGCCGATGCCGATGCGCGTGTTGTCGTGCACCGAACTCGGGTGCCGGAACAGCCACACGGCGAACACGAGCAGGATCACGGGCAGCGCGAAGGCCACCCGGCCGAACAGCCCGCCGAAGGTCCAGGTGTCGAACGCCTGGGCGAGGGGCTCGTTGATGAAGAACCACTCGACGACCGCGCCGACCAGGGCGAGCAGCACGAGGAAGAACGGCAATCCGTCGCGCCGCTCCTCTTTGCTGAGCGTCTCGGGGCCGAGCGCGCGCGCGGCGCCGCCCGTGACGTGCGCCAGGCCCATCCACATGCGCACGAGGAGATTCGGACGATCGGATGCCGCGGCCGCCCCCTTCGCGGAGGTCGCGCGCGTGGTCGTGGCGGGCAGCTTCTTCGTCGGCGCGGTCTTCGCGCTCGACGCCTTCGCACTCGTCGACCTCGAACCCGCGCGCGCGGGCGTGCCGGAGGCACGTCCGTTCGACCTGGTGCTCGTAGCCATAGGTCTACGTTAGGGCCGACCGCCGACGCCGACCGCCAGGCGACCGCGAGTGTCCGTGATCTGCGCCACCACGGGGAACGCGCGCCGAGGGAGAACGCTCAGGACAGCAGCCGCACCATCGTGTCGCGGTTGCCGCGCGAGCCGACCACCGAGAACCCCTCGCTGCGGTACAGGCTCTCGGCATGGTTGCCGTGCTCGACGCTCAGTGCGAGGCGTGCGAAGCCCGCGGTGCGCGCGACCTCCGTCAACGACCGGATCAGCGCCCGCCCGACGCCCTGCGCGCGCCAGACCGGGCGAACGCCGATGATGAGCTCGGGCACACCCGCGGCGACGAATCCGTGCGCGGCGACGTCGGACGCCAGCAGCCGGTACCACGCGGCGCCGATCGGCCGCCCGTGCGCGTCGACCGCGACGAAACCGCGATCGGCCGGGCGCTGCCAGCCCGCGATGTAGTTGCGGTACACCGGGTCGCTCAGCACCGAGGGTCGCGGGCGGATCGAGCCCGCCCGCCAGTTCGCCGCCTCGACCACCATGTCGGCGAGGAAGGATCCGTCGCTCACGACAGCCGGGCGAATCGTGAAGTCCGCCATGGGCGGATGCTACGCCCCGCCCGTTTCGGGCGTGTTTCGCGGCATCCGCCCCTCATCTCGCGACGAGCGAGCGGCCTCAGAACCGGATCGCGTCGATCACGCGCACCCGCACCGCCGTGAGCGCGGGCAGCAGACCGGCGAGCGCACCCACCAGCACCGAGCTGCCGATGCCGATGAGCGCGGCGTCGATCGGGAACGGCGGGAAGTCCTCGACCATGCCCTGCCCGACCAGCTGCTCGAACATCGGACTCTTCACGGCGACGATCGCGAGCGCGACGCCGATGCCGCCCGCGATCGCAGTGCCGACGACGCTCTCCATCATCACCGAGAAGAACACGCGGCCGCTGGTCGCCCCGAAGCTGCGCCGGATGCCGATCTCGCGGATGCGGTACTTCACCGTGACGAGCGAGATCGTCACGAGACCGAGCGCGCCGAGCAGCAGGATCACCACGGCGACACCCGCGACGACGAGCTTCAGCACGAGCAGCGCGTCGCCGCCCTCCCACGCCAGGTAGTCCTGCCGGTTCACGCTCGCCTCGAGGCCCGGCGCCCCGGCCTGCAGCTCGCCCTGCAGGCGCAGCGCGAGCTCGTCGGCGACGTCGACGGGCACCCAGGCCTCGTACTGGTAGCCGTTGTCGAATCCGCCCGCGAAGCCGCTCGGATCCCCGCCGCTCAGCCCGAGGCGTTCGGCCGCGTCGGCCAGCACGAACGATCGCGGATACGTCTCGTAGTCGGAGGTGCGGACGACCCCGATCACGACCGCCGTCACCGGGCCGTCGGCGCCTCGGAGCTCGACCGTCGGATGCGACGCGATCGCCGGCGAGCCGAGGCGCTGCCAGAACGGCACGTTGACCACGAGCGCCGGAGCGAGCCGGTCGGCATCGGAGCCGACGAACCACGAGCCGTCCTGCATGGGCGTGCGATGCATGATGCCGTAATCGGCATCGACGATCGTCGAGTCGACCTGGGTCACGCCGTCGACGAACTGGGCCGAGAGCGCGCCGTACCCGATCCTCGTCTCGTATTCGATGCCGTGCCGGGCGACCGCGGTCTGCCAGACCTCGGTCATCCGGGCCTGGTCGATCGTGCCGCCGTCGGGCGAGGTGGCGTAGATACTCGCGGAGAGCATCGCGGGTCGACCCGAGCTGCGCTCGTTGCTCTCGTTCAGCGCCTGCTGCGCGACCGCAGCCGCCCCGAGCACGGTCGTCAACGCGAACACCGCGATCGCGACGCCGACGAGCGAGAGCAGCACGCGCGTGCGGTGGACGCGCAGTTCTTCGGCCGACTCGACGAAGGTCGACGCGATACCCGTGAAGGTGCGCCCCAGGAACGGCATCATGCGCGCGCCCCCTCGGGTTCGGTCTCGAGCACGGTGCGGGGTTCGGACTCGGCTGCACGGTCGGGGTCGTGTTCGAGGTCGGGGTCGCCATGCACGACGGTTCCGGATGTCGCGGGCACGCCGCCTTCGCCCGCCGCCCCGTCGAGCGGGACCAACCGCCCCGCCTCGAGCCGCAGGTGCCGCACCGCCCGGCGCGCGATGGCCGGATCGTGCGTGATCGTGACGAGTGCGGCGCCGGTCTCGCCGGCGACCTCCTCCATGAGCTCCATGACGGTCGCCCCGGTCTCGAGGTCGAGTGCGCCGGTCGGCTCGTCGGCCAGGATCAGCCGCGGGCGCCGCACGAGCGCCCTCGCGATCGCCACGCGCTGCTGCTCGCCACCCGACATGCGGTCGGGCATCGAGGTCACCCGCGCGCCGAGGCCGACGCGCTCGAGCATCGCCGCGGCGAGCCGCTCGCGCCGCCAGAACGCCGTGCCCCGGTCGTAGAGGAGGGGCGTCATCACGTTCTCGATCGCCGTGCGCCCGGGCAGCAGGTTGAACTGCTGGAAGACGAACCCGATCGACGCGCCGCGCAGCCTCGCGAGCCGCGCGTCCGAGAGCCTCCGCACGTCGGCGCCGTCGAAGCGGATCTCGCCGTGGGTCGGGCGGTCGAGCAGACCGAGCAGGTTCAGCAGCGTCGACTTGCCGGACCCCGACCTCCCGACGATCGACACCCGGTCGCCGTCGTCGATCACGAGGTCGATCGCGGAGAGGATCTGCAGGGGCGCCGCATCGGGGAGCTCGACCGTGCGGCCGACGCCCTCGAGCGAGATCAGGGTCACGTGCCGAGCCCCATGACCATGCCGCCGCAGGCCGCCGGATCCATCGTGCAGTCGGGCTGCGCCGGAGCACCCGGCACGAACTGCAGCACCGCGTCGCCCTCGGCGAGCCCGTCGACGATCTGGACGTTGACGCCGTCGGTCAGCCCGAGCGTCACCGGGTGCTCCGCCCCCTCGCCGTCGTCGCCCACGAGCCACACCACGCCCGTCTCGGCGCCGCCCTCGACCGCCGTCGTCGGCACGGCGAGCACATCGTCGGCGCTGCCGGCTGCGATGGTCACCTGAGCCGTGAGCCCGGAGAAGACCTTCACGTCGGCCGGCACGGCGCAGCGGACGGTCGCCGTACCGCCGGCGGCACCCGCCCCGCCCGAGCTCGCGGCGTCGGCATCTGCGCCGGCCGCGGCATCCGTCGTCGAGATCGTGAGCGACGGGCACGTGAACGGCGCGGGGCCGCCCGCGATGACCACCTGAGCCTCGGTCGGCAGCTGCGTCAGCCGGTACTGCTGCTCGGCGCCGAGCGGTGCCGAGACCTGGAACGACGGCGGCGCGACCTTGCCCGATGCCTGCCCGACCGCCATCGCCTGCCCCTCGAGCACCTCGAAGCCCGTGAGCGCACCCGCGATCGGCGCGAAGACCTTCTCGAAGTGATGCCCAGGCTGCCCGAGCGTCACGACGGGCACGCCGTCAGGGCCGATCGTGGTGCGCTCGACGGGCTCGTCGACGACCTTGATGTCGAACAGCGCGTCGCCCTGCGCGACCACCTGGCCCGGCTTCGCGAACACCTCGTCGACCGTGCCGTCGGCCGTCGCCTTGATCACGACCGCCGGCTCGGGCGACACCGTGCCCGCGAGCACCACGTCGTTGCGGATCGACGCGCGCTGCACCTCGACCTGCGGCTCGCTGATCGTGCCCGTCGGCTGCGGCGAGGCATCCGTCTGCGAGGCATCGGGGAAGAATGCGAGCTTCACGAGCGCCACGGCGATCGCGGCCACCAGGACCATTCGGAGGATCGGGAAGATCCATTTGCGCCAGACACCCACGGCTGCGCCTCCATCTCGGTAGGGATCGGGAAGGGTCGCCCAAACCTATCGACGCGCATGCCGCGAGCGGAATCCGTCTCGGGGATGATTCAGGGGCGGGTCGGGGATGTCCCGACCCGCCCCTGTGAACGAATCCGCGTGGCGCCGGCGGGCCGCAGCCGCGCCCTGCCGCCAGCGCCCGGCTACGCCTCGATGACGAGCGGCACGAGCATCGGACGGCGGCGCAGGCGACGGTTCACCCACGTGCCGACCGTGCGCCGCACGATCTGCTGCAGCGCGTGCGAGTCGCGCACGCCGCTCTGCGCGGCCTCGAGCAGTGCGGCCGAGATCCTGGGCTTCACCTCTTCGAAGACGGAGTCGTCCTCGGCGAACCCGCGCGCGTGGATCTCGGGACCGACGATGATGCGACCCGTCGAGGCATCGACCACGATGATGACCGAGATGAAACCCTCCTCACCGAGGATCCGGCGATCCTTGAGGTCGGCGTCGGTGATCTCCCCGACCGTCGAGCCGTCGACGTAGACGAAGCCGAGGTCGAGCTGGCCGGCCACCTTCATCTCGCCGTCGAGCAGGTCGTAGACCGTGCCGTTCTCGCCGATGAACGTGTTGCGCTCGGGGATGCCGGTGTCTTGCGCCAGCTTCGCGTTCGCGAACAGGTGACGGTACTCGCCGTGGATCGGCAGCACGTTCTTCGGCTGCAGGATGTTGTAGCAGTAGAGCAGTTCGCCCGCGGCCGCGTGGCCCGAGACGTGCACCTTCGCGTTGCCCTTGTGCACGACGTTCGCACCGAGCTTCGTGAGCCCGTCGATCACGCGGTAGATCGCGTTCTCGTTGCCCGGAATCTGGCTCGAGGCGAGGATGACCGTGTCGCCCTGGCCGACCTCGATCTGGTGATCCCGGTTCGCCATGCGGCTGAGCACGGCCATCGGCTCGCCCTGCGACCCCGTCGACATGTAGACGATCTTGTCGTCGGGGATGTCGCCGGCCTTCTTGTAGTCGACGAGCACGCCCTCCGGCACCTTGAGGTATCCGAGATCCGCGGCGATGGTCATGTTGCGCACCATGCTCCGGCCGAGCAGGGCCACGCGACGGCCGTTCTGGTGCGCCGCGTCGAGCACCTGCTGCACGCGGTGCACGTGGCTCGAGAAGCTCGCCACGATGACGCGGCGCGGTGCACGCGCGATGACCTCGTCGAGCACGGGACCGATCGCGCGCTCGAGCGGCGTGAAGCCCGGGACATCCGCATTGGTGGAGTCGACCATGAACAGGTCGACGCCCTCCTCGCCGAGGCGGGCGAACTCGCGAAGGTCGGTGAGGCGTCCGTCGAGCGGCAACTGGTCCATCTTGAAGTCGCCGGTGGCCAGCACGGTGCCGGCGTCGGTGTGGATCGCGACGGCGAGCGCGTCGGGGATCGAGTGGTTGACCGCGATGAACTCGAGGTCGAACGGGCCGATCTCCTCGTCCTGGCCCTCCTTCACCGTGAGGCTGTACGGCTTGATGCGGTGCTCTTTCAGCTTCGCCTCGACGAGCGCAAGGGTCAGCTGCGAACCGATCAGGGGGATGTCGGCGCGCAAGCGCAGCAGGTACGGCACGCCGCCGATGTGGTCTTCGTGGCCGTGCGTGAGCACGACGCCGACGATGTCGTCGATGCGGTCGCGCAGGAAGCCGAAGTCGGGCAGAATCAGGTCGACGCCCGGCTGGTGCTCCTCAGGGAAGAGCACGCCGCAGTCGACGATGAGGATCTTGCCGTCGATCTCGTAGCTCGTCATGTTGCGGCCGACCTCGCCGAGGCCGCCGATGGGGATGATGCGAAGCGTTCCCGGGCTCAGCGGGGCAGGTTCGATGATGGAATCGGGCATGGGCCCTCCTAGGTTCGGTGTTCAGTTCGGTGCCGGCCCTGTGACCGGCGGATGTCTCGGGGCGGATGTCTCGCGCAGGCGTGCGTCGCGACATCCGCGGGTCTAACGGGTGGTGCCTGCGACCTTGGGCAGCGCGCCGCCGGCGGCGGCGTTGCGGTCGGGTCGGAAGTTTCGGAAGTCGACGCCCTCGACGCCGCGCACGTGGTCGATCTCGTCTTCGATGAGCGCGGCCTCCCACTCCTCGGGGCCGACGAGGGGCAGTCGCACACGCGGGCTGCCGATGCGGCCGAGGCCGTGCAGGATGTACTTGGCCGCGACCGTGCCGGGCACGTGCGTCATGACGGCGCGCACGAGCGGCTCGAGCTGCTGGTGGGCGGCCGTCGCCGTGGCGAGGTCGCCGCGGTTCACGGCGTCGACGATCGTGCGGTACGGCGCGGGGGCGATGTTCGCGGTGACGCCGATGAGCCCGGTCGCGCCGATCGAGAGGTGCGGCAGGGCGTTGGCGTCGTCGCCCGAGAAGTACATGAGGTCGGTCTGGTTCAGCACCCGGCTGACCTCGCTGAAGTCGCCCTTGGCGTCTTTCACCGCGAGGATGTTCGGGTGCTTGGCGAGCCGCAGGATCGTCTCGTACTTGATCGGCACGCCCGTTCGGCCCGGGATGTCGTAGAGGATCACGGGCAGGTCGGTCGCGTCGGCGACCATGCGGAAGTGCGTCAGGATGCCGGCCTGCGTGGGCTTGTTGTAGTACGGCGTGACGATCATGATGCCGTCGGCGCCGGCCTGCTCGGAGTGCCTGTAGAGCTCGATCGCGTGCGCGGTCTCGTTCGAGCCGCCGCCCGTGATGACCTTCGCCCGGCCGGAGGCCACGTCTTTCGCGACCTCGACGAGGCGGAGCTTCTCGGGGTCGGTGAGGGTGGACGTCTCGCCGGTGGTGCCCGTGACGACGATGCCGTCGGCGCCGCCCTCGATCAGGTGGTCGATGTGCTTCTCGACCCCGGGCCAATCGACCTCGCCGTCAGCCGTGAACGGGGTGACGAGCGCGACGAGTACCTGTCCGAAGGGGTTTTCCTGAGTCACGCCCTCAAGGCTATCGTCCCGTCCGCCCGCATTGCTCCCACTGGTTGCGAGCAACGTCGATGGCGACGACGGCGCGGTCGCCGCGCGAGGGTCGGCGGGGCTGATGCACTCTGACCTGCCCCGACTCCGGGTCGGGCCTTCTCGCCAGTGCATTGGCGGCGATCTCGATATGGAGGAGGCCGTCACCTTCGACCTCCTCCCCAAGGAATCTGAGCGCGCTGACGCAGGCCAGTCTTCCGCCGGCGCGGCAGGCCCGCTGCACGTCGAGGTGGGTCGCGGGCAGCGCGTACCACGCCTGCCGCACGCGGATGAGTCCTCCGCGCGCGACCAGGATACGGACGAATTCATCGTCGACGCCCATGCGCCGGAGGTCGGATCGCCGCGCAATGCCGCCGAGTGCCGCAGTCTCCTGTTCGAATCGCATGGCCCGAGCATCGGCGTCGATGATCACGGGCCTCGACCAGTGGCCCTCCCATCGAGAAGACGCACTACATCCGGTCGCTGTGGAGGACGCCTGCCGCTGCTCGCCTCTCGAACAACCAGAGCGGCCGGCTTTCGACCGAGGACCAACCGTGAGCGTCCGGCAACTCCTGAAAACGAGGACGCCTTCGGCCGTTGGGAGCTGCACGCAGCATCCACCGGCTTCCTCATTTTCAGGAGTCGAGCCGACACGCGGGCCCCGCTCGAGCGTCCTCGTTTTCAG
Source organism: Agromyces aureus (assembly GCF_001660485.1). Taxonomy (GTDB): domain Bacteria; phylum Actinomycetota; class Actinomycetes; order Actinomycetales; family Microbacteriaceae; genus Agromyces; species Agromyces aureus. The sequence goes on from NZ_CP013979.1 coordinate 2,836,617, forward strand.
GAGTACCGACGGCGAGTACAGCTTCGCGTTCGTTCTCCGAGGATCGGTTCCGAAAACGACCGCCGCGGTGCAGTCGGGTCAGGCGCGGACGTAGCGGAGGAAGCGGTACTCGAGGCCCGAGCGGGATGAATGCCACCCCTCGTCCGGGTCCACCTGATCGAGGCGCCAGCCGACGTGGTCGATCGATGGCGCCGCAGTGTCGCCTGCCTCGGGCGTGAGCGCCTGCGCTCCGCCGGCCCCGCGGAGTTCGGTCACCTCGAGGCGGTCGGCGGTCGGCAGGACCTGCCCGAAGAGGTCCGCTCCACCGATGACCCAGGTCCACGGCGAGTCGAAACCAGCGGCGGCGATGGCCGCGTCGACCGATGCCGCGACCTCGGCACCGTCGGCCCTCCACTCAGACTGACGGGTCACGACGATGTTGCGACGACCGGGCAGCGGGCGGTAGCGCGCATTCAGGGACTCCCACGTCTTGCGGCCCATCACGACGGGTGCGCCGAGAGTCACGGCTTTGAAGTGCGCGAGGTCCTCGGGCACGTGCCAGGGCATGCCGCCGTCTCGGCCGATCACGCCTGCGGCCTCGGCCCAGATCAGGCCGACCCGGCTGCCTGCGGCATCCGCTTCGGTACTGCTCATACGGCGACGGCGCCGCGGATCGCGGGGTGGTGCTCGTAGCCGACGACCTCGAAGTCGCCGTACTCGTAGTCGAAGATCGAGTCGGGCGTGCGCGTGAGCCGCAGCGTCGGCGGCGCGAACGGCGCGCGGGTGAGCTGCTCGCGCACCTGCTCGACGTGGTTGTCGTAGATGTGGCAGTCGCCGCCGGTCCACACGAAGTCGCCGACCTCGAGCCCGGTCTGCGCGGCGACCATGTGGGTGAGCAGGGCGTACGAGGCGATGTTGAACGGCACGCCGAGGAACAGGTCGGCGCTGCGCTGGTAGAGCTGGCACGACAGCTTGCCGTCGGCGACGTAGAACTGGAACACCGCGTGGCAGGGCGCGAGGGCCATGTCGGGGATGTCGGCCGGGTTCCACGCGGAGACGATGAGTCGACGCGAGTCGGGGTTCGTGCGGATCTGCTCGACGACCTCGGAGATCTGGTCGATCGTCTCGCCGTTCGCGGTCGGCCAGGAGCGCCACTGCACGCCGTAGACGGGACCGAGCTCGCCCGCGGCATTCGCCCATTCGTCCCAGATGGTGACGCCGTGCTCGCGCAGCCAGCCCACGTTGGACTCGCCGCGGAGGAACCAGAGCAGCTCGTACGCGATCGACTTGAAGTGCACGCGCTTGGTCGTCACGAGGGGGAACCCCTGCGACAGGTCGAACCGCAGCTGGCGCCCGAACACGCTCGTGGTGCCCGTGCCGGTGCGGTCGGTCTTGCGCGTGCCGTGCTCGAGCACGTCGCGCAGCAGGTCTTCGTACGGGGTGCTGATCGTCTCGGACATCGCATCGATGCTAACCCGGCGGGACCGCATCGAGGCCGACATCGCGCGGATCGTCGCCCGTCATGCGTCGTCACACTCGGGCCGTCGCGTCGCCGCGCTCCTACCCTTGCCCCATGGACTGGCAGGCGGCGCTCATCGTGGGCCTCGGCCTGCCCGCGATCGCCACCGTGCTCGGACTCGTCTGGCGGGCCCGAACGGGTCGCGTGCGGTCGGCTGCCGGGGTTCGCACGCCGACGGATGCCGCGTCCGCGCGCAGCACCTCTGCCGCCGCCCTCGGGCTGGCCGACGCCGACCTCGGCGACGCCGCGACGCTCGTGCAGTTCTCCACCGAGTACTGCAGCCGCTGCCCGGCGACCGCGCGCCAGCTGGGCGAGGTCGCCGCGTCGTACGACGGCGTGCGCCACGTCGAGATCGACCTCACGCACCGGGCCGACCTCGCCGACCGGTTCCACGTGCGGCAGACCCCGACGACGCTGATCCTCCGCGCCGACGGCACCACGACCGCGCGCATCGGCGGTGCCCCCCGCCTCGCAGCCGTCCGCACCCACCTCGAGACCCTGATCGGGAGCCCCCATGTCGCATCCTGAGTCCGTCGAACCCGACGTCGCCACCGCCGCCGCACCCTCGGGCGCACCCGCCGGCATCGACCCGCGCGCACCGCGCTTCTCCGCGGCGATCACCGCCGTGCTGCTGCTCACCGTGGTCGTGCTCTCGGTCGCCGGCCTCGAGGTCACGGCGTGGGCGCTCCTCACCGCGCTCTCGGCGATCTTCCTCTGGGGTGCGGTCGCGGGCGTGAAGCGGCATCCGTTCGGCGTGCTCTACCGAACGTTCGTGCGCCCTCGCCTCGCGCCGCCGACCGAGCTCGAGGACCCGCGACCCCCGACCTTCGCCCAGCTCGTGGGTTTCATCGTGACGATCGTCGGCGTCGTGCTCGGGCTCTTCGGCGTCGAATACGCGGTCGCGATCGCGGCGGGCTTCGCCTTCATCGCGGCGTTCCTGAACGCCGTGTTCGACTACTGCCTCGGATGCCAGATCTACCTGCTGCTCGTTCGCGCGCGTCTGCTGCAGCGCGCCTGACACTCGCCGACGCGGGCCTGCCCCTCGGCACCGGTCGCGGGCTAGGCTGGGGACTCCGGCTCGACGAGGAGGACCCATGGCCGTCACGAGTGAATCGACCACCGTCTGGACCGGCACGCTCGCCGATGGTTCGGGCACGACCAAGCTCGACTCCTCCGGAGTCGCCGAGTTCCCCGTCAACTGGCGGGCGCGTTCCGAGGGCGAGGCCGGCACCACGAACCCCGAGGAACTGCTCGGTGCGGCGCACTCGTCGTGCTACTCGATGGCCCTCGCCCACGCCCTGACGGGAGCCGGCCACGCGCCGGAGTCCATCCAGACGACGGCGGCCGTCACGTTCGAGGCCGGTCGGGGCGTACTCGGCAGCCACCTGTTGGTGAGCGCGCGGGTTCCGGGTCTCACCGAGGCGGAGTTCGAGACCTTCGCCGAGGATGCGAAGGCGAACTGCCCCATCTCGAAGGCGCTTGCAGGCATCCCGATCACGATCGAAGCCGAACTCGCCTGACGTGCGGGTCCTCATCGCCGGCGCGTCCGGCTTCATCGGCACGGCGCTCGTCGAGCGTCTCGCCGCCGAAGGGCACGAGGTGCGCCGACTGGTGCGCCGTCGCACCGAGTCGCCCGATGAGGTGACCTGGTCGCCAGCGGCGGGCATCATCGACTTCACGGTGATGGATCGCGTCGACGCCGTCATCAGCCTGTCGGGTGCGTCGTTGTCGCACCTGCCGTGGACGAAGTCGTACCGATCCGCCATCATCGAGTCGCGCGTCACCGCGACCCGCACGCTCGCCGATGCGATGCGCAAGGCGCGCACTCCCCCGGCGGTGTTCCTCAGCGGTTCGGCAGTCGGCTACTACGGCAACCGTCCGGGCGAACTGCTCACCGAGTCGTCCCCCGCGGGGGCCGGGTTCCTGGTCGACGTCGTCGAGCGATGGGAGAAGGCCGCCGGCCTCGCCCCGCACGAGACGCGGACCGTGAACCTCCGCACGGGCCTCGTGATCGGGCACGGCGGTGCGATGAAGCCCGTCGGACTGATGACGAAGCTCGGCGTCTCGGCGCGCCTCGGCACCGGCGGCCAGCACTGGCCGTGGGTCGCGCTCGACGATGAGGTGTCCGCGATCATCCACCTGCTCGACTCGGAGGTCTCGGGTCCGGTGAACCTCGTCGGCCCGACGCCGGCGACGGCTGACCGCGTGATGAGCGCGATGGCCACGCGCATGCACCGCCCGTATTCGCTCGCGGTGCCTGAACGCGTGCTCGAGCTGGCGCTCGGTCAGGCGGCCGACGACCTGCTGCTCGCGAGCCAGAAGGTGGTGCCCCAGCGCCTGCTCGACGACGGCTTCGCGTTCGCCCACGAGACCGTGGAGTCCGCGATCGACGCGATGCTCAGCTCGCCCGCTCGAGCTCGATAGCCCGTCGCACGGCGTGCCGCGCGCGTCGGCGGTCGCCGGCGGCGTCGTAGGCCATGCCGAGCCGCATCCACGCGCGCCACGATTCGGGCTCGGCCTCGGCCTCGGCCCGGAACCGGTCGAACTCGGCGTCGGCCGAGGCGCGCACGGGGCGTCCGCTCGCGCTGGTCTCGATGCCGAGGTCGCTCTCGCCCTCGTCTTCGAGACGCCGTGCGAGCCGCTGCGAGCGGAAGCCGAACGAGAGTTCGCGCCAGATCGCCCATGCCGCGACGAGCGGCAGCACGATCAGGGCGATGCCCATGGCGATCGCGACCGGTTCGCCCGTGCCGACGAACTGCACGGCGCGCCATCCGACGAGCACCACGTAGACCGCGAGCAGCACCGCCATGGAGATGGCGCCGACCTTCGCGCCGCTCATTCGGCGGCCGGCGCGGGCGGTGCGGGAGCTGCAGGTGCGGGAGCTGCGGGCGCGGGCGGTGCGGGAGCGGCAGGGGCAGCAGCTGCGGGTGCCTCCGCGCCGGGCAGGTCGAGCCCGAGCAGCGCGCCGAGCCCCACGGTCACGCCGGTCGCCTCGGTCGCGCGTCGGAGCGCGAGCAGGATGCCCGCCTCGTAGGAGCTCGGCGAGAGCGTCGAGTGCGCGATCGTCAGGGTCTCGCCGTCGCCGCCGAGCACGACGCGCTGCTCGGCGAGCAGGCCCGACATGCGCAGGCTGTGCACGGGCACCCCCGAGACGAGCTGGCCTCTGGCGCGCTGATCGGCGTGCGGAGCCTCGACCGGCCCGGCGGCGGCACGCGCCTCGCCGATGAGCTCGGCGGTGCGCACGGCCGTGCCCGACGGCGAGTCGACCTTGCCAGCATGGTGGGCTTCGACGATCTCGATGGAGTCGAACCAGGGAGCCGCCAGCGCGGCGAACGCAGTACCGAGCGTGCTGCCGATCGAGAAGTTCGGGATGAACAGCACGGCCCCGGCCTCGTCGTGGCCGCGCACGAATCGCTCGATCTCGGCGATGCGGTCGGACGACCAGCCCGAGGTGCCGACGACGATCGGAATGCCGGCGCCGGCGGCGAACTCGACGATGCCGGCGCTCGCGGCGGGGTGCGTGACGTCGAGCACGACATCGGCTCCGAGCATCTCGTCGAGCTCGGACCTCGACGACAGCGCCGCGTGCAGTTCGAGGTCGTCGGCGCCCTCGACGAGTGCGAGTGCCAGCATGCCCATTTTGCCCGTGGCCCCGGCCACGGCGACCCGTATCGTCACGTGCTTCACCCTACCAAGCGCCGATTAGGCTGAACCGCATGCAGTTCCGAGCGGTGCCGGTCAGCGGCGCAGAGGCCCACGGCATGCTCACGGCGTACTTCACCGAACGTGCGGCCGGGTTCCCGGCCGAGCAGGGCAAGTACCGTCCGACGTTTCCCGCCGACGCCGCGTTCACGCCGCCCGACGGCGTGTTCCTCATCGTCGACGATGCGCCGAGCACGTCAGCAGACGGCACGGTGACGGATGCCGGTGGCACGAGGGGCATCGGCTGCGGCGGCATCAGGCGCATCGATGCCGACCCCGCGACCGGCCTCGTGCGCTACGAGATCAAGCACCTCTGGCTGACGGATGCCGCGCGCGGCCGTGGAACCGGACGCGCACTGCTCGTCGAGCTCGAACGCCGCGCGCGCGAGTTCGGCGCCCAGGAGCTCGTGCTCGACACGAACGCGAGCCTCGCCGCCGCGGGCGGTCTCTACCGCTCGAGCGGGTTCGTCGAGATCCCGCCGTACAACGACAACCCCAACGCGACGACCTGGTACGCGAAGCGGCTCGCCGACTGACGGCGCGGCCGACGGGTCGACGCCGGCGTGCGGCATCCGCATGCCCGACCGTGCGACGGCGGTCGGGTGGCGAGCGGTCAGACCGCGAAGGGCTCCGGCAGACCCGTGCGCAGCTCGAACGGGAGGTGCGAGAGGTCGTTGTGCACTACCAGGTTCCAAGGGCGGCCGGAGCGCTGGGTGAGCACCGTGAGCCCGCAGTTCGCCTGGTTGATCGAGAGCCAACGCCAGTCGGGTGCGCTCAGGACCTCCCGCACGAACCAGCCGATCACGAAGTTGTGGGTGATGAGCAGGTCGTGGCGGTCGTCGCGGTGCGATCGCAGGAACTCGGCCGCCGCGTCTTCCATCTGGGCGGTGCCGGCCTCGATCTCGGCCTCGGTCACCGAACCGAAGAACGCGTCATAGGCCTTGGGCGTCGCAGGCGCCGGACCCGAGGGGATGCAGTCGAAGAGCAGGGCCGACGGCTCGGGTGAGAGCGACGGCATCTTCGCCGCGATGATGGCGGCGGTCTCGGTCGCGCGCTGCAGCGGCGAGTGCCAGGCGTTGTCGAACGGGATGCCGCCGAGCCGCTCGGCCAGCAGCTCGGCCTGCCGACGACCGCGCGGCGACAGCGGCCCGTCTTGGAGTCCGTGTTCGGCGTCGAGCTGCTCGCCGTGTCGGACGAGGTAGAGGTGGTGTGGCACGATGCGCTTCCTGTGTGGTCGAGGCGTCGGTGTCGGGTGGCCGCGGTCAGGCGGCGTCGGAGGTCGGGGGCAGGTCGATCGCCTGAGCGAAGTCGGCTTCCTCGCTCGCGCCGACGGCGACGAGCGAGAACGGCTGGGCGACGAGATCGGCGGCGAGCACGCGCACGTCTTCGGCGGTGACGCGGGCGATGCGACGGAGTGCCTCGTCGAGGTCGACGAACTCCCCGAGCGTGAGCTCGGCGCGGCCGAGCCGCGACATCCGCGTGTCGGAGTCCTCGAGGGCGAGGGCGGAGGCCCCGGCCAGCTGGCCCGTGGCGCGGCGGAGCTCTTCGGCCGTGATGCCGTCGCTCGCGAGGCGCCCGAGCTCGGCGCGCATGAGTTCGGCGACCGTCGGCGCCTTCGAGGGCGAGCATCCGGCGTACATGCCGAAGAGGCCCGCGTCGGAGTACGACGGCGCGAACGAGTACACCGAGTAGGCGAGCCCGCGTCGTTCGCGCACCTCCTGGAAGAGGCGCGACGACATGCCCGAGCCGAACACGGTGTTGAGCACGCTCATCGTCGAACGGCGCGGGTCGGTCGCGACGAGGCCGCGCGCACCGATCAGGAGGTTGACCTGCTCGATGGGGCGCTGCACGACCGTGAGCTCGAGGGCCGGCGCGAGCTCCACCGAGGTGCGGGACCGTCGCTCGACGGGTGCGGCCTCGACCGTCAGATTCCACCCGCCTGCCGTGAGCGCGCGTTCGAGTGCGGCGACGAGCTCGTCGTGATCGACGGCGCCCGCGGCGGTGACGACGAGGTCGTTCGGCCGGTAGTTCGCGAGGTAGTGCTCGTGCACGGCCTCGCGAGTGGCCCGGTTGATCGTGTCGGGATCGCCGCCGATGGGCCGGCCGAGCGGGTGGTCGCCGAGCACGGCCTCGAAGAAGCGCTCGTTCGCGACGTCGCCGGGGTCGTCGCCCGCCATCGACAGTTCTTCGAGGATGACGCCGCGCTCGTTGTCGAACTCGACGGGGTCGAGCAGCGACGACGTGAACATGTCGGAGAGCACCTCGACCGCCATCGGCAGGTCTCTGTCTTGCACCTTGGCGTAGTAGCAGGTGTACTCCTTCGCCGTGAGCGCGTTGTGCTCGCCGCCGACGGCGTCGAAGGAGATGGCGATGTCGAGCGCGGTGCGGGTGGGCGTGCCCTTGAACAGCAGGTGCTCGAGGAAGTGCGTCGACCCGAAGGTCGCGGGATGCACGCCGTCGGCGGCACGCTCGTCGCGCGAGCCCACGGCCACCCAGAACCCGATGGTCGCGCTGCGGCTGCCCGGAACCTGCTCGGTGAGCACCCGCACCCCCGACGGCAGGATCGTGCGTCGCACGAGGGCGTCACCGGCAGCGGTGAAGGACAGTTCGGCAGTGCCGAGAGGAAGGTCGACGGCGCCGTTCATCCCACCCAGCCTAGGCCACGCGTTCGCGCCGTGGGGTTCGGCGCGCAGCTCAGTGCGAGGCGCGGTCGAGCTCGACGAGCTCCGAGCGGTGCAGATCCACGGATGCGGCCGCGATGAGCGCGTCGACCTGGTCGGCGTTGGTCGCGCTCACGACCGGCGCCACGATCGAGGGCCGCGCGAGCAGCCACGCGAGCGCGACCGTGGCCGGTGCGACGGCGTGCGTCGCGGCGATCTCGTCGAGGGCCGCGAGCACGCGGAGTCCGCGACGACCGAGGTGCACGCCGGCGCGGGCACCGCGGGCGTCGTGCTTGACGTCGCTCCGCCGCCGGATGCCGCCGGCGAGGAATCCGTTCGCGAGTGCGAAGTAGGGCATCACCGCGAGGCCCTGCGCGTGCGCGACGAGCTCGGTCGCGCCCTCGAAGGACTTGCGCTCCATGAGGCTGTACCGGGTGGTCAGCGTCTGGAACCGCGGCAGGCCGTTGGCGGCGAGCACGCGGGCCTCGATGAGGCGTTCGGGCGAGAAGTCGCTCGCCCCGACCGCGCGCACCTTGCCGGCTTCGACGAGCGCCCCGACGGCGCCGAGCGACTCCTCGAGCGGCACGTCGTGGTCTTCGCCGTGCAGGAACAGCACGTCGATGCGCTCGGTCTGCAGTCGCTGCAGGCTCGCGTCGACGGCGGACCTGATCGTCTGCGGCGCGAGTCCCGGAAGGTCCTGGTTGCGGCCGACCTTGGTCATGACGTGCATGCGATCGCGCGAACCGCGCGAGGCCATCCACGATCCGATGATCGATTCGCTGCGGCCGGCGGCGTAGCTGTCGGCCGTGTCGATGAGGTCGCCGCCCGTTCCGGCGAACCGGTCGAGGATCGCGTGGGCGTCGTCGGACCCCAGGGTCCACCCGAAGGTGCTGGCGCCGATCGCGAGGCGGTGCACGCTCATGTCGGTGTCGCCGAGCCTGGCTCGGAGCGGCACGAGGATCGGGCCGGAGAAGGTGTTGCTGGCGACGACCTCGGCGCGGTGCGCCGCCGTGCGAGGCTCGTCGAGGATCGACGCCTCGACGGCATCCGCATTCGGGAATACGTCGCGTTCCGCGAGTGCGACCGTCGACCCGTGATCGGTCTCACGGTGCGTGTCGCGCCCCCCTGCCAAGTGCCTTCTGGCCACCTTCTCCTCCTCCCCAGGATTGAATCGACCCTATGTTGCACCCGAGGTCCTTCGGATGCCCCCGCGGGAATTCCGAATGAACTGTTACCGAATCGTGTCGACTTGACCCTCGAATGGAGGACGAATCGGGCTGATCAGTGGTGATTCGGAGCCGACGGCGGATCGGATCGGACTCCCGCACGACGCCCCTCGCGCCGGAGCACGGCCTCGGCCTGCCGGAGCACCGGCCCGTCGACCATGCGCCCGCGGAACGCGAAGACGCCGGGCTCGCCGGACGCCGCGGCCAGCACGGCACGCGCCCACTCGAACTGATCGGCATTCGGGCGGTAGGCCTCGCGCACGGTGTCGACCTGGGACGGGTGGATGCAGGCGGTGGCCGCGAACCCGAGCGCCGCGGCATCCTGCGCCTCTTCGGCGAGACCTTCGAGGTCGGCGATGTCCAGGTGCACGGTGTCGATCGCGGCGACCCCGTGCGCGGCGGCGGCGAGCTGGACGTGCGCACGGGCGTGCGCGGCGACGCCCCGGTAGCGGGCGTCGGCGTGGCGGCTCGAGAAGCCCCCGAGCGAGGCGACGAGGTCTTCGGCGCCCCACATGAGCGCCGACACGTTCGGCAGCGCCGCGACGGCCTCGGCCGCGAGCACGCCCCTCGCCGTCTCGCACAGCGCGACGACCTCGAACGCCTCGAGGTCGACGAGGTCGACGGTCCCCTCGCACTTGGCGAGCATCACGGTTCGATAGGGCGTCTCGGCGAGCATCGCGACGTCGGCCGCGAAGTCCGCCGACGCGGCCGGGTTCACCCGCACGATCACGCGATCGTGGTCAAGGGCCACGTCGAGGGCGGATGCCGCGACCGCACGCCGCGCGGCGGCCTTCGACTCGGGCGCGACGGCGTCCTCGAGATCGAGGACCACCGCGTCGGACCGTTCGAGCGCCTTCGCGAAGCGGTCGGGCCGGTCGGCCGGGCAGAAGAGCAGCGCCGGGCCGAGGCGGAACGGCGGCCGGGTCATCCGCTCGCCCGACCGTTCGACGAATCGCCGCCCGTGCCGGGCCGCGCGGCGCTGCGCTCACCCGCTTCACGGGTGTGCACCAGCATCGTGCGCGACGCGGTCGCGACCACGACGCCGTGCTGGTTGCGCGCGGTGTGCGCGAGCACGACGACCCCCTCGCCCGGGCGCGACGACGACAGCCGCTTCGACTCGACGACCGACTCGCCGTACAGCGTGTCGCCGACGAACACCGGGTTCGGGAACGCGACCTCGCCGAAGCCGAGGTTCGCGACGAGCGTGCCGAGCGTCAGCTGCCCGACCGACTGGCCGACCAGGGTCGAGAGCGTGAACAGCGAGTTCACGAGGATGCGCCCGAACGGCTGCGTCGCCGCGAAGGCCGCGTCGAGGTGCAGCGGCTGCGGGTTCATCGTGAGCGTCGTGAAGAGCACGTTGTCGGCCTCGGTCACGGTGCGCCCCGGGCGGTGCAGGTATCGCACGCCCGGCTCGAACTCCTCGAACCAGAGGCCGCGCTGCACGACCTCGCGCTCCTCCGGCCGGGCGTCGCTCGCGGCATCCGTCATCTCAGGCTCCTAGGGGGTCGGCACGAGCTGCTCGGCGCCGATGCCGAGCTCGCGCGTGATGATCATGAGCTGCACCTCGGTGGTGCCCTCGCCGATCTCGAGGATCTTCGAGTCGCGGTAGTGGCGCGCCACGGCGTTCTCGTTCATGAAGCCGTAGCCGCCGAAGATCTGCGTGGCGTCGCGCGCGTTGTCCATGGCCGCCTCCCCGCACACCATCTTGGCGATGGATGCCTCGAGCGTGAAGGGCTTGCCCGCGTCGAGCTTGCGCGCGGCGTCGTGCCAGGCGAGCCGTGCCTGGTGCACGCGGGCCTGCATGCGCGCGATCTTGAACGCGATGTGCTGGTTCGAGCCGATGCTGACGCCGAAGACGCGACGTTCGTTCGCGTAGCGCAGCGCCTCCTCGAGGCAGCCCTGCGCGGCCCCGGTCGCGAGGGCCGCGAACGCGACCCGCCCCTCGTTCAGCGTGCGGAGGAAGTTCGCGTAGCCGCGTCCGCGCTCGCCGAGCAGGTTCGACGCCGGCACGCGAACGTCGCGGAGCGTCAGCGGGTGCGTGTCGGAGGTGTGCCAGCCGACCTTGTCGTAGCTCGGCTCGACCGTGAAGCCGGGGGTGTCGTTCGGCACGATGATCGTCGACAGCTCGGGCTTGAGCTCGCCGCGGGCGCCGACGCGCTGCCCGGTCACCGCGGTGATCGTGACGAACCGGGTGATGGGCGTGCCCGAGTTGGTGATGAACTGCTTCGAGCCGTTGATGACCCACTGGTCGCCGACGAGGTCGGCCGTCGTCGCCGTGGCACCCGCGTCGCTGCCGGCGCCCGCCTCGGTGAGCCCGAACCCGGCGAGCGCGCGCCCCGACACGAGGTCGGGCAGGTACTCCGCCTGCTGTTCTGCCGTGCCGTGCCGGTAGATCGGCATGACGCCGAGCCCCACGCCCGCTTCGAGGGTGACGCCGATCGACTGGTCGACGCGGCCGAGCGCCTCGACGGCGAGGCAGAGCTGGAAGTAGCTCTTGCCCTGGCCGCCGACCTCCTTTGGGAACGGCAGGCCGAACAGGCCCATGTCGCCCATCTGCGCGATGATCTCCATCGGCAGCCGGCGCTGCGTGTCGTACTCGTAGGCGGCGGGCGCGACGACGCGGTCGGCGAAGTCGGCGACGTCGTCGGAGAGGCGCTGCTCCTCGTCGGAGAGGTCATACTGCATGCGTGGGCTCCTGTTCGTGATCCCCCTGGGTCGCAGGGGGTGCTGATCCGGGTGCGGATGCTTCGGGTGCTGCGTCGCGGGTTTCGCTCGCAGGCTCGATGCGCGCGACGGGTTGGTCGCGCGAGACCAGGTCGCCGACGGATGCCGCGAGTCGCACGGTTCCGTCGGCGGAGGCGGTGATGCGGTGCTCCATCTTCATGGCCTCGATCGCGAGGATCGGGGCGCCCGCCTCGACGGCGTCGCCGTCGGCGACGAACACGGCGGTGACCGTGCCCGGCATGGGTGCCCGCAGTTCGGGGCTCAGCGCGACGCCGCCGCGCTCGGCGAGCGCCCGTCGAGCCTCGGCGTGGGCGCGACGGTCGACGTGCACGAACGCGGTCGTGCCGCGGGCGTCGTGCACCCAGATCTCGCCGTTGGCGGCGATGCGAACGGTGGCAGCGGCGTTCGGCTCGTCCGACGCGTCGCGGGACGGCTCGGCTGTGGTGACGGCGACCACGTCGGCGGGCGCGTCGCGCGGGGCGAGCAGCACGGTCGGCGGGCGGCGCGCGCCGAGGCGCCAGCCCGCGGCATCCGTCCACGCGCTCGGTCCCTCGACGTCGCGATCACGGGTGCCGGTGCGCGTGCGCCGGTCACCGGCGGCTTCGGCGAGCAGGGCGGATGCCGCGGCTGCGAGCTGCTCGGGTCGGGGCCGCTCGGCGGTGGCGGGCGGCATCCGCTCGATGAGGTTCGTGTCGAGCGCGCCGGCGCGCACGTCGGGATCGGCGAGCAGGCGCCGCACGAACGCGAGGTTCGTGTCGACCCCGAGCACGACGGTCTCGGCGAGCGCCGCATCGAGCCGTTCGAGCGCCTCGGCACGGTCGGCGCCGTACGCGATGACCTTCGCGAGCATGGGGTCGTAGTCGGCCGTGACGTGCTGACCCGTACGGATGCCCGCATCGACGCGCACGCCGTCGCCGGTCGCCGGCCGCCACTCGAGCAGTTCGCCCGTCGAGGGCAGGAATCCGCGGTCGGGCGACTCGGCGTAGACCCGTGCCTCGATCGCGTGCCCGGTGAGGTGCACGTCGTGCTGGGCGATCGCAAGCGGCTGCCCGGCGGCGATGCGGAGCTGCTGCTCGACGAGGTCGATGCCCGTCACGAGCTCGGTCACCGGGTGCTCGACCTGCAGCCGGGTGTTCATCTCGATGAAGAAGAACTCGTCGGGCGCGACATCCGACACGAGGAACTCGACCGTGCCCGCGCCGAGGTACGCGACGCTGCGGGCCGCATCGCAGGCGGCCTGCCCGATGCGCTCGCGCGTCGCCGCATCGAGGAGCGGCGACGGCGCCTCCTCGACGACCTTCTGGTGGCGGCGCTGGAGCGAGCACTCGCGCTCGCCGAGGTGGATGACCGTGCCGTCGGCGTCGGCGAGCACCTGCACCTCGATGTGCCGCGGACGCTCGATGAGGCGCTCGAGGAGGAGCGTGTCGTCGCCGAACGAGGTCCGGGCGACCCTGCGGGCGGCCGGGATCGCCTCGGCGAGCTCGACGGCGTCGCGCGCGATCTGCATGCCCTTGCCGCCGCCGCCCGCGGACGGCTTCACGAGCAGCGGGAAGCCGACCTGCTCACCGGCGGCGAGGAGCGCCGCGTCGTCGAGTTCGGGGTCGGAGACGCCGGGCACGACCGGTACCCCGGATGCCGCGACGTGCCGCTTCGCGCGGATCTTGTCGCCCATGACGGCGAGCGCCTCGTCGCCCGGCCCGATGAACACGATGCCGGCCTCGCGGCAGGCGGCGGCGAATCCCGCGTGCTCGGAGAGGAACCCGTAGCCGGGGTGCACGGCCTGCGCGCCGGTCTCGAGTGCCGCCGCGATGAGCTGGGCGGGGTCGAGGTAGCTCTGCGTGGCGGGCGCCGGGCCGATGCGCACGGCCTCGTCGGCGAGACGCACGTGCGGGGCATCCGCATCGGCGTCGGAGAAGACCGCGATCGACCGGATGCCGAGACGTCGCAGCGTGCGGATGACGCGCACCGCGATCTCGCCGCGGTTCGCGACGAGCACGCGCTCGAACGGACGGCGGCCGGCGTCGATCGTGCCCATGTGCGTGTCTTCTGCCTCTCTGCAGGGCGCACGCCGCCGGAATCCGGTTAGCGTGCACTAACTGGATTCATGTTAGTGATCACTAACTGGAATGGCAAGCAAGGCGGGTTGGATGGTGACCGCTCGCAACGGCGCGCATACTGGGCGTATCGGCGCCGACCGGCACCGATCCGTGCCTGCCTTTGATGCGGAGTACTCATGCCGAAGTCTGATGCCGCGTTCGAAGGCTCCATCCCTGTCCTGTACGAGCAGTATCTTTCGCCGTTGTTCTTCGAGCCCTATGCGGTTGACATCGCGCAACGCATCGCGCCATTCGCCCCACGACGGCTGCTCGAGACTGCAGCCGGTACCGGGGTGGTCACCCGGGAGCTCGAACGGGTACTCGGCGAGGACACGGCGATCACGGCAACTGATCTGAATCAGGCGATGATCGACGTCGCCACCACGGCGCCGGAATCCGGGCACGCCACGTGGACGCAGTGCGACGCGATGGCGCTGCCCTTCGCAGAAGACAGCTTCGATCTCATCGCCTGCCAGTTCGGGGTGATGTTCTTTCCCGAGAGAACTCGGGCGTACCAACAAGCCGCCCGGGTGCTGGCACGCGACGGAACCTTCATATTCACAGTCTGGGACAGCCTCGCGGTCAACGATGTCACCCGAATCATCGCCGGAGCGTTGACGGCACGATATCCCGATGACCCGCCGTCCTTCATCGAACGAGTGCCGTTCGGGTACTTCGATGTCGACCTGATTCGCTCCGAACTCATCGCATCCGGCTTCGCCGAGGTCGACGCCGAGACGGTGACCCTGCCCAGTCGAGCAGACACAGCGCGCGATGCGGCGATCGGAGTGTGCCAAGGCACCCCGGTGCGCGCCGAGATCGAGGCGCGCGAAGCCGGCGGTCTGCAGGCAGCGACGGAGGACGCGGCGCAGGCACTTATCACCAACTTCGGCTCAGGTCGCCTTGAGAGCACCATGCAGGCGATCACCATCGCAGCGCGGCTGTGATTCCTCCGTCGCGGACAGAGGCGGACCGTTCCCACCGCTGTCCGGCGGGGCGGCTCTGACCTGGAGCACGAAGATGACGTCGCACGACCAGCCGGTCATCCCAGTTCGACGTCGTTCGTCATCCGCGCATCATCTCGATCCACGGCTGCGATGGCGCTCAGAGGTCGCGGGCTTCGTCCGGGTCGTCGGCGATGCGGTCGGCCTGGCGCGCCACGGCCTCCTGCTCGGCCTCGGTCAGCGGTGGGAGGCCGACCTGGTCGGCCGGAATGCCCGCATACGGGTCGGCGCCGGGGAACTCCTGGCTGAAGGAGCCTGCGACCACTCCCCCGGGCGGAACCTCGTCGCCGGCGGCGCCGAGCAGCGTCTCTTCGCCGGGAGCCTGCTCGGGTACGTCGTCTCCGAGGTGCTTCCGATGCCACTCGCCGCTCATGTTCACTCCCACCAGTACCAACAGCGACACCCCGATCATCATCGAGACGTTGAAGATCGTCACGCCGATCGTCATCGAGACGATGAAGATGCGGCGACGTTGGGATCGCCGGCATCATCCACGGAGTGTTCGTGAAGTCTACGGTGCCCAGGTGACCCCCGGGTTCCCGCAGACGGCGGTCGGTCAGCGGCGAGCGCCTTCGTTCTCCGGGAGTGATTCGGCGACGGCTGCGAGTGTCGCATCGACGGCGGTGGCGAACAGGGCGTCGTGGTCGATCACGTACCCCTGGGCGTATGCGCTCGCGAGGTGCGGGAACCGATCCGCCGGCAACGCGGCGGCGGACTCGGCATGCGCGCGCTCGCGCCCGTCCTGGTCGGCACCCGGCGGTGGTCCCGCCTGCGCGATCGCATGGCCGACGGTCAGCCGGCCGAGGAGTTGTGCGATGTCGAGCGCGGCGCGCGGAGGCAGCGCGGCCGGGGCGAGTGATTCGAGCAGGGCCTCGGTGACCTCGAAGGCGTCGATCGTGACCGCCGGCCTCATGGCCATGAGCGGGATCGCGGCCGGGTGCGCCAGCAGCGCGCGTCGGAACGCATGGCCGACCGCCGCGGCATCCGCTCTCCAATCCCCCGTTCGCGCCGGAAGCCGGCATTCGGCGAAGATGCGCTCCACCACCCCGTCGAGGATCGCCGTCCTGCTCGGGAAGTAGGAGTAGACCGCCATCGGGTCGACGCCGAGCCTTCGTCCGAGTGCGCGCATGCTGAAGGCGTCGAGACCGACGTCATCGAGGAGGCCGATCGCTCCATCGAGCACCGCCGCGCGTGTGAGGGACGGGGGACGTCCTCGAGATGCCATCTCATCGCCTCTCATTTTTTCTACAGTGTAGAGTATTGATTCCCAGACCGGAGAACACCCGTTGGAGCGATGAACATGGACCAGCACTGGACTGCCTCGGGGGTGCGCATGCGCCTTCGTCACGAGCGACCGGGAGAGCTCGACTGGCTCCTCCTTCCGGGCGGTCCGGGCATCGGCTCGGAGAGCCTCCACGAACTTGCGGACGTCATCGACGTGCCGGGTCGCGTGTGGATGGTCGACCTCCCCGGCGACGGATCGAACGTCGACGCTCCGGGCGCACCGGTCGATCCGTTCACCGTCTGGCCGTCGGTGCTGATCGAGGCGGCGGCGGCTGTGGCGCATCCGATCTTCGTGGGCCACTCGACGGGCGGCATGTACCTCCTGTCGACGCCTGAGCTCGAAGGAATGCTGACCGGACTGGTGCTCGTGAGCACCGCTCCGGACGCGTCGTGGATGGGCGCGTTCGAGCAGATGACGCGCGACCACCCGCTCCCGGAGGTCGATGCCGCCACCGTCGCGTACGAGCTCGAGCCGACCGACGGGCATCTCGCCGACTTCGCCGTCGCTTCTGCACCGTGGAACTTCCGCGCCGATCACGTCGAGCGGGGCCGTGAACTCCTCGCCCGCATGCCCTACAACGGTCGCGCCGTGGACTGGTCGGCCGAGCACTTCGACACGACCTATGCGGCGAACTGGTGGCCGCAGGCCCTGCCCACCCTGATCGTCAGCGGCGGCGACGACCGCATCGTCACCCAACGACTCTGGAACGTCGCGCGCTACGAAGGCCCGAACGTCACCCGCGCCGACATCGAGGGCGGTGCCCACTTCGCGTGGATCGAAGAGCCCGGACAGGTGCGAGCCGCGTTCGCCGAGTTCGCGCGCAGCCTGCCGACGGAGGATGCGCCGCCCGCCACGTAGTCGGTGATGCACGCCGATGCTCGCGCGGGGACGTTCCCCGCGCGTTCGCCTCAGGGCCGGTGGTCTCCACGCGGGGTCTCTGGCGCTGCCGCCGCTTCGACGGCGCCGACGAGTGCATCGACCCCGAACGCGAACGCCCGATCGACGTCACCGCCGAGCCGGAACGCGCCCGCGAGCTCCATGCTCACGAACCCCGTCGCCCAGGCCGTGAACGTCCGTGCGGCGTCGAGCGCATGCCGCTCCCCGGCGAGGTCGGCGGCCGCACCCAGCACGGATTCGCTCGCGGCCGCGAGGGATGCGGGCTCGAGGCGCAGCTCCGCACCGGGCGCGAAGACGACTCGGAACGCCACCGGCCGCTCGTGCGCGAACGCGCGCACCGCGATGGCGAGCGCCCTGAGCCGCGCGCGGGGGTCGTCGCCCGCCTCCGCGGCGGCACGGTCGGCGGCGACTCCGAGATCGCGCACGGTCGCATCGACGACGAGCGCGACGAGGCCCTCGCGCCCGCTCACGCGCTTGTAGAGCGATGGAGCGCGCACCCCGACGCGCTCGGCGACGGCCTGCATCGTGAGGCCGTCGAGGCCTGTGCGTTCGAGCAGGTCGCGGCCGGCGTCGACGATCGCGGCCAGCGAGGTTCGGGCGGGCGTGGGCATGCAGGCTCCTCTGGACGATTCCGGATGCCGGCGCTGCGCGACATCCGCTCGAGAATGGCTATTGACGTTAGCCATGATAACTATGTATCGTAGCCATCGCCACTCCGAACCGAGCATTCGACGCTCGAACCCGTTCGGACAACGGACAACGGACAACGGACAACGGACAACGGACAACGGAGCACACCATGCGACTCGCACCCTCGCTGCACCGCGTCGGCAACGACATCGTCGCCGTCTACCTGATCGACGCGCCGGAAGGCGTCACGATCATCGACGCCGGCCTCGCCGGGCAGTGGAAGGAGCTGCTCGCCGAGCTCGACGCCATGGGCCGCACCCTCGACGACGTGCGCGGCGTCGTGCTCACGCATGGCGACAGCGATCACATCGGGTTCGCCGAACGCCTGCGTCGCGACCACGGCGTGCCGATCTTCGTGCACGAGGCGGACGCCGCGCGCGCACGTGGCGAGGAGTCCTCCAAGCCCGAATGGGGCCACGTGAAGCTCGGCGCCACCGCGAAGTTCATGTGGTACGCGCTGCGCAAGAACGGCCTGCGCACCACGCCGATCACCGAGGTCGTCGGCGTTCGCGACGGCGACGTGCTCGACCTGCCGGGCTCACCCGTGATCGTCGGCCTGCCAGGCCACTCCCCCGGCAGCATCGCGATCCACGTTCCCGCGGTCGACGCCGTGTTCGTCGGCGACGGCCTCACGACCCGCCACGTGCTGACCGGTGCGACCGGTCCGCAGCCGGCGCCGTTCACCGACGATCCGGCCCGGGCCCTCGCGTCGCTGCACCGCATCGCGGGCCTCGGGGCGGCATGGGTGCTGCCTGGCCACGGGTCGCCCTGGCACGGCGGCGTCGAGCGGGCGGTCGCCGAGGTCGAACGCGCGGCCTCGGCATCCGGAGCCTGAACGCACCGAACCGAGCGGTCGATGCAGTCGCCTCGCTCAGAAGCTGCCGATGCCCTTGCCGAGCATCGAGATGCCGATCACGAGCAGCAGCACCGCCATGATCACCGAGTTCTCGTGGGCGAGCCACACGCGCAGGGCGTCGAGGGGTCCGCGGAGCTTCGCCGAGGCGAGCAGGTAGGCGATGACCGGGATCGCGACGGTTGACGCCGCGATCAGCACGTAGATCGCGATCACCAGCACGATCTCGCCGCCCGTGAGCTCGGCCGCCTCGATCTCGGTGCCCGCCCCCGCGGCCATGATGAGGTTCTTCGGGTTCAGCGCCGAGAGCAGGAATCCGAGGCCGAGTGCACCGCCGAAGGTGACCTTGTCGATGGCCTGCATCCACTTCGGCAGCGCAGGCTCCTCACCCGGCTTCGGACGCTTGCGCCACTGCCCCACAGCGAGCACGAGCAGGCCCGCGCCGAGCAGCAGTTGGATCACGCCCTGGATCGGCTTGGAGGCGTCGGGGTCGTCTTCGGGCAGCACCGAGGCGAGCAGCGTGAACACCGTGACCGCGACGATGATGCCGACGAGCCACCCGAGCAGGAACCCGACGCTCGTGACGCGCGCCTTCGGCGAGAGCAGCATGAGGATCGCGGCGATGATCGGGATCGGGCTGATCGCCACACCGAGGGCGAGGGGCAGGATGCCGCCGATGGCGCCGTTCATTCGGAACCTCCAGTCAGTGCGGCGATCGCCGCGCGGTTGGTGACGAAGATGCGCTCGTCGTCGAGCAGGCCGAGCTGCACGAGGCGCAGTCGGGCGGGGTCGCGCATGCGGCTGAACGAGAGCGCCACGTCGTTGCGTGCGAGCCAGGACTTGAGCGCCTCGAACTCCTCCGCACCCGTCACGTCGATGTCGGTGACGGCCTCCATGTCGATGACGACGTCGCGTACCGGGCCGCCCGCGGCGGCGTCGGCCGACGAGACGGCGCTCTTGACGGCGGCGGTGAACACGCTGCCGTTGGCGAAGAAGAGCGGCGCCGCGAGGCGGATCACGATGACGCCGGGCGCCGTGGTCCGGCCCACGGGCGCGCCCTCGAGGAGCGACTCACCGGGGTCGCCCGAAGCCTCGAGCACGTCGATGGCCGGGTTCGCGGCCCGCTTGGCGAGGTTGATGAGCGCCAGCGTGAACGCGACCACGATGCCGGGGATGGCACCGACGAACAGCGTCACGAGGAAGCAGACGGCCCCGATCACGAACTCGAAGCGATCCTTGCGCCAGAGGTCCGCGAAGTCGCGGAAGCCGAGCAGCGGGATGATCGCGACGCCGACGACCGCGCCGATCGCGGGCGACGGGATGTCGGCGAGCAGGGCTGTTCCGAAGAGCAGGAGGAGCAGCGTGCCCACGGCGAGCACGAGCGAGGGCAACTGCGTGCGGGAACCCGCCTGATCCATCGCGGCCGTACGGGAGGTCGAGGAGCCCACCGAGAAGCTCCCCTGCGCACCCGCGGCCACGTTCGCGAGACCGAACGCCATCAGGTCGCGGTTGGCGTGGAACGGATACCGGTGCTTCTCGGAGTACGACCGGGAGACGAGCAGTCCCTCGGCGGTGGTGACGAGCGTGAGCGCGATGGCCGACGGGATGAGCGCGAGCCACGTGGTCCAGTCGAGCACGGGCCACGTCGGCGTGGGCGGACCGGCGGGCACCGCGCCGAGCACGTCGACGCCCGCGTCGTCGAGGTCGGCCACCACGACGAACACCGTCGTGAGCACGAGCACCACGAGCGCCCACGGCACTGCCCGGAGGAACCGCTTGCCGAGCAGCAGCACGGCCACCGAGGCGGCCGAGATCGCGAGCGACCAGAGGTTCGTCGTGCCGAGCCCGCTGATCAGTCCCCCGACCTTGTCGACGAACTCACCGCCCGAGTCGATCTTGACCCCGAGCATCTTGGCGATCTGGCTCACCATGATGTCGAGCGCCAGTCCGCCGACGAAGCCGATCAGGATCGGCTTCGAGAGGAAGTTCGCGAGGAACCCGAGCTTGAAGACCGAGAGGAGCACGAACATGACGCCGCAGATGATCGCCTGCGCGAGCGCGAGGGTCGCGTAGTCCTCGCTACCGGCCGCCGCGAGCCCGCCGATCGACGAGGCCACGAGCGCCGCGGCTGCGGCATCCGGCGACGCCACCAGCTGCCGCGACGAGACGACGAGCGCGTAGACGATCGTCGGCACGATCAGCGCGTAGAGCCCCGCGGTCGCGGGCAGCCCGGCGATCTGGGCATAGCCGATGTTCAGTGGGATCGCGATCGCGATCAGCGTCACCCCGGCCGTGAGTTCGGTGGCGAGGTTCCTCGCCGTCAGCCCGGCCAGTGGTCGCTGCATGCCGCCCCATCCCCGATCGCGTGCACGTGCGCCGACGCGCACGGAACCACTCTGGCATGGCGGCGCCGCCCGATGGCGGATTCACCGCCTCACATGCGGAAGAGTCCGAACGCGGGCTCGGGCAGCGGCGTGCGGCTCGCCAGCTCGAGGGCCATCGCGAGCACCGTGCGGGTGTCGGCCGGGTCGATGATGCCGTCGTCCCAGAGCCTGGCGGTCGAGTGGTACGGGCTGCCCTGCGCCTCGTACTGCTCGCGGATCGGGGCCTTGAACGCCTCGGCCGCGGCATCCGGCCATTCCTCGCCCTTCACCGCGAGCTGGTCGCCCTTCACGGTGGAGAGCACGGATGCCGCCTGCTCGCCGCCCATGACCGAGATGCGCGCGTTCGGCCACATGAAGAGGAATCGCGGCGAGTACGCCCGCCCGCACATCGAGTAGTTGCCGGCGCCGAACGAGCCGCCGATGACGACCGTGAGCTTCGGCACCCGGGTCGTGGCGACCGCCGTGACCATCTTCGCGCCGTGCTTGGCGATGCCGCCCGCCTCGGCGTCGCGGCCCACCATGAAGCCCGAGATGTTCTGCAGGAACAGCAACGGGATGCCGCGCTGGTCGCAGAGCTCGATGAAGTGGGCGCCCTTCATGGCCGATTCGCTGAAGAGCACGCCGTTGTTCGCGACGATGCCGACCGGGTGCCCGTCGAGGTGCGCGAAGCCGGTCACGAGCGTGTCGCCGTACTCGGGCTTGAACTCGGTGAACTCGCTCGCGTCGACGAGGCGGGCGATCACCTCGCGCACGTCGTACGGCTGCTGCACGTCGACGGGCACGACCTCGGTGAGCGTGGCGGGGTCGACCGCCGGAGGTCGCGACTCGCGCACCGCCCACGCCCTCGGCGCCTGGCCGGGCAGGGTCGCGACCATGTCGCGCACGGTCTCGAGCGCGTGCTCGTCGTCGTCGGCGAGGTGGTCGACGACCCCTGAGGTGCGGGCGTGGAGGTCGCCGCCGCCGAGTTCTTCAGGGGTCACGACCTCGCCGATCGCGGCCTTCACGAGCGGCGGGCCGCCGAGGAAGATCGTGCCCTGGTCGCGCACGATCACCGATTCGTCGCTCATCGCCGGCACGTACGCGCCGCCCGCGGTGCACGAGCCCAGCACGGCCGCGAGCTGCGGGATGCGCATCGACGAGAGCTGGGCCTGGTTGAAGAAGATGCGGCCGAAGTGCTCGCGGTCGGGGAAGACGTCGTCCTGCATGGGCAGGAACGCGCCGCCCGAGTCGACGAGGTAGATGCACGGCAGGCGGTGCTCGCGCGCGACCTCCTGGGCCCGCAGGTGCTTCTTCACGGTCAGCGGGTAGTAGGTGCCGCCCTTGACCGTCGCGTCGTTGCAGACCACGACGACGGGCCGCCCGTGCACGAGCCCCACGCCCGTGATGAGGCCGGCGCCCGGCGAGTCGCCGCCGTACATGCCGTCGGCCGCGAGCGGCGAGAGTTCGAGGAACGGGCTGCCCTCGTCGAGCAGGCGGTCGACGCGGTCGCGCGGCAGCAGCTTGCCGCGCGCGACATGGCGGTCGCGGGATGCCTCGGGGCCGCCGAGGGCGGCCACGGCGAGGCGTTCGCGCAGCTCGCCGACGAGTGCGGCGTGCGCGTCGGCATTGCGTCGTGCGGCTGAGCCGGCCTCGCCGGCCCGGTCGATCGCCGTCGTGAGTGTCGTCATCGGCCTCTCCGCGTCGTCTCGCGAGCGGGCGTTGCGCCGACACCCGGTGCCGGCTCTTGTGCGTCGTCGCGATTTTCGGTTAGTGTTCACTAACTCGATTCCCGAGGTTAGCGAGCACTCATCGAAATGGCAAGCACCGTGACATCCGCTGCACCGCTCACCGAGCGCGGACGGCTGAAGGCCGATCGCCGCGCGGCGATCCTCGCCGCCGCGGCCCGACTCTTCGCCGAGCGCGGCTACGCCGGCGTCACCATCGAAGACCTCGGCACCGCGGTGGGCGTCAGCGGCCCGGCCGTCTACCGGCACTTCGCCGGCAAGTCCGCCGTGCTCGCCGCGATCCTCGAGGACGCCAGCCGGTCGTTGCTCGACGGCGCCGATCTCGTGCTCGCCGAGGCACCCGACGCCGAACGCGCCCTTCGCTCGCTCATCCGGTTCCACGTCGCCTTCGCGCTCGGCCAGGCCGACGTCATCGCGGTGCAGGACCGCGAACTCGAACAACTCGACCCCGGCGTACGCCACGAGGTGCGCTCGCTGCAGCGACGCTACGTCGAACGATGGGTCGCCACCCTCGCAGAGCTCAGGCCCGACCGGGCCGAGGTGGAGCTGCGGTTCCGGGCACACGCCGCCTTCGGACTCCTCAACTCCACACCCCACAGCGCCCGCACCCCTGGGCGCAGACCCGCCGACGGCACCGTCCGCGGCATCCTCGAGGAGATGGCATGGGCGAGCCTCATGTCGTGAGCCTGCGCGCGACCCGCGACACGGATCTCGACACCCTGAACCACATCGTGCACGACCCCCGCACCACCGCAGGACCGCCCGTCGCCGGTCCGGCCGTCAGCGAACGGCACCGCGCGACGATCGACCACCGCACCATCCGCGCCGACGGCGAGATCGTGGGCGACGTCACGCGATGGTTCGAAGACGGCCGCGCCTTCGTCGCCTACCGGGTCGACGTCGCACGCCACGATGACGGCACCGCCGGCCGGGCGTTGCGGCTGTTCGTCGAGGTGCTCGACGACGGCCCCCTGCGAGCACGGGTTGCCGCCGGCGACACCGGGTCGATCCACGTGCTCGAACGCCTCGGCTTCGCGCCGGATCCCGCCCGACCCGCCGACGCGAACGCGCCCGACCCTGCGGTCGACGGGCTGGTCTACCTGCTCGGCTGAGCCGGCGCGCGACCGCTCAGCCTCGGGCCGCGCGCCGCGCGCGACCGCTCAGCCTCGGGGCCGCGCGCCCTGCGCGTCGGCGATCGCCTGGATGAGGCCGACGAGCGCGAGGTCGCGCGACGTCACCCCGCCCGCGTCGTGCGAACTCAGGTCGAACGCGATCGCGCCCCATCCGACCGTCACGTCGGGATGGTGGTCGAGTTCGTCGGCCGCGACCGCGACGGCGTCGAGCAGGCGCACGGCACTCGCGAAATCCGCGGTGACGTAGGCGCCCTCCAGCCGCTCGCCGACGTGCGCGAACGCGGTGCCGCCGAGCGCGTCGGCGGTCTCGGCCGGGGTGAGGATGCGCTGCGGGTCCATGCCGCCATCATCCTCCCCGGTCGAGACCGCCGATAGGGGCTCGGCCGACGAGCCGTCAGATCATCGTCAGGGCACGGGCCGGGTCGCGGAGGATCGCCCCGACATCCGTGAGGAAGGACGCCGCCTGCTGCCCGTCGACCAGGCGGTGGTCGAACGAGAGGCTCAGCGTCATGACCTCGCGGAGGGCGATCTCGCCTCGGTGCTCCCAGGGCTGACGGCGCACGGCGCCCATCGCGAGGATCACGGCCTCCCCCGGGTTCAGGATCGGCGTGCCGGCGTCGACGCCGAACACGCCCACGTTGGTGATCGACAAGGTGCCGCCCGTGAGGTCGGCCGGGCGCGTGCGACCCTCGCGGGCCGTGGTGGCGAGCTCGCCGATCGCATCGGCCAGTTCGATGAGCGTCAGGCGTTCGGCGGCCTTCACGTTCGGCACGACGAGGCCCCGCTCGGTGGCCGCGGCGATGCCGAGGTTCACCGAGGCGAACTGCACGATCTCCTGCGACGACTCCTCCCACCGCGCGTTCACGTCGGGCGTCCGCCGGGCGGCGAGGCACACGGCCTTCGCAACGACCGCGAGGGGGGTGACGCGGTGCCCGGCGAACGCTCGGTCCTCGCGCAGGCTTCGCACGAGGTCCATGGTGGCGGTGACGTCGATCGTGAGGAACTCGGTGACGTGCGGCGCCGTGAACGCGCTCGCCACCATCGCGGCCGCGGTGTGCTTGCGCACGCCCCTGATCGGGATGCGCACGTCACCGACCGCCGCGGCACCGACCTGCGGCCCGGTCTCCGTCGATTCGGGCGCCATTGTTGCCTCGGACGTCGGGCGAGCGGATGCCGCGGCCTCGACATCGGCGCGGGTGATGAGTCCGCGCTCGCCGGTGCCGTGCACCGCGGCCAGGTCGACGCCGAGGTCGTGCGCGAGCTTCCGCACGGGGGGCGTCGAGCGCGGTCGCTCGGACGGCGGCGCCGCTGCTGCGACGGGCGGGGCGCCGGGCGCGGAGGCCGCGTCGTCGACCGGCGGCGCCGTCTCGGCGGGCAGCGCGGGCACCAGGTCGGCTGCGAGCGCCGTGCGCCTGGCCCGGCGTTTCGGACCCGACTCGACGCCGGCGCCGTACCCGACGAGGTTCGGCCCGGGCGCGTCATCCGCCCCCTGATCCCTTGCGGGCGCGGCACCGGCACCGGGCGCGACCGGCCGGGCCGCCGCCGAGTCATCCGGCGCACCCTCGCCCGACCCGCCCTCGCCCGTGTCGCACGAGAACAGCGGCGCCCCGACGTTCACGGTCTCGCCCTCGCCCGCGTGCAGCGCCGTGACGACGCCCGCGAACGGCGACGGCAGCTCGACGACCGCCTTGGCCGTCTCGACGTCGGCGATGATCTGGTTCAGCTCGACGCGGTCGCCGACGGCGACGCGCCAGGCGACGATCTCGGACTCGGTCAGTCCCTCGCCGAGGTCGGGCAGCGGGAAGTCGCGGATCATGCTCACGCCTCCACCCCGCTCAGCGAGTTGGGCCGGCCCAGTGCTCGGTCGACGCCGTCGAGCATGCGGTCGAGGTCGGGCACGTGGTGCCGCTCGAGCTTCGCGGGCGGGTACGGGATGTCGTGGCCCGTGACGCGCACGGGCGCGGCCTCGAGGTACTCGAAGCACCGCTCGGTGATGCTCGCCGCGACTTCGGCGCCGAGTCCGAGCTGCTGCCCGGCCTCGTGGGCGATCACGAGTCGCCCGGTGCGACGCACGGAGTCCGCGACCGTGACGAGGTCGAGCGGCGAGAGCGACCGCAGGTCGATGACCTCGATCGACACGCCCTCCTCCGCGGCCGCGATGGCCGCGTCGCGTGCGACCTGCACGAGCGCGCCGTAGGTCACGAGCGTGACGTCGGATCCGGAGGTCACGACCGAGGCGATGCCCATCGGCTTCGCGTCGGCGAGGCTCGCCCGATCGTCGACCTCGCCCTTGACGTGGTAGCGGCGCTTGGGCTCGAAGAACAGCACGGGGTCGTCGCTCGCGATGGCCTGCTGGATCATGACGTAGGCGTCGGCGGCATCCGAGCACGAGACGACCCGCAGCCCTGCGGTGTGCGCGAAGTAGGCCTCGGGCGACTCGGAGTGGTGCTCGGCCGCGCCGATGCCGCCGCCGAAGGGCACCCGGATCGTGATCGGCATCTTCACCGTGCCGCGTGAACGGCGGTGCAGCTTCGCGACCTGCGCGACGATCTGGTCGAAGCCCGGGTAGATGAACCCGTCGAACTGGATCTCGACGACGGGCCGGTAGCCCCGATAGGCGAGGCCCACCGCGGTGCCGATGATGCCGGCCTCGGAGAGCGGGGTGTCGACGACGCGGTGCGCGCCGAACTCGGCCTTGAGCCCGTCGGTGATGCGGAACACGCCGCCGAGGGTGCCGATGTCCTCGCCCATGAGCACGACGCGGTCGTCGTTCGCGAGCGAGTTGCGAAGGCCGGCGTTGATGGCGGCGCCGAGCGTGAGCGTGGTCATCGTGCGCCTCCCTCGGTCTGCGCGGACGCGCCGTCGTCGAACTGCGCGAGGTACCTCGCGTACTGCTCGCGCTGGCGGTCGAGGTGCGAATGCGGCTCGGCGTAGACGTGGTCGAACACGGTCATCGGCTCGGGGTCGGCCATGGTCGCGATCGAGGCGCGGAGGGCGCCGGCCGCGCGTGCGGCCTCGACCTCGACCTCGCGCTCGAGGGTCTCGAGGTCGAGACCGGATGCCGCGAGCAGGGCCCCGACCCTGGCGATGGGGTCGCGGGCGCGCCAGTCGGCGAGCTCGTCGTCGGTGCGGTATCGCTTGGGGTCGTCGGCCGTCGTGTGCGGACCCATGCGGTAGGTCACGGCCTCGATGAAGGTCGGGCCACCGCCGCGTCGGGCGCGATCGAGGGCGATGCGGGTCGCCGCGAGGACGGCCAGCACGTCGTTGCCGTCGACGCGGATGCCCGGCACCCCGAAGCCGTCGCCGCGCTGTGCGAGCGGCTGCTTGGACTGCAGTCCGACCGGTTCGGAGATCGCCCAGCCGTTGTTCTGGCAGAAGAACACGACCGGCGCCTCGAAGCTCGCGGCGAACACGAGCGCCTCGTTCACGTCGCCCTCGCTCGTCGCTCCGTCGCCGAAGTACGCGACGGCCGCGGCATCCGACCCGTCCCACTTCGCGCCCATCGCCCAGCCGGTCGCGTGCAGCGACTGTGCGCCGATGATGATCTGCGGAACCGCCATGCCGTAGTCGTACGGGTTCCAGCCGGAGGACGCCGCGCCGCGCCAGACGCGGAGCACGTCGGCCGGGTCGATGCCGCGGACCCAGGCGACGCCGTGCTCGCGGTAGCTGCCGAAGACGAAGTCGTCGGAGCGGAGCGCCCGCGCGGAGCCGACCTGCGCGGCCTCCTGGCCGAGCAGCGGCGGCCAGAGGCCGACCTCGCCCTGGCGCTGCAGGGCGATGCCCTCGGAGTCGATGCGACGCAGCACCGACATGTCCCGGTACAGCCCGCGGAGGGCCTCGGTGTCGATGTCGACGACCCAGCGATCGAGGTCGGGGTCTGCGCGCCGTTCCCCCTCGGGGGTGATGAGCTGGACGAAACCGTCGGCCCGGGTCAGCAGCCCGGTGGCGACGCGGTCGGATGGGGTCATGGGTGGATCCTCGCTCTCGACGACCGCCTCGTGAGCAGCCGTACCCGGCGACACTGCCGGATACCGCGAGCGTACGTCGAGATGGCACTGCGCTCAAGCATTGGAAGATCGGTTGAGCATGTTGCTCAACCAGAGACCTCGATCGGGTGCTATCGTCTGGCGGTATGACCGGTTACGACGACGTCGACCGCGCGCTCCTCGGAGCCCTCGGCGGTGACCCGCGCGCGACCGTGGTCGCCCTCGCCGATCGCCTCGGCCTCTCGCGCAACACCGTGCAGGCGCGCATGGCGCGGCTCGAGACATCCGGAGCCTTCCTCTCGTTCGAACGCAGCATCGACCCGGTGCCGATCGGCTACCCGCTCGAGGCGTTCGTCTCGGTGCACCTGCAGCAGAAGCGGCTGACCGAGGTGGTCGCCGCGGTCTCGCAGATTCCCGAGGTGATCCAGGCGCACGGCCTCTCGGGATCGGTCGACCTGCTCGTGCGCGTGGTGTGCCGCGATGCGCACGACCTGTTCCGCATCGACGGGGAGATCCTCGCGATCGGCGGCGTGGAGCGCACCGAGACCTCCCTCGCGATGGGCGAGCTGATCCCCTACCGCCTCGGCCCGCTGCTCGAGCGGCCGAGCTGAGCCGCGATGCGCGTCGCGGTGCTGCGGTGCGAACGGCTCCCGCGCTTCGTCACGTGGGAGATCGACGACGTCGAGGCGCTCTTCGACGACGATCGGCGGCTGATCGAGGCATTGCGCGAACGCGGCGTCGACGCCGAACCGGTGGTCTGGTCGGCGCAGGAGGTCGACTGGAACGGGTTCGACGTGGCCGTGCTGCGCAGCACGTGGGACTACGTCGACCGTCCGGCCGGGTTCGTCGAGGCCATGACGCGCATCGACCGCTCGACGTGCACGCTGTCGAACCCGCTCGCGGCGGTCGCCTGGAACCTCGACAAGCGCTACCTCGACGACCTCGCCCGGCTGGGCGTTCCGATCGTGCCCGTGGTGCGGGGCACGCCTGCCGACGCGCCGCGACTGCTGGCCGCGGTCGACCGGGCCGGCTGGTCGAGCCTCGTGCTGAAGCCCGCCGTCGGCGCCGGCGGCTCGGGCGTCGAGCGAGCGGATGCCGCGGGGCTGGCCGCCGTGCTTCGCGGCCTGCCTCCCGGGGTCGAGGTGCTCGTGCAGCCGTTCGCGCCCGCCATCCTCGACGAGGGCGAACTCTCGTTCGTGTTCCTCGGCGGCGCACTCAGCCATGTGCTGCGCAAGCGGCCTGCCGCCGGCGACTTCCGCGCGCACCCCATCTACGGCGGCACGGTCGAGCGAGCGGATGCCGCGGCCGACGATGTCGCGCAGGTCGCGGCGATGCTCGGCCGGCTGCCGTTCGAGCTGCTCTACGCCCGCATCGACGTCGTGCGCTTCGGCGGGCGGCTCGCGGTGCTCGAACTGGAACTCGTGGAGCCGATGCTCTACCTCGACCGGGCTGCCGGCAGCGCCGGACGTCTCGCCGATGCGGTGATCTCGACCGTTCGCCCCGGCCGGGCCTGAGGCACTCGCGGTCGGCCGCGCGCGACGTCCGATCGCGATGCAAAGAACATGTTGCAAAGACATGTTTGCAAGAAAGTCTTTGCAGCGGTATCTTTGCATCATGACGACCAACGAACCCACCGACCTCAGCTCGCAGCCCAGCAGCTCGCGGCACCCGGGCATCGACCACGTCCTGCCGTCGTCCAGCCTCAAGTCCCTCGCCCACCCGTTGCGCGTGCGCATCTACGACGAGCTCTCGTCGTACGGCCCGATGACCGCGAGCGGGCTCGGCGAACGTCTCGGCGAGTCGAGCGGCTCCACGAGCTACCACCTGCGCCAGCTCGAACGCGCGGGACTCGTGCGCGAGGACACCACGCGGGGCAAGGGTCGCGAACGCTGGTGGGAGCGCACGCCGGGCTCCATCGCGATCCCCGACGCCCGCTCGCTGCCCGCCGGCAGCGCCGAACGCCTCGCCGTCAAGCTCGTCGAAGACGAGTGGTTCCGCTCGCGCGAGACGAACTTCCGCGAGTTCGTGCTCGAGGGCGACCAGGTCTTCGGCGACGAGTGGCTCG
Organism: Agromyces aureus; assembly: GCF_001660485.1. Classification (GTDB taxonomy): domain Bacteria; phylum Actinomycetota; class Actinomycetes; order Actinomycetales; family Microbacteriaceae; genus Agromyces; species Agromyces aureus. Next base: position 2,866,544 of record NZ_CP013979.1, read on the forward strand.
ACATCGCCACGAGCGACACCATCAACCTGCGCCTGACACCAGACCAGCTCGGCGCCCTCGTCGCCGACCTCGACGTCGTGCTGAAGACCTACATCGACGCCTACAAGCGCACGCCGACCCCCGGTTCCCGGCCGGTGCAGATCCACATCAACGCGTTCCCGCTGATGCGCGGCGAGCCGACCGCCGGCGATGCGCCTCGCACATCCCCGACCGACACCACGAAGGAGCCATGAGATGACCACCGCAACCCTCTCCCCCGGCTCGGGCGCCATCGCCGCGCTCGCCGTGCGCAGCGGACTCGGCATCGCCGAGTGGGGCCTGCGCCGCGCCGCTCGGCGCAACGACCGGGCCCGCCTCGTCGCGAGACTCGAGGCGCGCGCGATCGCCGCTTCGGCCCTCGCCGAGCGCGACGCGATGATCCGCAGCAGCGTGCAGCAGCTGTACTGACGCCCGCCCGCGGCATCCGCTCGCTCACGAGCCTGCCGCGTGCCCTCGCACACGGCGGATGCCCCACCCGAACGACCTCGGGCGGGGCATCCGTCTGTTCGGGCCGCAGCCGACGCCTCAGCGGCTGAGCACCCGATCGTTCGCGAGCGCCCGCGCGTAGCCGAACGCGTTGCCGAGCGCGTTCGGGTGGAAGTTCGCCGAGGCCAGCACGTTCGCCGGATCGAACGAGATGTACGGCAGCCTGGCGCCGATGCCGTGCCCGGCGAACTCCTGCGTCACGTCGACGAGCGCGACCCGCGGATTGGCGGTCGCCGCGACGGCGCCGGCGATCACGGCGTTCAGCGCGTCGCTCGACTGGTTCACGAGGTCGCCGAGCGGCGTGACGCCCGGGTTGAACAGCCTCGGGTAGTTCATCACCACGACCTTCGCGTTCGGCAGGGTCGCGGCGATCGTCGTGTAGAGCCCGACGAGCTGGGGCCCGAGCGCGGCGAGCTTCGCCGCACTCAACGCGAGGGCGCTCTTGCACGGCTCGGCGTTCGGGTCGGGGTTCAGGGCGCAGGCCCCGAGCACCTCGTTCGACCCGGCGTCGATGCCGCCCACCGTCAGGGTGACGAGCTTCGTGTCGGGGCTCACGCCGACGAGCTGGGCGCCGGTGGCCGCGACCGTCGCGCCCGAGCACGCCCGGTTCTCAGTGAGCCGGTAGAGGCTGAAGAGCGCCGCCACCGTCGGGTAGCTCGTGTACCGGCTCTGCTTGCAGTCGTCGGATCGGTACGGCGGGGCGCCCTGGCCTGCCGTGAACGAGTCGCCGAGCGCGACGTACCCGCGCGCCGCGGGGGGTGACCAACCGGTCGAAACGGCGGATGCTGCGCTGGACGCGGCAGCGCCTGCGCCCGTGGACGGCAGCGCGGCCGCCGGGGTCGCGGCAAGGCCGACGACGAGCGCCGTGGAGATCAGCGCGAGGGCGCCGAGACGAGACGGAAGCCCCCTTCTCACGTGAGGATTCTTCATCATGGGGCGCACCATACTCCCGGCCGGCACGGGCAGGCAGGCCCCACTTCGTGTGGCAGACGACGGATGCCCCGCCCGAACGAGTCGGGCGGGGCATCCGTCTGCGATGAAGCGGTGACTACGCGTCGGCGCCCTCTGCAGGCTCCTCGGCGTGGATGCCGGAGGTCTCGCGACCATCGGTGTCGGCTTCGTCGGCCACGACCGGGGCGAGCGAGAGCTTGCCGCGGTCGTCGATCTTCGTGATCTCGACGAGGATCTTCTGGCCGACGCCGAGCACGTCTTCGACGTTCTCGACGCGCTTGCCACCGGCGAGCTTGCGCACCTCGCTGATGTGGAGCAGGCCGTCCTTGCCGGGCAGCAGCGAGACGAACGCGCCGAAGGCGGCGATCTTCACGACGGTGCCGAGGAACTGCTCGCCGACCTCGGGGTTGGTCGGGTTGGCGATCGCGTTGACCTGGGCACGGGCGGCCTCGGCCGACGGACCGTCGACGGCGCCGATGTAGACGGTGCCGTCCTCCTCGATGGAGATGTCGGCGCCGGTCTCGTCTTGAATGGCGTTGATCGTCTTGCCCTTCGGGCCGATCAGCTCGCCGATCTTGTCGACGGGGATCTGCACCGAGATCACGCGGGGCGCGGTCGGGGCCATCTCGTCGGGAGCGTCGATCGCGGCGTTCAGCACGGCGAGGATCGTCGTGCGAGCCTCCTTCGCCTGCGTCAGCGCGCCGGCGAGCACCGAGGCGGGGATGCCGTCGAGCTTCGTGTCGAGCTGGATCGCCGTCACGAACTCCGACGTGCCGGCGACCTTGAAGTCCATGTCGCCGAGGGCGTCTTCGGCACCGAGGATGTCGGTGAGGGCCGCGTAGCGCGTCTCGCCGTCGATGGTGTCGGAGATGAGGCCCATGGCGATGCCCGCGACGGGCGCGCGCAGCGGCACACCGGCGTTGAGCAGCGACAGCGTCGAGGCGCAGACCGAGCCCATCGACGTGGAGCCGTTGGAGCTCAGCGCCTCGGACACCTGGCGGATCGCGTAGGGGAACTCCTCGCGCGTGGGCAGCACGGGCACGAGGGCGCGCTCGGCGAGTGCGCCGTGCCCGATCTCGCGACGCTTCGGCGACCCGACGCGACCGGTCTCACCGGTCGAGTAGGGCGGGAAGTTGTAGTTGTGCATGTAGCGCTTCTTGGTGACCGGGCTCAGCGAGTCGATCGACTGCTCGAGCTTCAGCATGTTCAGCGTGGTGACACCCAGGATCTGGGTCTCGCCGCGCTGGAAGATGGCCGAGCCGTGAACGCGGGGCACGACCTGCACCTCGGCGTCGAGCGGGCGGATGTCGGCGAGGCCGCGGCCGTCGATGCGGACGCCCTCTTCGAGCACGCGCGTGCGCATGACCTTCTTGGTGACCGACTTGTAGGCCGCGGAGACCTCGGCGTTGGCCGACTCGGGCAGCTCGCCCGCTTCGACCTTGGCCGCGACGTGCTCCTTGACGCGCGACTTGAGCGCGTCGTCGGCGTCCTGACGCTCGACCTTGCCGGCGATCTTGTAGACGTCCTTGAGCTCGGCGCTCGCGAACGCCTCGACGGCCGACTTGACCTCGGCCTGGTAGGGCGGGAAGGTCGGGTAGTCGGCGACGGGCTTCGCGGCGGTCTTGGCGACCACCTGCTGCGCCTCGACGAGCTGCTTGATGAACGGCTTCGATGCCTCGATGCCCTGCGCGATGACCTCTTCGCTCGGCTTGACGGCGCCGGCCTGGATGAGGTTCCACGCGTTGTCGGTGGCCTCGGCCTCGATCATCATGATCGCGACATCCTGCGAACCGTCGTTCTCGGTGATGACGCGACCCGCGACGACCATGCTGAAGACGGCGTCCTCGAGCTGGCTGAACTTGGGGAACGCGACCCACTGGCCGTCGATGAGCGCGACGCGCACGCCGGCGACGGGGCCGGAGAACGGCAGGCCCGAGAGCTGCGTCGAGAGCGACGCGGCGTTGATGGCGAGCACGTCGTAGAGCTCGTCGGGCTCGATCGCGAGCACGGTGACGACGACCTGGACCTCGTTGCGCAGGCCCTCGACGAACGAGGGGCGCAGGGGGCGGTCGATGAGACGGCAGGTGAGGATCGCCTCGGTCGAGGGGCGGCCCTCGCGACGGAAGAACGAGCCCGGGATGCGGCCCGCGGCGTACATGCGCTCTTCGACGTCGATGGTCAGGGGGAAGAAGTCGAAGTGGTCCTTCGGCTGCTTGGAGACGGACGTCGCCGAGAGCAGCATGGTCTCTTCGTCGATGTAGGCGACGGCCGAGCCCTGCGCCTGCTGCGCGAGGCGGCCGGTCTCGAACCGGATGGTGCGGGTGCCGAACTTGCCATTGTCGATGACGGTTTCGGCGAACGTGATTTCAGGACCTTCCAAGAGGTCTCTCTCCTTTGTTTTTCGTCGCACCCCGTATGGGCACGACTCGTACGTCAGGAGCAGGAACAGGCAATACGAATCGCATCAGGACGATGGGTTCACGCTGGCCACCAGTAGAAGTCCACCAACTGCCCGGTCGAGCGCGCGATGCGCGTCTCGAGACCTCGTTTGGTGATCCACCACAGGGGACCAGCTTCCTGCCGGCCTGCTCCGTCAGCCGCCTCGCGACACCGCGCACCTGCACGATGACCTCTCGGCAACCTCGTCAAGCCTAGCAGGTGCCCTGTTTTTCACCCGTGAACAGCGGATGTCGCGCCGGCGACGTCGAGCACGGGCTGCAGTTCGGGGCGCTTCGCGCGGCGTCCGTCGCCCGCCGTGCGGCCGCGCAGGCGCCTCGCGATCCACGGGGCCGCATGCCGCACGAGCCACTCCGCGTCGCCGATGTGGCCGTCGCGCGCGGCCGCGTCGTCGGCCAGGGCGTCGGGGTCGAGTTCGTGCGCGGCCTGCTCGAGGGCTCCGAGCGCCGCGGCATCCGGAACCCCGAGCGCCCTGGCCGCCTCGTAGGCGAGCGCGCGGTGCCCGGCCGAGTTCAGGTGCACCCGGTCCTCGGCCCACATGCCCTTGACCGTGAGGGCCGGCATGGCGGCGACGTCGAGCACGATCGCGCCGGTGTCGTGGCCGATGCCGACGAGGCGGTCGGCGAAGGCGGCGAAGCGGGCCTCGTACAGGCGGGAGGCCGGCCGCTGCGGCATGAACGGCGTCACGAGCAGCACGTCGGCCCCGGTGGCGCGCACGTCGGCGACCGACGCCGCGAGTCGGTCCGCGAGCGCGTGCACGTCGGGCCGGGGGCCCACGAGGTCGTTGGCGCCGATGAGCACGCTCACGAGATCGGCTCCGAGCGCGGTCGCGTCGGGCACCTGCGTCTCGACGGCGTCGGCGACCTTGCGGCTGCGCACCGCGAGATTCGCGTACGAGACGCGGTCGCCCTCGGGGCTCGCGAGCGCGAGCAGCATCGCGAGGCGGTCGGCCCAGCCGCGGTACTCCCCGGCCGCCATGCGCGAGGTGTCGCAGAGGCCTTCGCTGAGCGAGTCGCCGACGGCCACGTACCGGGTCCAGCGCGGCGGCGCGGACGGTGCGGATGCCGCGGCGCGGCGTTCGCGCGCCACGGCGGGCCCGCTCGGAGCCGGCGTCCGCCGAGCGTCGACGCCCGCCGCGCCCCGGACGCGGGCGGAGGCGGGAGCGGGAGCAGGAGCGGGAGCGGGAGCAGGAGCGGGAGCGGGAGCAGGAGCGGGACCAGGAACAGGAGCCCGGCTCACCCCACCCATCGCCCGCTCGTAGTGCCCGAGCAGCTCGTCGCCGAGCACGTCCCATCCGCGACCCCGCACGGCCTCCCTGGCGCGAACGGCGAACGCCCGGCGCTTGGCGTCGTCTCCGACGAGGTCGCGCACCCGATCGCGGAACTCGGCGAGGTCGCCCGGCCGGTAGAGCCAGCCGTCGACGCTGTTCTCGACGAGGTCGAGCGGGCCACCGCGCCCGGTGGCGACGACCGGCACGCCGCTTGCGAGCGCCTCCTGGATGGTCTGGCAGAACGTCTCGCTCTCGCCGGGGTGCACGAACACGTCGAACCCGGCCATGGCCTCGGCGAGCGCGTCGCCGCCCAGGAATCCGGTGAAGACGGCGTTCGGCAGCATCCGCTCGAGGACGGGTCGCGACGGGCCGTCGCCGACGACGACGAGCCGCGTGCGGGGCAGGTCGGCGATGGCGCGCAGGTCCTCGACCTGCTTCTCGGGCGCGAGGCGTCCGACGTAACCGATCACGACGTCGTCGGGCGCCGCCCCGGCGACCCGTCGGCGCCAGCCGTCGCTGCGTCGCGTCGGCGCGAACCGGCGGGTGTCGACGCCGCGGCGCCAGAGCGCGATGCGGTCGGGGTCGACGTCGAGGCCCGTGAGCCGGTCGACGGCCGAACTCGAGGGCGCGAGCGTGATCGTGGCGCGCTGGTGCAGCTTGGCCATGTGTCGTGCGAGCGCGGGCGCCGCGCCGGGCACGCCGTAGCGTTCGGCGTAGGACGGGATGTCGGTCTGATAGACCGCGACGGTCGGGATGCCGAGCGATTCGGCGGCGGCGACGCCGCGCCAGCCGAGCACGAACGGCGACGCGAGGTGCACGACGTCGGCCTCGTGCTCGCGCAGGAGTGCGGCGAGCTTGTGCGCGCCGGCGAGTGTCACCCGCACGTCGGGGTAGGTGGGCAGTGGCATGGAGGGCAGCAGCACGGTGCGGGCGCCGTGCAGGTCGTCGAACGCCCCGTCGCGGGATCGGTCGCGCGGTGCGCCGGCCGGTCCGGATCGCGGGGCGATCACGAGGGCGTCGTGTCCGCGTCGCTCGAGGTGGCGGAGCACCTGGAGCAGGGAATGGGTCACGCCGTTCATGTGCGGGAGGAACGATTCTGCGAGGAGTGCGACCTTCACGAGTCCAGCGTGCGGCCTGATGAGACGCCGATTCGCGCGATTCCAGCCGTTTCGCCGAAGGTTCACCTGCGGGTCGCCGATGGTTGGTGCGCGCGACCTCTGGACGTTGGCTATACACGCGTGTAGCATCCGATACGTGCGTATAACCGAGACGATCCCCAGCGACGAGTCGGTCGCCGCGTCCGACCCGGCCCCGAGCGATCTCACCACCCGGGCCCGTCTGCGCGACGCCGCCATCGAGTGCTTCGCCGCCGAGGGGTTCGGCGCCTCCGTGCGCACGATCGCCGCACGCGCCGGCGTGAGCGCCGGGCTCATCCGCCACCACTTCGGGTCGAAGGACGCCCTGCGCGCCGAGTGCGACGCCGCCGTGCTCGAGCGCCACCGCTCGCTGAAGACCGAGGGGCTCGAGTCCCCCGCGAACGCCATGGCGCAGCTCGCCGAGGCCGACGAGCACGGCGCGATGCTCGTCTACATCCTCCGCAGCGTGCAGGACGGCAGCCCGGCCGGGGGCGCCTTCATCGAGCACCTCATCGCCGATGCGGTCGCGTACTCCGAGCGGGCGGTCGCCACCGGCATCCTGCGCCCGAGCCTCGACCCCGTCGGCCGTGCACGACTACTCGTGACCAACTCGGTCGGCGGGCTCCTCGTCATGCTCTCGATGCACCCCGAGATCGACCTCACCGACTTCAAGACCGTGCTCGCGAAGACCTTCGAGCAGATCGCCCTGCCGTCGATCGAGCTCTACACGCACGGCGTCTTCGCCGATTCCACCTATCTCGACCAGTACCTGCAGTACATCCGGCAGCACCCAGGAACGGAGCAGTCATGAACGCGGCATCCACGCCGGCGATCGAGGTCGCCGGACTCGTCAAGCGCTTCGGCGCGGTCACGGCCCTCGACGGGCTCGACCTCCGCGTCGAGCAGGGTCAGGTCATGGGCTTCCTCGGGCCGAACGGGTCGGGCAAGTCCACGACGATCCGCATCCTGCTCGGCATCGCACGGGCGGATGCCGGTGCCGCGCGCCTGCTCGGCGGCGACCCGTGGCGCGAGGCGGTCGAGCTCCACCGCCGCATCGCCTACGTGCCGGGCGACGTGAACCTCTGGCCGAACCTCACCGGCGGGCAGTCGATCGACATCCTGTCGCGCCTCCGCGGCGGCGTCGACCGCACCCGCCGCGACGAGCTCGTGGAGCGTTTCGACCTCGACCCGACCAAGAAGGCACGCACGTACTCGAAGGGCAACCGGCAGAAGGTCGCCCTCGTGGCGGCGCTCGCCTCCGATGCCGAGCTGCTCATCCTCGACGAGCCCACGTCGGGCCTCGACCCGCTCATGGAGGGCGTGTTCACCGACACCGTGCGCGAGCTCGCGCACCAGGGCCGCAGCGTGCTGCTCTCGAGCCACATCTTCGCCGAGGTCGAGAAGCTCTGCGACCAGGTGACGATCATCCGCGCGGGCCGTACGGTCGAGGCCGGAACCCTCGCCGACCTCAGGCACCTGCACCGCACGTCGGTCTCGGTCGTGCTGCCGGGCGGTGCGGGCACCCTCGCCGAACGCCGCGACCTGCACGACCTCGCCGTCGACGGCGAGCGCGTGAGCTTCACGGTCGACGACGCCGAGCTTGGCGGGGTGCTCGCCGACCTGGCGTCGCGCTCACCTCGATCGCTCGTGTCGACCCCGCCGTCGCTCGAAGAACTGTTCCTGCGGCACTACGGCGTGGCGGCCTCCCAGGGCGCCGCCGATGCGACGGTGAGCGCGTCATGACCGCGCTCGCGCCGACCCCGTCGCACCCGACGCGTCCGTCGTCCGCGACGCCCGGGCACACGCCGCCCGTCGCGGCCTTCACCGCCTTCCCCGACCTCACCCGGTTCATCCTCCGGCGCAACTGGCTGCGGCTCGCGATCTGGGTCGTCGTGCTCGTCGGCATGGTCGCGATGGTCTTCGAGTCCCAGCGCGTCGCCTTTCCCACGCAGGAGTCGCGCGATGCGTACGCGGCCGTCGCGAACACGCCGGCGGTGGCCGCACTGACGGGCCTGCCCAACGGTGCGGGCACGCTCGGCGGCATCCTGAACATCAAGATCTGGATGACGCTCGCGGTCTCGATCGGCTTCGCCTCGATCTTCCTCGTGACCCGCAACGGTCGCGCCGAAGAGGAGGCGGGTCGCACCGAGCTCGTCCGCGCCGGCGCCGTGGGGCACCACGCCTACAGCCTCGCGAACCAGCTCGTCGTCGGCGGCCTCAGCGTCGTGGTCGGCCTGCTCATCGGCCTGACGTGCATCGGGCTCGGCCTGCCCGCCGAGGGATCGCTCGCCATGGGCGCGTCGATCGCGGGCGTGGGCATCGCGTTCCTCGGCATCGCCGCGCTCGCGGGCCAACTCACCTCGACGAGTCGGGCGGCGAACTCGCTCGCCTCGATCGTGCTCGGCGTCGCGTACCTCGTGCGGGCGATCGCCGACGTGCAGGCCGAGGGCGACACCCCGAGTCCGCTCAGCTGGGCCTCCCCCATCGGCTGGGCGCAGAACATGCGCTCGTTCGGCGAGAACGTATGGTGGCCGCTGCTGCTGCTCGTCGGCCTCGGCATCGGCGGATGCCTCGTGGCCGGCGTCATCGAGTCCCGCCGCGACGTCGGTGCCGGCGTGCTGCCCGACCGCCCGGGCCCGGCGCGCGCCACCCGCTCGCTGGCGACCCCGCTCGGCCTCGCCGTGCGCCTCGAACGCGGACCCATGATCGGCTGGCTGCTCGGCGGCATCGCCGGCGGCCTGTTCTACGGCGGCGTCGCCTCGGCGATGTCCGACCTGCTCGACTCGGGCAACGCGTACGCGAAGGCGTTCATGGGGCAGGCCGACTCGGTGCTCGACGGCATCGTGGGCCTCTTCGTGATGGCCACGGCCATGGTCGCGGCCGCGTTCGCCGTGCAGGCCGCGACGTCGGTGCGCCTCGAAGAGGCCTCGGGCCGGCTCGAGCCGCAACTCGCGGGCGCGGTCTCCCGCACGAGGTGGGCGCTCACCCGCTACCTGCTCGCCGCCGTGTGGGGCGCGGTGATCCTCGTCGCCTCCGGGCTCGTGTTCGGGCTCGCCTTCGCCGCGTCGCAGGGCGACCCCGACCAGGTGCTCCGCATCCTCGCCGCGTCGACCGCCTACCTCCCGAGCCTGCTCGTGCTCGTGGGCGTCACGGTGCTGCTCACCGGGTGGCTGCCGCGCCAGGCGATCCTCGTCTCGTGGATCGTCTACGGCGCGAGCGTGATCATCGCCATGTTCGGACCGCTGTTCTCCCTCTCCGACGAGTTCATCGACGCGACGCCGCTCGCCGCGACGCCCCGCGTTCCCGGCGTCGAGTTCGAGGCCCTGCCGCTCGTCGTGCTCTCGCTCGTGGCGCTGGCGTGCTGGGCCCTCGGGCTGCTCCGATTCCGGGCGCGCGATCTCACGCAGGCGTGAGCGGGGCGGGCAGCCGCTCCCACGCGCCTAGACTCGAACCATGAGTGCCGACGACGACAAGACCACCACGGGCCCCTCCGACGACGTCAAGCGCAAGTTCCGCGAGGCCCTCGAGCGCAAGAACAAGCAGCAGCGCGGCGGCGAGGCGCACCTCGACGGACGCGGGGCCGTCGACCACGCCCAGGGCAACGCCGCGACGAAGCAGGAGTTCCGCCGCAAGAGCGGCGGCTGAGCCCGGCTGCAGCCGTCCGCGACATCCGCTCGTCGTGAATCGGTGCGCGCCCTGATGACGGTGGTGCTCGGCGATCGCTAGCATGTGGCCGACCGCCACTGGTCTTCCGCAGGGAGCGACCGATGCCAGAACCCGAACCGACGCAGGCGCACGAGACACCGGCACCGGTGCCGCACGACTACGTGACGCTTCGACTGCACTCCGGCGCCTCGGCGACGGAGTTCGAACGCACCTACGGCACGTTCCCCGTCGCCGAGGGCGTCGACCTCGCGCCGGCCGAGACCGTCGACCGCGAGGCGAAGACGTCGACGACCGCGGTCGCCGACCTCAATCCGCGGATCTTCCTCCCCGGTGGAGCGGCGCCGTTCCACGCCCGCGGCCTTCGCATCGCGCTCGCGATGAAGGGCGGGGTCAGCCTCGCGGTCTGGATCGGCGGCGCGATCGCCGAGCTCGACATCCTGCGACGGATCCGCATCTACCGCGAGGGCACGACGCAGGAGCCACGGGCACTGCTCATCCACCCCGTCGCCGTCGATCCGGCCGCGTGGGCGCAGGCCGACGAGCCCACGCGCATCGCCGCCGCCGCGGCCTCCGAACCCGACGAGAACCTGCTGGCACGCGCCGAGCGGTACGCGCAGCTGGTGTACGAACGCGGGTACGACCGCGTCGAGTTCGACGTGCTCGCCGGGGCGAGCGCCGGCGGATTGAACGCGGTCATGTACGCCGTCGCACAGCGCGCCGGCGTCGGCCTCGAGGGCATCCTCGGCACGTGGCTCGAGACGGGCGCCGCATGGGGACTGCTGCAGACCGGCAGGCCCGCGAAGTTCGACTCGGTGCTGCGCGGCGACGAGTACTTCTGGGTCGAGCTCGTGGGCGCGCTCGGGCGCATCGCCGAGGGCGACGTCGGCAGCGCGACCAAGGCCGACTCCGTCGCTCGGCCCGCGGTCGGTCCATCCGGCATCGCCCAGCCCGTCGTCGCCCAGGCCGGCATCACTCAGCCCGTCGTCGCCCAGTCTGTCGGCGCCCAGCCGCCGATCGTCTCGGTGCCGCCGCACGCCGCCCTCGAGGCTCCGCACGTGGTGGTCGACCTCTCGGCGACGCTCATCGACGCGAAGGACACGACGGAGCGAAGCGCCGCCGAGGGGCACGCGCACTTCCGGTTCGTGGGCACCGAGACCGACGACGTGCAGCATCGTGACATCCCCGGCAAGGACGCGCCCGACGACGACCGCAGGCTCGCCTACGCGCGGCTCGCGTACGCCGCCCGCTCGACGTCGTCGTTCCCCGGCGCATTCGAGCCGGCCCTGATCTACTCGGGCGACCAGCCGTTCGACGCGGCGCGCACCTCGAGCCCGCCCGACATGCGCAACGTCTTCAGCGCGCACCGCAAGGAGGGTCGGTCGCATCCGTTCCGCGTGGTCGACGGCGGCGTGCTCGACAACATCCCGATCGACCGCGCCCTGCGTGCCGTCCGCAACATCCCCGCGAACGACCACGTGAACCGCGCCCTCGTCTACCTCGACCCGTCGCCGAAGGAGAGCTCGCGATGGCTGCTCCGGGCGACGGCCTACAAGGGCCCGGCGCCCGAACTGCCGCCCGACCCGAAGACCACCAGGAACGACCCGCTCTCGCGCTTCCTGTTCGCGGTCATGGCGGGCGTGCGCAAGCGGGCGGGCGGCGAATCCGGCGAAGACGAGATCGACGCGGTCTTCGACGAACGCACACAGGCACTCGTGCGCAAGGGCCGCGACGAGATGCTCGCCGTGCGCATGAACGCCTCCCCCACCGCGGGCGAGGATCCCACGTCGGAGCGGAGCTCGGTGGCCGCATTCGCGCGCCTGCGCTCGACGACCGACGCGGAGTTCCTGCGCATGGTGTTCAGCCGTCCCGGTGAGTGGACGCTCGGCACCAACCTGAAGCGCCGGCCGGACCGTCGAGCGCTCGACCGCACGAGCATCGGCCGTTTCGAGAAGGCCCTCAGGGACGCGCTCGACAAGGTCAGTCGCAACGAGCCCGTCGAGGACGTGCCCGCGGACACGATCGCCTTGGGCGCCCAGACCCTCGTGGACGCGGCGTTCTGCGCCCTCACCTGGGTGCGAGCGATCGAGGACCAGTGCTTCCGCTCGACGTCGCTGCACGCGCTCGACGCGGCGCTCGAGCAGCTTCCGCAGACCACGGGCACCCCGAGGGCGGTGCTGCGCGAGCGCCTGTACGCCGTGATGTCGCAGGCGCGCGACCTGCGCGATCGTGCCGTCGGCCGAACGCTCGACGGCATCGACGACCTCGCCCCCTCCGAGTCCCCGCTGAGCGACCAGAGCGCCGCCGACCTCGTCACGACCTGGCTCGACGCGAACGCCGATCGCCCGCGACTTCGGGCCGAGCTCTGGGGCAGGCTCGACGACATCGTCGAGTGGCTCCAGCACGCGAGCGCGATCGCCGCGAGCCACGACCCCAGGCGTCGCTGGCTCGAGACCCCATGGCATCGGATGCCGGGGTTCGGAACCCGACTGCCCGCGAGCGACCTCCCGCTGATCTTCGCGGGAAGCGGCATTCCGACCGCCTCGTCGACCGTGCGGTTCCACCGGATCGGGTCGGACATGCAGCCCGCCGCGGTCGCGACCTACCGCACCCTGCTCGACGCGCAGATCCTCGAGGGGTACCGGGCCGCGCTCGCCAAGCCCGTCGAGGAGCTCGACGACGAGACCGTCGCCCGCCTGCTCGACGAGCGGGCACTGCTCTCCTCGTCGAAGCTCGCGGGCCTGCGGATCGCGAACTTCGCGGGCTTCCTGAGCAAGGAGTGGCGGCGCAACGACTGGTGGTGGGGCCGTCTCGACGCGGCGGCCGGGCTCGTCGAACTGCTCGAGAGCATGGAGCCGGCCCCCGGCATCAAGCCCGAGCCCTCGGATGCCTCGCACCTCGAGCCCGTGCACGCGGCGCTGCTCCGCGAGATGGACGCGAGCGCGGACCGCCCCTACGACGGCCCCGTCGTCAGCGCGGGGGCGACTGACCAGGCCGTCGTCGCGAACGCACCAGACCTCATCCGCGAGCGCATGGTGCGCGGCTCGCAGGACCTCGAGTCGCTGGGGTCGGGATACCGGGTGGCGCTCGCCTCGCGCGTCGTGCGCGTCGCATCGTCGGCGATCGTGCGCGGGAGCGGCAGGCTCTCGCCCGTCGGCGTCGTGCAGTGGCTGCTCCGCCCGGTGCTGGTGCTCGTGCCGGCGCTGCTCTCGCCGCCTCGGCTCATGCTCGCCGGGATCATCCTCGCGTGTGGGCTCATGCTCGCGCTCCGCGAGATGACCGGTGACCTCAGCGCGTCCTCGGCGCTCGACCGGAGCTGGCCCGGCGCGCTCGCGGCGACGATCGTCGCCGCGGTCATCGCCGGCATCCGCCTGCTCGGCGCCCGGTCGGCGCGCCGCGAACGTCGCGACGCCGTCAACAGCGCCACGGTCGAGGGCTCCAGGGCGCGCAGGGTCATCGCCGCCGCCGAGCGTCGGGCCCGGGTGCCGCGGGCGATCCTCGTGACGCTGACCGCGGTGCTCGTCGTCTCGTTCGGACTCGTCACGCTCGCGTTCGGACTCTGGACGCTGCCGTTCTGGGTCGTGCTCGCCGCCCTCATCGTGGTCACCGAGGTGACCCACGGCCGATTGCAGACCGTGTCGTCGGCTCGTCGCTCGCGCCCGGGCCGGTGGATCCTGCTCGGCGCACTCGGCGCCGTCGCACTCGTGGTCACCGCGTTCCTGCCGTTGGCCGTGCTCGACCCGCTCGCCGAGCAGCTCGGCTCGCCGTTGGGCTCGATCGTCTGGCGGGCGATCGCCTCGGCGATCGTCGTCGGCGCGCTCAGCGTGACGCTGCTGTCGCAGGCGTTGAAGCCCTGGTACGGCCTGGCGGGCGTGACCGCCGTGACCGTCGCCGCGACCGTGGTGACCGTCTCGCTCACGACCTGGCTCGCCTCGCTCGACGACGTGGCCGCGCCGACCTCCGATGCGACCGCGGTCGCCATCGAGTCGGGGGTCACCACGATCCAGGCGTGGGCGGTGTTCGCGGTGACCGCATGGGTCGCCGGCACGGTGCTCTGGTGGGCTCCGTGGTTCCGCGGCGCGTCGACCGGCGACGACGGCCGGCCCGAAGACACGGTCTACGACCTCGAGCCGGGTTCGCTCGTCGACGACCGCCGCAGCACGCGGTGACGGATGCCGCGGGCGGCCGCCCGCGGCATCCGCCCCCTGCCGTTCACCTCGGCCGGGTAGAACACCCGTGTGGATCTCGACGCGATCGCCGCCTCTTCGTGGGTGCTGCCCGTGCTGTTCGCATTCGTGGTGGGCGACGCGTTCCTCGTGGTGCTGCCGAGTGAGACGCTCGTCGTGGCGCTCGGCGCACTGGCCGCCTCGACAGGGTCGCCGTCGCTCTGGGCGGTCGTGCCGGTCGCCGCGGCGGGTGCTGTGGTCGGCGACCTGTGCTGCTACCTGATCGGGCGGCGGGTGGGCCTCGACCGGTGGGCGTGGCAGCGGCGCGGGCGCGTGGGGCGGGCCCTCGAGCGTGCGCGCGACACCGTGCACCGGCGCACGGCCGTGCTCGTCTTCACGGCCAGGTACGTGCCGTTCGCACGCATCGCCGTGAACCTCGCGGCCGGGGCCGGCGGCGTGCCGCTGCGCCGCTACCTGCCGCTCTCGCTCGCGGCCGGGTTCGCGTGGGCCTGCTACAACGTGGGCGTCGGCGCGCTCATCGGCGCCGCGTTCGGCGACCAGCCGCTCCTCGCGACGCTCGTGTCGATTCCGGTGGCGATCGTGCTCGGGCTCGGCATCGACCGGCTCATCGCGAGCCGGTCGACGCCGGATGCGTCGCGGGCTACTCCCCCGCGAGACCGCCGATGAGGTGGCCGCCCGAGCGGTCGAGCGCGAACGGGTCGTTCACGAGACCCGACCGGTCGGTGCGCTCGACGAGGTCGGCGAACTCCTTCGCCCCGCGGAAGATGCGGTCGGGCAGCGAGCGCACGCCGTCGCCGCCGTCGCCCCAGTCGCTCGTGGCCGCGTAGACGCCCGTCGTGACCGGAATCGCGTGCAGGTAGGTGAACAGCGGGCGCATCGCGTAGTCGATCGCGAGCGAGTGCCGCGGGGTGCCGCCGGTCGCGCCGAGCAGCACGGGCAGGTCGGTGAGCGCCTGCGTGTCGATCACGTCGATGAACGACTTGAACAGGCCCGCGTAGCTCGTCGTGAAGATCGGCGAGACGGCGATGAGTCCGTCGGCCGAGGCGACGGCCTCGAGGGCCGCCTCGAGCTTGGGCGGCGCGAAGCCGAGCAGCAGGTTGTTCGTGATGTCGTGCGCGAGGTCGCGCAGCTCGAACGTCTGCACCTCGACCTCGACGCCGCGCTCCCGGAGGATGCTCGCCGCGTCGGCCGCGAGGCGGTCGGCGAGCTGACGCGTCGAACTGGGGGTCGAGAGGCCCGACGAGATGACGACGATGCGCTTGACGGCGGTGGTGCCGGTCATGATCGTGCTCCTTATCGCGTGGCGGCCGGGCCGAAGGCCGAGCCGGTCTTGACGGGTTCGGGGGAAGCCGCGGTGGCCTGCGCGTCCTGGTAGGGCGACGGGCCGGCGAGGTTGTCGCCACGGTTCGCGTTGGGCGTCGCCTGGCGGGGCGCCTCGCCGCCGTAGGTCGCGGCAACGAGCGAGGCGTGGGTCGGGGCATCCGGAACCTCGACGGGACGGTTCTTCGCGAACTCGCGTCGCAGCACCGGCACGACCTCTTCGCCCAGCAGGTCGAGCTGCTCGAGCACGGTCTTCATGGGCAGGCCGGCGTGGTCGAGGAGCCAGAGCTGGCGCTGGTAGTCGCCGACGTAGTCGCGGAACCCGAGGGTCTTGTCGATGACCTCCTGCGGGCTGCCGACCGTGAGCGGCGTCTGCTGCGTGAAGTCCTCGAGGCTCGGACCGTGGCCGTAGACGGGCGCGTTGTCGAAGTACGGGCGGAAGTCGCGCACCGCGTCCTGCGAGTTCTTGCGCATGAACACCTGGCCGCCGAGGCCGACGATCGCCTGCGCGGCGGTGCCGTGACCGTGGTGCTCGAAGCGCTGGCGGTACAGCGCGATCATGCGCTGCGTGTGCGACGCGGGCCAGAAGATGTGGTTCGCGAAGAAGCCGTCGCCGTACGACGCGGCCTGCTCGGCGACCTCGGGGGTGCGGATCGAGCCGTGCCAGACGAACGGGGGCACGCCGTCGAGCGGGCGCGGCGTCGAGGTGAAGCCCTGCAGGGGCGTGCGGAACCGGCCCTGCCAGTCGACGACGTCTTCGCGCCAGAGGCGGTGCAGCAGCTCGTAGTTCTCCTGCGCGAGCGGGAGGCCCTGACGGATGTCCTTGCCGAACCACGGGTAGACCGGTCCGGTGTTGCCGCGGCCGAGCATGATGTCGACGCGACCGCCCGACACGTGCTGCAGCATCGCGAAGTCCTCGGCGATCTTCACGGGGTCGTTCGTCGTGATGAGCGTCGTCGAGGTGGTCAACTGCAGGGTCGAGGTCTGACCCGCGATGTAGGCGAGCGTCGTGGTGGGCGAGCTCGACCAGAACGGCGGGTTGTGGTGCTCGCCGAGTGCGAAGACGTCGAGGCCGACCTCTTCGGCGTGCTTGGCGATGGTCAGGGTGGCCTGGATGCGCTCGGCCTCGGTCGGGGTGCGTCCGGTGGTCGGGTCCTGGGTGATGTCGCTGACCGTGAAGATTCCGAATTGCATGATGCCCCTCCTGGGTGATCCATCTGATCCTGCAAGTATATGCATTTGCATACATCGGATCCAACGGATGCCACGGCCACACTATTCCCGGATCGTGCACCCGATTTCGGGACGCCGATTCCACCCCGCCTCGACGACGGAGCGGGGGCGCCCGAAGGCACCCCCGCTCGTGTTCTCGACGTCGTTCTCGTCGTCGTCGAGGATCGACTTCCGACTACGACGCCTCGAGCGGCCCCTGGTCGTGGCCGTGGTCGGGCGCGAGCCCGCCGCCGCCGCCCACCGTGCCCTGGGGGCCGGCCGGCGTCGGCAGGATGTTGAACGGCAGCTTCTTGCCCTTCACGCCGTTCACGTCTTCGGTCGAGTACGCGTAGGTGAGCACCGCCGTGGCGATCGCCCCCATGTTCACGTACAGGGCCTTCTTGTCGATGTTCGCGATGGTGTCGCAGACGAGGTGGTAGCACTGGTCGAACTGCTCACCCGCGGTTCCGCCCCAGATGGCCGCCTGCTGCTCGGTCTTGACGACCTCGGCTCCCGTGAACAGGCCGCCCGACGGGATGTCGTTCAGGATGAACGCCTCGTAGTCGCTCCGACCCGAGAACTCCGCGTCGTCGTAGGGCTGGCGGATCAGCGTGAAGTAGCTCTCGAAGAGATCCTCGATCGCCACCGACCCCTCCGGCACCACCACGGGCGCCTCGTACCCCGACTCGTCGCTGTCGTAGACCATGAAGATGGAGTTCGGCGAGGCGATCATGTCGAAGTTGAGGTACAGCGCGATCTCGTCCTTCTCGGGCTGCGACAGGCCGTCGACGTAGGCCGCCGAGCCGAGCAGTCCGCTCTCCTCAGCACCCCACCAGGCGAAGCGCAGGGTGTTCTGCGGCTTCAGCTTGCCGAGCGCCTGGGCGATCTCGATCAACGCGGCCGACCCGCTGCCGTTGTCGTTGATGCCGGGGCCCGCCTGCACCGAGTCGAGGTGCGCGCCGGCCATCACGACGTTGGTGTCGTTCTTGCCCGGCAGCTCGGCGATGACGTTGACCTGCGGTCGCTCCTCGGGAGCGGGCACGAAGATCGAGGCGGTCGAGCCCGCCTGCGCAAGGGCGAGGCCCTGCTCGAAGCTCGCCCCGACGACGGGGATGTCGAGCGCCTCGGTGTTCGCACCGAACAGCGTGCCCGTGATCAGGCCCGACCGCTCGGGCGTGTTGCCCTGGTTGAAGATGATCACCGCTTCGGCGCCGGCATCCTGCGCGTTGCGCGCCTTGACGCCGAACTCGCACGTGCCGCGCTGCACGAGCGCGATGTCGTTCGAGCCCGTGAAGTCGAGGCCGGCGAAGTCCGCCGCCTCGCAGCCGCTCGTCACCGGATCGTAGGGAGCGGTGAGCACGACGTCGACCGGCACGATCGTGCCGTCGATCGGACCGTAGCCCGTGCCCGTGAACGAGCCCGTCTCGTAGTCCGCGACGACTGGAGCCGTCTGCGAGAGCGTCGAGGGCCCGATGAAGGTGAAGGGGAACTCGTCGAGGGTGACGTTCCACCCGGCGTCCTGGAGGGTGTCGACCACGTACTCGACGCTCGCGTCGTAGCCGGGCAGACCCGCGGCACGGTTGCCGCCGTTGGCGTCGGCGATCGACTGGAACTCCTCGAGGTGCTCCATCACCCCGTTCGCCGACGCGCATTCGAGCAGCTTGGCGATGGTGTTGTTGTTGCGGTTGTCGCACTTGTTCGACGAGCCTCCGGCGAGCGCCGCGCCCGCCGGGACGAGCGCCAATGCGAGCGCCGAGGCGGCGCCGATCGCGAGTGCCCTGGCAGTCCTGGATCGCGGTGCAGATCGTTGCATCATGTTCCCTTCCGCACGGATGCCACCGTTGACACCCGTTTGGGGGGCCAGCATAGGTCGGCCCCGGCGGAATCCGGAACCCCTCACGCCCGGATGCGCACGAGAACGCGCTCTCAGATTCATACACGCACGATTCCTGCGTGGAGGCCGCCGAACCGCGGCGATCAGGATCACCCTGAGCGAACGCTGGGCCTCCGGCCATGAGCGGAACGTACGCTGGGGGCATGGCTACCGTTCCCCTCACGCTTGAGACCTTCGAGAAGACGATCCTCGAGGGCGGCACCGTCTTCGTCGACTTCTGGGCCGGCTGGTGCGGCCCCTGCCTGCAGTTCGCGCCGAATTACGAGGCCGCCTCCGAGGCGAACCCCGACGTCGTCTTCGCGAAGGTCGACACCGAGGACCAGCAGCAGCTCGCCGCCGCGATGAACATCACGTCGATCCCGACGATCATGGCCTTCAAGGACGGCATCGGCGTCTTCGCCCAGGCCGGCGCCCTGCCCCGCCCGGTCTTCGACGACCTCGTGGCGCAGGTGCGCGACCTCGACATGGACCTGGTGCGCGAGCAGATCGCGGCCGAGCAGGCGACCGAGAACGCGGAGTCCCCCGCCTCCTGATCTGCTGATCGGCCGGTCCGGCCGGGCGGATGCCGCGGCCGGCCGCTAGTCGTGCGCGGGCGTCAGCGCCTCAGCGAGTCCGCTCGCGTCGAGGTCGACGCCGAACGGGCGCGAGTCGCCCGTGATGCGGGCGGGCACGCGGACGAATGCCCCACGCAGCCGCAGCGCGTCGAGCGGTTCGAGCCACGGCTCGGCCGCGGTATCCGACAGGAAACCCGCGTGACGGGGCCGGTCGCCGCCCACGAGCTGCACGCCGACGCGGTAGCGCATCGAGAGCCAGCGGCTCGCGCGCGGCACGAGCACGGCCTGCTGATCGGCGCCGCCGTGGATGCGGGCGAGATCGATCGCGGGCTGATGGCGCTGCACGTCGGCGACCGGCATGACGCTGCGCACCTCGCGCGTGCGGGCGGGCGCGTCGACGATCTCGAGCCCGTCGAGCGTCGCGAGGTTGCCCCACTGGTCGGGATTGGTGCGCGTGCGCCCGGCGCGCAGGAGCACCACGAGCAGCCACGCGAGCGAGGCGACGAGCGCGACGAGGAACGGCCAGTACAGCCAGGCAGGCGAGTTCGGGCGCACGATGCCCGTGAGGATCAGCAGCACGAGCACCAGCAGGTACGGCGTCGGCTCCCACGCGAACAGGGACTTCGAGCGGGGTGCGGGCATGCCTGCCAGCGTAGCGAAGCGAAGCTGTGGTGCGGCTCTCAGCGAAGGCCTGGCAGGCGCGAGGCCACCTCGTCGAGCACCGCGCGACGGCCCGCGTAGATGCCGTCTTCACGCGGCCAGTGCGCGACGACGTCGGTGAAGCCGAGCTCGGCGGCGCGCCCGACCGCCCGCTCGAACGCGTCGACGCTCTCGAGGGCGTAGCGGGCCGACGAGTCGAGCAGCAGCGTGCGCGGCATGGTCGAGGCGTCGCGCCCCGCTGCGGCGCAAGCGGCCTCGAGTCGGCGGCTGAGCTTGGCGGCGTAGGCCCACCACTCCTCGGTGTCGTCGATCGAGCCGGCGGTCGTGACCCAGCCGTCGCCGAGGCGCACGGCGAGCGCCATGGCCTTCGGGCCATCGGCGGCGATGTGCAGCGGGGTGCGCGGGTGCTGCGGCGGCGCGCCGACCATGCGCGCGTTGACGGCGCGGTACCAGTCGCCCTCGTAGGAGATTCCGGCGTCCTCGGATGCCGCGGCATCCGTCTGCGGAGGCTCGCCCTCGAAGCGCAGCAGCGCGTCGAGCACCTCGGTGAACTCGGCGAACCGCTCGAACCGCTCGGTGGGGGTCAGCAGCGGCTCGCCGAGCACGGTCGCATCGAAGCCCGTGCCGCCCGAGCCGACGCCGAGCAGCACCCGGCCGCCCGAGATCTGGTCGACGGTCGCGATGTCCTTCGCGAAGGGCACCGGATGCCGGTAGTTCGGCGACGCGACGAACGTGCCGAGCTCGATGCGCTCGGTGACCATGGCGGCGGCCGTGAGCGTCGGCACGGTCGCGTGCCAGCGCTCGCCCGCGAGGCTCCGCCACGAGAGGTGGTCGTAGGTCCACGCGTGGTCGAAGCCGTACTCCTCGGCGCCGCGCCAGAGCTCGGCGGCCT
Organism: Agromyces aureus; assembly: GCF_001660485.1. Lineage (GTDB taxonomy): Bacteria > Actinomycetota > Actinomycetes > Actinomycetales > Microbacteriaceae > Agromyces > Agromyces aureus. The sequence continues at coordinate 2,887,265 of NZ_CP013979.1, forward strand.
CGGGCCAGTCGGATTGGGGCAGGATGCAGATGCCGAATCGCATGTTCGAAGCCTACGGGCGCGGGTCAGGTCGCGGGGCGCTCGGCCGGCCGCGCGGTACCCGCGGGCAGGTCGGCGGGCAGGTCGGTGGACAGCGGATCGGGCTCGAACGTCAGGTCGGACTCCAGGGCCGGGGCCGTGCCGGGCAGGATGTCCGGCGCGGTCGCGAGCGCGGGGCGCTCGAAGCGCACGAGCACGATGCCGCCGAGGATGAGCAGGCCGCCGAGCAGCTGCACGGGGCCGATCGCCTCGCCGAGGAGGATCCACGCGACGATTCCGGCGAAGACGACTTCGGACAGGCCGACGAACGACGCGAGGCGCGTGCCGAGGATCTGGATCGCCTGGATGCCCGCGACGTACGCGAACGCCGTCGACACGGCGCCGACCGTGAGCACGGGCACCCACCACGGCGCGATCGTGCCGAAGTACGGCGCGGTGGTGAAGTTCGCCTCGAACGGCACGAGGCCCACGAGGAGCGAGGCGCCGAGCACGAGGCATCCGATGAACAGGCCGACCGCGGCGAGCGAGATCGGGGGGATGCCGGTGTCGCTCTTCTCGCCGAGCACGTAGTAGACGGCGACGCCGATCATCGCGATCGCGGCGAAGGCGATGCCGAGCGGATCCAGCGCACCGCCGGCCGGGCCGATGACCAGTACCAGGCCGACGATCGCGACGACCGAACCGGCGAGCACGACGAACTGCGGCACGTGGCGCGTGCGCACCCACGCGAGCGCGACCAGGGCGACGGGCGCGAGGTACTCGATGAGCAGTGCGGTGCTCACGGGGATGCGCGCGATCGACATGTAGAACGCGAGCTGCACGCCGGCGACGGCGACGACCGAGTACGTCAGCACGGTCCACTTCGCGCGCCAGAGCGGGCGGAGGTCGAACTTCAGGGCGATGAGCCCGGGCACGAGCAGCAGCAGCGCGCCCACGAGCACGCGGAAGAACACGGCCCCGCCGGGCGACCAGCCCGACTCGAGCAGCGGTTTCACGACGGCTCCGCCCGCGCCGAACGCGAGACCCGACCCGAGGCCGAGGATGATGCCGAGGATGCCGCGTGAAGCCCGCATTGCGCTGCCGTTCCGTTGGTTCGTGTGTCGTGCGAGGTCGTTCGCGAGCCGCGGCCACGTCATGCCCGAAACTCGTTATGCTCGTGACAGTACTCGGGCCAGAAGTCAGGAGTCAAATGTTTTTTACCCATGACACGGAGTCAGCACTGCAGTTCGTGGGCGCCCTCACCGACACGGTGCCCTCGGCGTCGGATTCGGGCGACGACGAGCTCCGCACGATCGCCCAGCTCGATGCACTCCTCGTGACCTGGAAGTACTCCGGCCGCCACGACCGCGACGCCCGGGAACTCGGTGAGGTGCGCGCCGCGCGCGAACGCCTGCGCGCGCTCTGGCTGCTCGATCGCGATGCCGCCGCCGCTGCCGTCAACGACCTGCTCGCCGACGCGCACGCTCTCCCGCGGCTCGTGCGCCACGACGATCTCGACTGGCACATCCACGCGACCGCGCTCGACGAGCCGCTCGCCACGCGCATCCTCGTCGAGGCGGCGATGGCGTTCGTCGACGTCATCCGCTCCGACCAGATGGAGCGCCTGCGCGTGTGCGACGCCGACGACTGCGAGAGCCTCTACGTCGACCTCTCGAAGAACGGCTCGCGCCGCTTCTGCACGACCCGCTGCGGCAACCGCATGGCCGTGCGCGCCTACCGCGCGCGGGCCGACGCGGTCTAGGGCCGGCGACGTCACTCTCCTTGGGAGGGCCCGGTTCGAGGGTCAACGCTTCGGACTCGTGGTGGGCGACCTGCCTCGATGACGGCTGCTGCGGACTCGTCCGAGCAACGTCGCCTTCGAATGGCAGCGCTTTCAGCGTCGGCACCGGTGAGCCCGACCCATCTTCCATTGCAGTGGCCGTGCCCCGGATTCTATTGATCGATGCAACACCCCTTCTTGGAGGTTGTTGCTCGTGGTGTTGTCGTTCTCTTCTCCCGCGGCTGTGCGGTTTCTGGCTGCGATCGGCCAGGGTCATGGTCTGAAAGGATCCGCCCGGATGGCGGGGATCGATAAGGAGGTCGGGTATCGGTTCCTGCGCGATCGGTATGTCCAGCTCCGTCGTGGCGGGCTGAGTGCCGGTGACGCGGTCGATGCGCTGGGGTTCCGTTCGAGTCGGTTGCCGGACTGGGAAGCGTTGGTCGGGCGTGATGGGCGCCATCATCTGCGGGTGGACCCGTCACGGGAGCGGGTGTTCTGGGCTGCGTTCGAGGGTGGCGCGGATTGCGATGCTGCGTGCCGGGCGGTGGGCGTGGCTCGTTCCACGGGCTACCGGTGGATCCAGCGCCGATTCGGGGAACTCCGCTCGAGCGGGGTGAGCTTGACGCGATCCATCCGAGTGCTGCGGCTGACGCCGCGTCGGGCCGAGGCCTTCGAACGAGAACGGCAGGCCACGGAACGCCGCAAACGGAACGCGGCGACTGCCGCGCACCGTGACGCGTTGCATGCGTCGGCAGGGTTGGTCGACGCGATGCTCGGCGAAACCGATGCCACGAGACGTCGTCGGGAACGGGCCGACCCGGTACTGGCAGTTGATGCGTGAGGGCGTCAGCAACGTCGACGCTTGCAGAATCCTGGGTATGTCGCGTCCCGTCGGAACCCGGATCCGCAAACAGAACAACTTCCTCATCCCCTCACTCACCCCGCCGCGGCCATCGAGCGGACGGTACCTGACCGGTCGGGAGCGGGTACAGATCGCGGACCTGCTGCGGTTGGGGTGCTCGATGCGTCAGATCGGCAGGCAGCTCGGCCGGCACCCGTCGACGATCAGCCGGGAACTCCGCCGGCACACCGACGCGGCCGGGAACTACCTGCCCCGCACCGCGGACCTTGACGCGCGCCGGCAACGCGCACGCCCGAAGACCCCAAGACTGGTCGCGAACGCACCGTTGCGGTTGCTCGTGCAACGCAAGCTGAACCGGTGCTGGTCACCCGAGGAGATCGCCGGGTGGCTCCGCAAGACCTATGCCGACGAGCCGAGCATGCACGTCTGTCACGAGACCTTCTACCGTGCCCTGCTACTCCGAGAACCCGGCGGACTGCATCAGCGGTACGCGATCAAGCTGCGCACCGGTCGGCGGATCCGGAAGACCCGCTGGCGCACCCGCACCGGACAGGGCTCGAGGATCCGGAACATGACGATGATCGACCAACGCCCCGCGGAGATCGAGACGAAACTGACTGCCGGGCACTGGGAAGGCGACCTGATCGTCGGGGTCGGATCCGTGTCCGCGATGGTCACCCTGCGAGAGCGGAAGACCCAGTACGGGATGGTCATCAACCTGCCGAAGGATCACACTGCCGCGTCCGTGAACCATGCCGTGATCGGCGCGTTCGCGACCCTGCCTGCGCATCTGAAGCGTTCCCTGACCTGGGACCAGGGCGTGGAGATGTCCAGCCACGAAGCCCTCACGGCCGCGACCGGTATCCCGATCTACTTCGCCGAACGCGCCAGCCCCTGGCAACGCGGCGCGAACGAGAACTTCAACGGACTCCTCCGCCAGTACTTCCCGAAAGGCACGAACCTCGCCCAACACTCGACCGCACACGTCACCCGCGTCGTCAACGAGATCAACCACCGCCCACGGAAGACCCTCGACTACGACACCCCGGCACGACGCCTGAGACAAGAACACCGCGCCCCGGCAACAGCACTCGGATAGCCTGCAACGACCTACTCTGTTGCGTCGATCACCAGAATCCGCCGTGCCCGTGCGGGCGTTCTGATCGGGCGGGGTATCCGGTCAGACCGTCTCACACCGCGACCCGACTGCGCCATCGCACGATGGCGCGACGATGTTCCAACGCGGGAGCCAAGCCGCCCGGAGGCCGGTCGGCGATCGGACGCTGCATGCGGCTCCGGTGTTGGGCCAGCCATGGTCGTCCCGGACCGCGGGATAGAGTGCCGCTCAGGAGGATGCCCGTGGTCGCTGGAGGTCTGGCCCGTTGAGCGTTGCTGCCATCGCTGCCGTGACGGCGCTCGTCGGCGGCGGGATCACGGCAGGGCTGATCGCGATCCTTCACGTTCTCAAGCCCGAGTACGACCCGTCCTGGCGGATGATCAGCGAATACTCCCTGGGGCGATACGGGTGGGTGATGCGCCTCGCTTTCGTCATGATGGCCATCTGCCTTGCGGCGACGAGTGTCGCCCTGTGGCCGTTCGGCGGCGCGTGGACCATCCCGTTGGCCGCGGTCGCATTGGGCGCGCTCGGTGCTGCGTTCATCGACGCCGATCCGATCATGACTCCTCGCGCTCAGGCCACGCCCGTGGGCAGGGCGCACACGGTGCTGGGCGGGGTGTTGCTCGCCGGCTTCCCCCCTGCCGCGCTGATCGCGGGGGTCGGGGTGGCGACCGCGCTCGGCTGGACGTTGGCGATCGCATCCGTCGTCCCGTTCGCCGGCTTGGTGTGGTTCCTCATCGCTGCGGCCCCAGCCCACGGGCACGGCGGCTCGCCTGAGATCCGAATCGGATGGCCGGACAGGTTCTGCCTCCTCGCCTACCTGGCATGGGTCGTGCTGGCCGCTGTCGGCGTGCTGTCCGCCGCGTGAGGCGAGAGCGCCGCCTCTGAGGCGTCAGCCGGTCCGTCTTCGGATGTCGCGCACGAGCGCATGCTGGAAGCCAGGCGAGCATTGCGCGCCTCACGAGCCGCTGCCGCCGATGGCCGCCGAAAGCCCGTTCAGCCGAAGGGTCGTCCCGGTGCGCAGGTGCGGCAGGTCGGCGCTGCCGTCACCGGTGCGGGTCAGGAACGCGACTTGCTCCGTCCAGATCAGTGTGGTTCCCCCACCATCCGCATCCTCGAAGGTGACCGTCACGAGCGATACCCAGCGGGTCACGGCATTGACGATGGCCTCGTACACGAACACGATCCGGCGGTCGGAAACGATGTCGAGATAGCGGGACCTGTTGCGCAACCGCTCTTCCGACCCGTCGGGCAGGACGAAGGTGCTGGTCGCATCCTCGCCCCCGCCGACCCGGAAGACGTGATCGTAGGTCGCTCCCGATCCCGGGAGACGGACCCACCGCCGCCGGATCAGGTCGTCCGCAAACGCTCCGAAGACCGTTGCCCGATCCGCCTGGAGAACTCTGGTGACACTGAAGATCTCGTGTCGGACATCCGGAATCGGTTCATCCGTCGACCGGTCGGACTCGTCCGATCCGTGCACTTCGGTCATTGCGACCAGCTCCCTGTTCGAATCGCGCCCATTCGTTGCTCTCCGTAGGCAACGGCAGAGGCCGCCAATCGCTTCCCTCGTTTCCTGCTCAAGGTACTCAGAGGATGGCGACATCCGCACCCCGCTTCACGACGCCGATGGGCAAGTCAGTCGATGACTGCTGCAACCGCCTCGATCTCGACGAGCTGGTCGTCATATCCGAGGACCGTGACTCCGAAGAGGGTGCTCGGTACGTCATGATCGCCGAACGCGCCATGAACCACCTCCCAAGCTGCAACGAGATCGGACCGGTTCGAGGAAGCGACCAGGACGCGCGTGCTGATCACGTCCTCGATCCCTGCCCCGGCGGCCTCGAGCGCCCCCTTCATCGTCTCGATGCACCGAGCGGCTTGGGACGCGTAGTCGCCGACCGCGGCAATGGTTCCATCGTCTTCGAGCGGGCAAGCACCGGCGAGAAAGAAACGCGAGCACCGGGAAGCGGTGCTCGACTCGATGCAGCGGTACATCCGGGTCGCCCGCGAACAGCCTGGGTTGCACTGGACCGGCGTCGTGGACGATGGGAGCGGCCGTCTCGTGGGCATTGCGCTCTGGGACTCCGAAGGCGCCGCGACGGCCGCACGACCCGCGCTGATGGCGGAGGTCGGCAACGACCCGTTCGCGACCTGGGACGAGCACCCGGTCGACGGGCTGCGCGGCGACGTTCGCTGACAGCCGGGAACGCGACTCGATCTGTTCCACGATGCGGGCGAGCCCCATCGGGTTCAGGGGCAGCCGGAGTCGACGGATGCGATCGCGTCGAAGTCCTCGGGCGAGACGGTGAGTCCGTACGAGAGCAGCACGTCGGCGAACCGGTCGACGTAGGTGCAGGCGTAGCCGCTCGCCGGCGGCATCCATTCGGCCGGGCCGGAGTCGGACTTCGCCTGGTTGGCGGGCCCGTCGACGGCCGACAGGTTCGCCGGGTCGTTGGCGAACGCGGCGAGCCGCTCGGGCGCCCACGTCGAGGCGCCGTGCTGCCATGCGTACGAGAGCGGCACCACGTGGTCGATCTGCACCGCCTCCGACGTGTCGGGGCCCCGGGTGAACGAGATCACGGCGCCCGTGTACGGGTCGTGCAGCGTGCCCGTGCGCACGATGCAGCCGTTGCTGTCTGCACGGAACGCGATGTCGACGAGGTCGCGGATCAGCACGTCGTTGCGCGTGTCGCAGCCGTTGCCGTCGACGTCGGCCCAGGCCTCGCCGAACCGGGCGCGATCGTAGGGCGCCGTGGACGCGGGCCCGGCGACGACGAGCGCCGCGAGGTCGGGGTCGAGCGTCGCCGGGTCGAGCGGCGCACTCGTGGCCGGGGCGCTCTGACCCGGGAACGTCCAGCCGCCGCCCGCCTCCGACCTCATGCCCTCCGGCCCGTAGAGGTACACCCAGACGGCGACCGCGAGCACGATGACGAGCACGGTGGACAGGGAGACACGGCGGGAACGTCGACGACGGGGCATCCGATCATTCTGGCGTCTGCTGGACGTCGCAGATGACCGCCGGCACCCCGCGTTCAGGGGCGTCGCAGCGCGTCCGCGACGCGACCCTTCAGATCCGGCACCAACTCCTCCTCGAACCAGGGATTGCGTTGCTGCCAACCGACGTTGAGCGGCGACGGATGCACGATCGGAACCGTCTCCGAGCCGTACTCGCGCCACGCTCGAACCGTCTCGGTGAGCGTCGGCGCACGCCGAGCACCGAGGTGGAACCGCTGCGCGTACGCACCCACGAGGATCGTGAGCCGAGGTCGCATGAGCGAGAGGATGCGTGGATGCCACACCTCGGCGATGCCCCGCCGTGGCGGGAGGTCGCCCGAGGCCCCCTTGCCCGGATAGTAGAAGTCCATCGGGACGATCGCGAAGCGGGATGCATCGTCGAACTCCGCCCGCGTGACGCCCAGCCATCGCAGCAGGCGATCGCCGCTCGCGTCGTTGAACGGGATGCCGCTCTCTTGCGCGCGGCGCCCGGGCGCCTGGCTGACGATGAGCACCCGCGATGACGGGGAGCCGAAGAGCAACGGACGCCAGCCCATCGCCGTGAACGCCGCATTCGCCGGGTCCGCGGCGATCGCCTCGCGCAGTTCGGCGAAGGCGTCGGATGGGTCGCCGCGTCCGCGGCCGGGTGAGTCGTCCACGGGAACATCATGCCCGGTGTCATCCGGAGTCCGTCTCGATCCGGCTTCTCGGCCGAGTCGCGCATCGCAGCCGGCCCGTGCGAATGACGAAAGCCCCCGGCCTGTTCCGAAGAACGGGCGGGGGGCTTTCGCAAGAAGCTCGCGGTATCAACGAGAGCCGCAGCCAGAAAGCTGCTTAGCGGCGCAGGCCGAGACGCTCGATGAGCTTGCGGTAGCGGTTGATGTCGACATCGGCGAGGTAGCCGAGGAGACGACGGCGCTGACCGACGAGAAGGAGCAGGCCACGACGCGAGTGGTGGTCGTGCTTGTGCGCCTTCAGGTGCTCGGTGAGGTCCTTGATGCGCTTCGTGAGGAGCGCGATCTGGACCTCGGGGGATCCAGTGTCACCGGGGTGGGTCGCGTACTCTTCGATGATCGCCTTCTTGACGTCTGCTTCGAGTGCCATAGATGGGATCCCCTTTCTGTTCGTTGCGCGCTGCCCGAGGCGGAATGCCTGAGCTCTCTTGATGCGCGGCCGTTTCACGGCAACCTGAAGAGTCTACCAGAGCGGATGCCGCGTGGCCGCCGATGCCCGGAACGTCCGGTGCGCACGACCGGGCTGTGCACGGTACCCGATCCGACCGCCGAGGTTCCGCATACGATGTGCGACGCAGCATCCGTCGCCGCCTGCACGCCTCCCCGGCCCGGGCGCACTCCGACACCATCTTCGAACCCGGGCCGCGTGCCACGCCCGGAAGGGAGCACCGACTTGCCCGAGACGCCGATCGAGCCCGCCCCGGCCGAGGATCGCCCTGCTCCCCCGGTATCGCCGTACGGCCCCGCGCCGACGGCGGAGCGGGTCGGGTCGCCGGCCGCCGTGCCGGCGCCCGCGCCGTCGCCCCTGCCCGAGTCCGGGTTCGTGCCGCCGACGACACCATCCAGCACCGGATTTGCGCCGGCCGGCCCGCCATCCGCACCGGCGGGCGCGCCAGTGGCACCGGCCGTCGGCTCGCGCGAGACCGTCGGTTTGCTCGCACTGATCTTCGGCCTGGTCGCCATCGTGCTCGCCGTGATCCCGTTCGCCGCCCTCATCGCGTGGCTGCCCGCGTTCGTCGCGATCGGCCTCGGCATCGCGGCACTCGCGTCGAAGTCCGTCGCGCGCAAGGGCCGAGGACTCGCGGGGATCATCCTGGGCACCGTCGCGTTCCTGTTCGCGATCTTCGTGAGCGTCGCCTCGCTGTTCTGGCCGACGATGCCGTTCGGCCCGACCGCCGGCGACACGACCGCCGAGTTGCACGACGAGCCCGCGGGCGGCGCCGACGACGGCGCCGCAGACCGTCCCTCGCAGTTCGAGGTCATCGCGGGCACGGCGACGGGCGACCCCGACGATCCGTTCGCGGTCGGCGAGGCGATCGAGGTCACGAACCACGGCGAGCCGTACTACTCGATCACCTTCGGCGCGACGAACCCCGATGCCGCGGACGTCGTGTCGTCCGAGAACCCGTACAACGAACTCGCTCCCGAGGGTTCGTCGTACGTCCTCGTTCCCCTGACCGTGCAGTACCACGGCGACGGTTCCGATGCCACCCGCTCGCCGGTCTACGACCTCCGAGTGTCGTTCGCCACGGGCGACGGCGGGACGATCAGCGAGGACTACGCCCTGATCCCCGACCCGTTCTTCATGCTCCCCGAGTTGCAGCCTGGCGAGAGCGCCACCGGCAACCTCGTGTTCGTCATCCCCGACGGAACCCTCGACGCGGGCACGTGGCTCGTCGACGTCGGGTGGGACGGAGTGTCGTTCCACGCCGCGGTCCGATAGGGCCGCTGCCAGACTGGCCGCGTGCCCTTCACCGTCAAGCGCGTCTACGACCAGCCCGAGGCATCCGACGGCTACCGCGTGCTCGTCGACCGGCTGTGGCCGCGCGGCGTGAGCAAGGATCGCGCCGAGCTCGACGAGTGGGCGAAAGAGGTGGCGCCGTCGCCCGCACTGCGCACCGAGTGGCATCACTCGGCCGACCGCGAGGCGACGTTCGACGGCTTCGCCGCCCGGTACCGGCACGAGCTCGACGGGAATCCCGCCGCGGAGGCGCTGCTGGCGCTCGGCCGCTCGAAAGAGCCCGAGCGGGTCACCCTGCTGTTCGGCGCGCGCGACGAGCACGCCAACCACGCGCTCGTGCTGCTCGACTGGCTGGCCGAGCACGGGGCATCCGTCGACCCGGAGTGAAGACCTAGACGCGCGACTCCGCGAGGGTCAGACCCGGCTCGGGCTGCTTCCACAGCTGACGCGTGATGACGAGCACGAGGATCGTCGCCGCGAGCAGGATCCATCCGGGCCAGCCGAGCAGGCTCCCCCAGATGCCCTGGTCGTCGGCGAGCGAGTCCGCGTCGGCGAAGATCAGGAATTGCGTGGTCGCCGTGTTGATCGCGCCGTGGGCGATGACCGCGGGCCACACTGAAGCCGAGCGCAGCCGCATCCAGCCGATGACGACGCCCGTCAGCACGCAGAAGGCGACCATTGCGAGCAGGCCGAGCAGGTCGGTGCGCTGGTAGTTGTAGCCGAGCAGGATGAGCGGCGCGTGCCAGAGACCCCAGATCGCGCCCGAGGCGACGAGCGCCCACACGGTGCCGAGCGGCCGAAGCGCCGGCAGCAGCCAGCCGCGCCAGCCGATCTCCTCGCCGAACGCGGCGACGCTGTTCAGTGCGGTCAGGAACGGCAGCGAGATGAGCGTCATCACCACGACGACGGATGCATCGATGGGCACCGCCTCCCCGCCCGCGGTCTCGTTGAGCGCGTCGATGACGGCCTGCACACCGCTGAGATCCACGAGATCGACGCGGATCAACCCGAGCGCATGTCCGAGCAGCATCGCGAGGAACGGCAGGGCCGTGAAGAACACGAACGCCAGCGCGATGAAGAGCCACGTGCGCCCGGCCGGCCGGATCGGCGAGAGGCCGAGCGAGCGCGGGATGCTCGCCGGGCGGCGCACCCAGAGCACCACGACGAGCGTCGCGAGCGCGGGCGTGAACATCATCGCGGGCGCGAGCAGCCCGAACAGCGGATGCGCGAGCCCCTCGCCCGAGATCCAGAGCGGCATGGCGACGAGCCACGCGCCGACGAACGCGATCGCGACGAACACGCCGACCGCGAGCCACGGCACCTTCGTCGGCACGATCGGAGCGGCGGCCGCGTTCTTCGCGCGCTGGCGATTCGCAGCATCTTCCCGCCTCGAGGGCAGCGCCAGCATGCCCGCCGGGCCGGTGTTCACGTGCGTGGCGGCGGGCGTCGGCGCGGGCATCTGTTCGGGTGCCCGGGGAGTTTCGATCGGGGTCCAATGCCGGTGATCCGTCATGCATCCATGACACCAAGCCGGGCACCACCGTCGCATCCCCCATGCGGCGGATTCGTCGACGCCATCTCGGCGCTCAGGCCGGAAGGCTCGAGTGAGAGCATGCCACAGCGGCATGTGTTCTGCATATATCGCAGCCGGATGAGACATATTGCATTCCAACCCTCGACACGGCATGCGAGATCTCCTATGCTCATCTCGGCCGCCCATGATGAATCGATTCACCCAGGGCGCCACAGGACGACACCATGCCCAGCTTCACGAAGGAGTGAGCCAGCACGATGACTGCCCACCGTACGATCCGTGCCGCGATCGCGGCGCTCGCCGCCGCGGCCCTCACCGCGACACTCGCCGCGGTCGCATCGCCCGCGCTCGCCGCACCGCCGTCTTCGATCGTCTCGATCGCCGACCTCACGGTGAACGCCAGGAACGAGCCCATCGGCATCCCGAGCGACGACCCCGTCTTCGGCTGGATCTCCGCAGCGACCGCTCGGGACGTCACGCAGTCGGCCTACCGCATCCAGGTCGGAACCACCGTCGGCGGTGCCGAGCTCTGGGACTCGGGCAAGGTGGAGTCACGCGATCAGGTGGACATCGCATACCCCGTCGATCGACCCGACCTCGAGAGCGCCACGCGCTACCACTGGCGCGTGCAGGTATGGGACCAGGACGATCTGGCAACGGGCTGGTCGGATCCGAGCTGGTTCGAGACCGGGCTGAACGAGGAGGAGGACTGGTCGGGCGCGGAGTGGATCGGCCGTCCGAACGGCTCGTCCTCGCCCTCGAAGCCCCTGCTGCGCACCGAGTTCACGACCGACCCCACCCGCGAGATCGCCTCGGCCAGGGTCTACGCGTCCGCCCGCGGGGTGTACGAGCTCTCGCTCAACGGTCAGAAGGTGGGTGATCAGTTCCTGGCCCCCGGCTACACCGACTACCGCACCAGGATCCAGTCGCAGACCTACGACGTACAGGTCCAGTCCGGCCGCAACGCCATCGGCGCGGCTCTCGCCGACGGCTGGTACGCCGGATGGGTCGCCGACCACCAGAACGTCTTCGGAACCGCGGCCGACCTCTCGGTGATCGTGAAGATGCGCATCGACTACACCACCGGATCGCCGCAGTGGATCACGAGCGATGACGACTGGACCTGGTCGCCCGGCCCGTTCGAGGCTGCCGACCGGCACTACGGAGAGACCTACAACGCCGGTCGGGAGATCGACGGCTGGAACGAGCCCGACTTCGACGACACCGCCTGGCGTGCCGCAGCCGTCCGCGCTTCGACCACCGACCGGCTGGTCGCCCAGCCCGACGAGCCGGTGCGTGCCCTGCAGGAGCTGCCGGGCACCCCGACCGCCGCGCAGCCCACCGCCGGCGCGAAGATCTTCGACCTGGGGCAGAACATCTCGGGCATCTACCGGGTGAAGCTCACCGGGAAACCGGGCGAGACGGCCGTCATCAGCTATGGGGAGTCGATCTACAACGACAGCGCCCCGGTCGACCAGCGCGGCAAGCTGTTCACCGGAAGCGTGATCGGCACCGACCGGTACACCTTCCCGGCGGACTGCTCCGAGCCGTGCACGACGACCTACACGCCCACCTTCACGCAACACGGCTTCCGCTACCTTCAAGTGGCCGGACTCGCCACGCTGCCAGGAGACGGTGATGCGCAGGGCATCCTCCTCGCTTCCGACATCGAACGCACCGGCAACCTGACGACCTCGAACCCGATGGTGAACCAGCTGCTCTCGAACTCCTACTGGAGCGCGATCGACAACATGCTCTCCATCCCGACCGACTGCCCCCAGCGCGGCGAGCGCGTCGGGTACACCGGAGACATCAACCTCTTCGCACCGACCGCGATGTACCTCCTCGACGGTCGATCGTTCCTCGGCAAGTACGCCGACGACCTGGCCGACGCGCAGAACGTCACCGACGACGAGATGAACGGGTCGATGCCCTCGGTCGTGCCTTACTCGCAGCACATCCCTCGCGCGAACGGCGGCCCCTCGGTCGGATGGGAGGACGCCACGATCGGCGTGCCCTACGCGGTCTGGCACGCCACCGGCAATGTCGCACTCGTGCGCAAGCACTGGCCGATGATGCAGAAGTTCCTCGCCTACAGCCTCGGGTTCGTCGACGGCGACGGGGTCTCCGACCGACTCGCCTACTACGGCGACTGGGGATACCTGGGAGGTCGTGCGACGCCGAACGACGTGCTCGCGACCGCGTTCACCGCCGAGAACCTGCGCATGATGGCCGAGATGGCCGAAGCCATCGGCGAACCGGAAGCCGACGAGTACGCCGACCGCCTCGCCGACGTGCGTCGCGGGTTCACCGACACGTTCGTCGCCGCCGACGGAACGATCCAGGGCGACGCGCAGACCGGCTACGCCCTCGCCCTGGGCATGGACCTCATCGACGACGCGGATGTCAAGGCGAAGGTCGGCACGAAGTTCACCGCCAGGCTCGCCGGCGACGGAAATCATCTGGCGACCGGATTCCTCGGCCTTCCGTGGCTCCTTCCCGCCCTCACCGCGATCGACCGCGACGACCTCGCCTACCAGCTTCTGCTCAACGACGACTACCCGTCGTGGGGCTTCGAGGTGAAGATGGGCGCCACCACGATCTGGGAGTTCTGGAACACCATCGCCGCCAACGGCACGCTCGGCTGGTCGTCGCAGAACCACTACGCATTCGGTTCGGTGACCGACTGGATCAACCAGACCGTCGGCGGCATCCGGATCGGTGAGGCCGGCTACCGCTCGGCGATCATCGCCCCGAAGCCGGGGGGCGGCATCACGTCGGCGACCGACACGCTGAAGACCGTCTACGGCCCGCTCTCGAGCGCGTGGGAACTCACGGCCGACACCTTCGACCTCGACGTGACCGTGCCGGTCAACACGACCGCGGAGGTGCACCTTCCGGCATCGGGAATCGCCGCCGCGACCCTCGACGGAACCGCGCTCACGGAGGCGACGCCCGGCGTCCACGACGTTCGCTTCGACGCCGACGAGCACGCCGTCATCGTCACGCTGGGCTCCGGAACCTACGCCCTGCAGGCGCAGCGGCCCGATCTGTCGGTCACGGGCACCTCGGTCGAGGTCCCGCAGCCCGGCCTGGCCGAGCTGACGACCACCGTCCACAACGCCGGCGGCGCCGCCGCGACCGTGCAGGTACGGGCCGCATCCGCAAGTGCCGGCCTCACGCCGGGCGCGCCTTCGGAGCTCGTCTCGGTGCCGCCCCTGTCGTCCATCGAGATCCCCGTCGAGGTCTACTTTGACGCCGGAGCCGACGCGGCGAACGGCAGCGTCGACCTCGAGATCGTCGACGACGGCGTCGTGATCGCGAAGGGATCGGCGACGATCGCGTGGTCGAAGTCCGCGCAACCGATCGTCGTCCCGCCCGCGCAGTTCTCGGACTGGGTGGATTTCGGCCCCGGAACCGCAGAGGTCGCCTCGCAGACCGCACACAACTTCACGAAGAGCGCGAACGCGGGAACGAGCGCCGAAGCCGGCGTCGGCCGGGCCTACTGCCGTCGCATCGCCGGCGAGAACTGGTTCTCGGCCGACGTGGCCCTCCCCGAGAAGGGCAAACCGTTCACGCTCACCGTGCTCGAGACCGCCAATTCGACCATGTCGAAGGACTACCGCGTCACGGTCGACGGCACGGAGGTCTCGCGCGTACGGTACACGCCGGTCGTCGGCCTGAACACGCATGCCATCGACGTGCGCGACCTGACGGGTCTCGACCCCGATGCCGACGGGGTCGTCACCGTGCGGTTCTCCTTCGTGCTCGGATCGACCCCGCCGCCGAACGTCGCCGACTGCTCGATCGCCGACCTCTGGGTGACGCCGCTGTCCGAGACGGCCGACACGATCGCGCCGAGCGTCTCGGCGGCACCGGCTCCCGGCGCCGAGCGCGGCGATGCGGGCTGGTACACCGGCCCGGTCGACGTCGAGGTGAAGGCGGTCGACAACGTCGCCCTGGCGAAGGTCGAGGTCGACACCGGTGAGGGCTGGGCGATCGCCACCGCACCGGTGCGCGTGGCCGATGACGGCGAGCACACCATCCGGTACCGAGCGATCGATGCCGCCGGGAACGCCTCAGCGGAGCGGTCGCTCGTCGTCCGCATCGACGCGACCGCCCCGACGGTGGAGGTGTCCGGTGGGCCGCGAGGCGAGGTCGAGGCATCCGCCGTGCCTCCCGCGCCGACCTGCGCGGGCACGGATGCGACCTCTGGAGTGCGCTCGTGCGAGATCACGGGGTATTCCGCCGAGGTCGGTGCGCACACGATCACGGCGATCGCCGTCGACCATGCCGGCAACTCGGCGAAGGCCACCGCGTCCTACCGCGTCGTCGATGACATGCCGCCGGCGGTGACGATCGAGACGTCGAGCCGCTGCCTCGCCGGCAAGGCCGTGCTCGGTGTGAACGTCGTGAACACCGGCCCGACCCCGATCGACGTGGTGGTCGAGACCGCCTACGGGTCGAAGTCGTTCTCGGCCGTGGCTGCGGGCAAGACCGTGTATCACGCGTTCACCACCCGCGTGAAGGAGCTCCCCGCCGGGGCCGCGACGGTGACGGCCGG
This sequence comes from Agromyces aureus, assembly GCF_001660485.1. Taxonomy (GTDB): domain Bacteria; phylum Actinomycetota; class Actinomycetes; order Actinomycetales; family Microbacteriaceae; genus Agromyces; species Agromyces aureus. The sequence continues at coordinate 2,902,612 of NZ_CP013979.1, forward strand.
CGCTGCGGGTGACGACGCGCCCGGAGCGCCCGTCTCGAGCGCGTACGCCGCGAGGTCCTGCAGCTGAACGCCCGGCCCTGAGACTGACGCCGATCCACGGGTCCGACGCGGATCCCGGCCGGGCATCGAAGCCCGGCCGGGTCCCGGCGGTCCAGGCTACGGAGCAAGCAGGAAGATCGCCGGCCACCCGTTGTGCGCGTACACGATGACCGCGAACACGACCGCGTCGAAGAGCATGTGCACCGTGAAGACGTAGCCGAGCGACTTCGTGAGCTTGAACGTGTAGCCCTGGATCAGCGCGAACGGAATGGTGAGCAGCGGCCCCCAGGACTGGTAGCCGAGCTCCCACAGGAACGACACGAACACGATCGTCTGCAGCAGGTTCGCCTGCCAGGTCGGGAAGTGCCGGCGCAGCAGCACGAACACTGTGCAGATGAAGAAGAGCTCGTCCCACGTGCCGACGGCGATGACGCCGATGAGCAGGCGCCCGATCTCGTCGGGCTCGGTGACCGTCGGCCAGTTCTGGTAGACGCCAGAGGTGATGAAGTAGAACGGCAGGATCAGCCAGCCCGCGAGCGTCACGAAGATCAGGTAGAGCCACTGGGTGCGGTTCCAGCGGTTGCCCGTGCGCCACGGGAAGCGGATCGTGCGCTCGCGGTACAGGAACCGCGAGATCAGGTACGGCACGAGCACCGCGAGCCCGAGCACGACGGCGAACCGCACCATGCCCGCGTCGCTGAGGTCGGCCTTCATCGACGCCGTCGAGATGATGATCTGGCCGACCGCGATGAGCGCGAGGTCGGCGAGCAGGCGCTCGGTGCGCCCAGAGCGGTCGCAGAGCCACGCGGCCAGGAGCCCGACGGCGAGCATCGCGTAGCCCGCGATCGGCAGCAGGAACCCGAACAGCAGCACTGCGGCGCCGCACACGAGCACCGCCGGAATCAGGGCGATCGGATGCGTCCGCAGTGCGGCCGGGTCGTGCGTCGCCGTGGCGGTCATTCGTCGTCGGCGAGCGTTCCGCGGCGCACGGCCTCGACCCATCGCGTGAGGAAGACCGCGCCCGCCTCGTCGTGGATGAGCTCGCCCGCCGTGAGCACGGGGTAGCGGGTGGCGGGCACGCCGTCGGCCGGGCGCACGTCGACGTGGCGCACGTGTTCGCCCCGATCGTGCAGCCATTCGGACATGGCGTAGTCGGTGCGCGAGTCGCCCATCGTGCGCCAGTGCTGGGGGCGGATGCCCCGCTCCTCGAGCAGTGCGACGGCACGCTCGGCCCCGAGGTCCTTGCCGAGGCGCACCGACTCGACGTCCGTCGAGATGATCGTGGGGTCGATGCGCCACTGCACGCGCCCCGCGGCATCCGGTCGCTCGTGTCCTTCGCGGACCGTGCCGAACCCGTGCGCCGCGAGCACCTCGTGCGCGTGGTCGTCGAAGCCGGGCTGCGCTTCGAGGTAGTCGGCGTTGGCGACGTGCACGTGCTGCTCGACCGAGACCATGGCCCGCTTGGTCTCGTCGAAGAACCCGAAGTCGTCGAAGAAGGTGCCGACGAAGTCGCGCATCGCGACCGAGAACTCCGGTGGGGTCGCGAGCTCGTGGTCGACGTGGATCTCACCGAGACCGTGCTGATCGATCGCCGCCCAGACCGCGCCCTTCTCGCAGATCGCCCAGATCGGGGCGCCAGGGTCGATGCCCGCGGCGAGCATCGGCGGCACGACCTGCGCGGCGATGAACGCGTCGGAGCGGCCCGTGTTGAAGATCACGGGGATGCCCGCGTTCGCGAGCGCCGCGAGGTCGCGGGCGATCGACGGGATCGCGATCGTGCGCGTCACCGGGCTGGCGATCGGGCCGTCGACGTCGAGCAGGAGACCGAGGAGCGGGGTCGCGAGCAGGGACTTGGCGGGGGGCGTGGTCACGTCTCCAGCCTAGGCGGGCGTCGCCGGGCGCGCTTCGGGCCGCGTGCGCTCAGAACGTACCGTGCTGCGCAGGCCGCGCCCAGCGTGCCGTTCACCCGGATGTCGCACGCAGATGCGAGCATCGACGCATGCCGACGATCGTTCCGCCCTACCTGCTCGACCGCATCGCCGAAACCGCTGGCACGCGGTACCCACTCGCCGCCGAGGCCGCCAGACGAGCGCTCCTGCGCGAACCGCCGGCTCGTCTCGGGCCGACCTCGCCGGGCCGTCCGCAGCACGACGGGTACGGGCTGCCGAGCGCGCTGCCCGACGCCCCGTCGACGCCCGACCGGCGCATCTCCGACGCGCAGGGCACCGAGCGGCTGCCGGGCAAGCTGGTGCGCCGCGAAGGCGAACGCGCCACGGGTGACGAAGCCGTCGACGACGCCTACGACGGCCTCGGCGACACGCACCGCATGTTCGATCGCGTCTTCGGGCGCGACTCGATCGACGGGCGGGGCATGCCCCTCGAGGCCACCGTGCACTTCGGCGAGGCCTACGACAACGCCTTCTGGGACGGCGAGCGCATGGTGTTCGGCGACGGCGACGGCGAGATCTTCCGCGGCTTCACCGACTCGCTGAGCGTCATCGGGCACGAGCTCGCGCACGGCGTCACCGAGAACACCGCGAAGCTGCGCTACCAGGGTCAGTCGGGCGCCCTCAACGAGCACGTCTCCGACGCCTTCGGTGCGCTCGTCGAGCAGTACGCCCTCGGCCAGGACGCCGAGGCCGCGACGTGGCTCATCGGCGAGGGCATCTTCACGGCAGAGGTGCAGGGCCGTGCGCTCCGCTCCATGCTCGAGCCCGGCACCGCCTACGACGACGACGTGCTCGGCCGCGACCCGCAGCCGGGGCACATGCGCGACTACATCGACACCGTCGAGGACAACGGCGGCGTGCACCTGAACTCCGGCATCCCGAACCGCGCGTTCGCGCTCGCGGCCCGTCAGTTGGGCGGGTTCGCCTGGGAGCACGTCGGTCGCATCTGGTACGACGCGCTCACGTCGGGCGAGCTCGGCGAAGAGGCGACGTTCGCGCAGTTCGCCGACGAGACCGTGCGGCAGGCCGAACGCCGGTTCGGCGACGAGTCCCGCGAGGCCGAGGCCGTGCGCGACGGCTGGCAGCAGGTGGGGGTGCTGAAGGCGTAGCCGCCTGTCGGCTTCGCCGCACGAGGGGTACCGTGGGCGTCATGGACGTCTTCGTGGCCCGCAGCGGCGGCCTTGCCGGCATCCGCCTCACCTGGCATGTGAAGGTCGACGATCAGCCCGACGCCGACGACTGGTTCGTGCTGATCGAGGAGATCCCCTGGGACGACGTGCCGGCGGCCCCGGCCGAGCCCGATCGATTCACGTGGGACATCCGGTGCGAGCCTGCCGAGGCGACGGCGCACGCGGCGGGCACGACCGAGTCGACCGCGGCCGATCCGAGCGCCGACGAACCGAAGGTCGACGAACCGAAGGCCAACGAGGCGACCCTCGCCGAACGTCAGCTCACGGGGCCGTGGCGGCAACTCGTCGATCGGGTTCGCGAGACGACGGAGCCGCAGCGCGAAGCGCCGCGAGCACCCCGATCGAGATGAGCAGCTGCGCCGCGAGGTAGGTCGACATGACCGTGAGGTCGTGCAGGTCGAACCCCCGCACGGCGAACTCGTAGCCGGGCAGGAACCGGCCGAGCCCGAGCACCGAGTCCGACACGACGAAGAGCGCGCCGCCGACCGCCATGACCGGGCCGCGGCTCGCGGCGAACGTCGCCATGAGGCCGAGCACGAGGCCGTAGAGCGCGACCGGCACGAGCAGCACGCCGGTGTGCGGGCCGAGCAGCGCGATGAAGCCGACGAACCAGATCGCGTACACGAGGGTCCACAGGGGCGGGCGAGCGCGCCCACCCGGCATCCGCAGGAACACCGTGATGTACGCCACATGTGCGAGCAGGAACGCGCCCAGCCCGACGACGAACATGCCGTCGAACGACAGCGCGACGTCGCCCGCCCACGACAGCCCGATCGCGAGCAGCAGCAGCCACGGGGTCTTCAGGCGCGAGCGCCGCGCCGCGAGCACCACGCCGAGCGCGAGCAGCGGCATGAGGAGCGCCTTGGTCGTCGTGACCGACCAGTCGGGGCCCGTCTCGAGCAGCACGAGGTGAAGGGCGCAGAGCACGAGGTAGGGCGTGAACGTCATCGGCACCCGCCGATCGTAGCCGGGCGGATGCCGCGGGGCCGAACGGACTGTGGGACACGACGAAGGCCGACGGGCGATGCCCGTCGGCCTTCGTGTGATTCAGATGATGCGATGCCGCTCGGCTCAGCTCACGCCGAGCAGGTCGATCACGAAGATCAGGGTCTGGCCCGAGAGCCGGTGCCCGCCGCCGGCGGGGCCGTAGGCCTTGTGCGGCGGCACGATGAGCTTGCGGCGACCGCCGACTTTCATGCCGGGGATGCCCTCCTGCCAGCCGGCGATGAGCGCCTGCAGGGGGAAGTTGATCGACTGGTTGCGGCTCCAGGAGGAGTCGAACTCGTCGCCGGTGTCGTACTCGACACCGAGGTAGTGCACGTCGACCGTGGAGCCGGGGGTCGCCTCGGCTCCGTCGCCGACGACGATGTCCTCGATGACGAGGTCTACGGGGGCGGGGCCCTCGGGAGCGTCGATCTCGGGCTTGCTGTTCGTGTCAGTCATGCTTCCATCCAATCGGAGGCGACGAGTCCGGACAAGCGTCCACTCCCCTCTTGCGCTGACTGCGAACATGTCGCACTCTGGATGCCTGAGAACTCGTCGCCCCGCAGAGTCGTCGGCAATGCCACACCGCAGGGCGACGAGTTTCTCCATGTCCGCGAGCGGCCACCTGACGCGATCGGCGGCCGCCTCATGGCCCCTCATCAGGTCGCGAACGGCGCCTTCACACCTTCATGAGTCGCGACCTGATGAGGAACCGCACCCCGGTCGTGCGTCGGCCGTCAGGCCCCGGGCGCGGAGATCGCGCGTCGATCGGCCGCGACGAGGTCGAGCAGCTCGCGCTCGTCGGCGATGCGTCGGGCGTCGGACCTGCCGGTGACGATCGCCTGACGCGTGAACGCCAGGCGCGTGGCATCCGCGATGAACGCCCTGACCTGAGGCGTGCGCGGCGGCGTCTGCGACCGCGCCCATGCGAGGGCGGCGTTGCGGCCGGCCGGCGAGGCGAGCCCCTCGACCTCGTCGGGATTGAACCAGCCGGCGGCGGCGTACTCGAGCAACCGGTCGCGCGTGATGCGGCGCTCCTGACGGCGCAGCAGCACCGTGAGCACGATGGCCGCGGCGAAGATCGGCACCTGCACGAGCAGGTAGAGCGCGACGGCGTCGGAGGCGAAGGTGAGCGAGCCGTTCCAGAGGGCGTGCAGCGCGATCGCGCAGGCGAGGCCACCGAGGAACCAGAGCAGGATCCCCGGGCCGCGCGTACGTCGCGCCCCCAAGCCGATCGCAAGGCCCGTGCACGCCGTGAAGAGCACGTGCGCGAACGGCGAGAACAGGCCGCGCACGACGAACGTCGCCCCGAGCGCGGCGCCGCCGCCCTCGATGAGCGCCTGCCCGAAGTAGAGGATGTTCTCGGTGAACGCGAACCCGGCGGCGACGGTCGCGGCGTAGACGAGCCCGTCGACCGGGCCGTCGAAGTGGCTGCGCGAGAAGGTGAAGAGCAGCAGGATGCCGAGCCCCTTCGCGACCTCCTCGACGAGCGGCGCCTGCACGACGGCCTGCATGGCCTCGTCGGGGCCGGTCGAGAGCGCGAACGCCATGGCGAGCTGCACCCCCGTGTCGACGATGAGGGCGATCGCCACCGACACCGCCGCACCCCAGAGGAACGCGAACCAGAGCGCCCAGCGCGGTTCGGGCTCCCAGCGGTCGACCCAGCGCACCGCGAGCAGCACGATCGTGAGCGGCACGAGCGCGAGCAGGCTGCCGATGAGCAGCGTCGACACTCCGAGCGCGACGGCGAAGTACGCGACGACGAGCAGCCCGACGATCACCGCGACCGTGATGCCGATCGGGGCGAACACCCCGGTGCCGCGGCGGAGCGGCGCCACGACCGGCGCCGGCGGCGGAGGCGGCATGAACGCCTGCGGCGAGGGGCCGGGGTTCACCACGGGGCCCGATCGGTACTCGCCGGGAACGGGGCTGGTCATCGGGTCTCCTCGAGCGGGTCGGTGGCGTCGGGTGTTCGGGTCTCGTCGGGCACGGAGGTGCCGCGGTCCTCGAACATCACGCCGGGGTTCAGGATGCCGGTCGGGTCGAACAGCGCCTTGATGCCGCGCTGCAGGTCGACCTGGTCGTCTCCGAGCTCGTCGGCGAGCCACCGGCGCTTGAGCACGCCGACACCGTGCTCGCCCGTGAGCGTGCCGCCGAGGGCGACCGCCTCGCGGAACATCGCGTCGGCCGCGGCCCACACGTGTTCGGGCACCTCGCCCGGATCGCCCTCGAAGATGAAGTTCGGGTGCAGGTTGCCGTCGCCCGCGTGCGCGAGCGTCGGGATCTCGAGCCCGTGGTCGGCGCCGATGCGCTCGATCGCGCGGAACATCTCCGGCAGGCGCGAGCGCGGCACCGCGACGTCCTCGATGAGCACGCGCCCGCGCGCAGCGAGCGCGCCGTGCCACGCCCGACGGATCGCGACGAGCCGCTCGCCCGACGCGGCATCCGAAGACCGGCTCACGCGACCGCCCGCGCCGGCGAACACGCGTTCGATCACGTCGGCCTCGGCGGCGGCGCCCGCCTGATCGGTCTGGGCGAGCAGGAACGCCTCGCCGGGGGCGAGGGTCGCGAGCGGAGTGCCGGCGAGGGCGTCGGCGCCGAGGTGCGCGGCCACGCGCGCGATGCCCGCGGCATCCATGAGTTCGAGCATCGCGGGTCGCACGCGCGAGGCGATGACGGCGGCGGATGCCGCGGCGGCCGTCTCGACATCGGGGAATGCCGCGGCGATCGTGACGACCTCGCCACCGGGCAGCGGTCGCAGTCGCACGGTCGCCTCGACGATGACGCCGAGCGTGCCCTCGGAGCCGGTGAGCAGGGCCGTGAGATCGTAGCCCGTGACGCCCTTGACGGTGCGGCGCCCGGTGCGCAGCAGCCGCCCGTCGGGCAGCACCACGGCGAGCGCGAGCACCGACTCGCGCGTGACGCCGTACTTCGCGCAGAGCAGGCCGCCGGCGTTCGTGGCGATGTTGCCACCGATCGACGAGATGGCCCGACTCGCCGGGTCGGGCGCGTACCAGAGGCCGAGCGGTGCGACCGCCGCCGCGAGAGCGCCGTTCAGAACGCCCGCCTCGACGACCGCGAGTTCGTCGGCCTCGGAGATCTCGAGGATGCGGTCGAGGCGCGAGAGGTCGAGCACGAGGCATCCGGCACTCGCGATGGCCCCGCCCGCGAGCCCCGTGCCCGCACCGCGCACGACCACGGGCGTGGCCGTCGCGTGCGCGATGCGCATGACGGCCTGCACGTCGTCGACGGATGCCGCGTGCACGACGGCGAGCGCCCGGCTCGCGCCGCGCCAGCCCGAACGGTCTTCGCGCACGGCCTCGAGGTCGGCGGGCGCCGTCGAGACCCGGGCACCGAGGGCGTCGGTGAGCACGGAGAGGACGTCGAGCGGCATGCGGCCCAGCCTATTGGCACCCGCTGATGTCCGATTCCCGCCGATCGATGTCGGTCGGGCGTGCGAGTCTGGAGTCATGTCCACCCCCTCAGCCGCACCGCGCGTGCTCAGCGCGACGTCCGTCGACGACCCCGAGTTCGCCGAGCGGTACCGCGCCATGCAGGCACGCGACGCCCGCTTCGACGGGCAGTTCATCACGGGCGTGCACTCGACGGGCATCTACTGCCGGCCGAGCTGTCCGGCGGTCTCGCCGAAGCCGTCGAACGTGACGTTCTACCTCACGGCGGCCGCCGCGCACGAGGCCGGCCTTCGCGCGTGCAAGCGGTGCCTGCCCGACGCGGTGCCCGGCTCCCCCGAATGGAATCTGCGCGACGACCTCGCGGCACGCGCCATGCGGCTCATCGCCGACGGCGTCGTCGAACGCGACGGGGTTCCCGGGCTCGCCGCACGCCTCGGCTACACGCCCCGCCACCTCACGCGTGTGCTCACCGCCGAACTCGGCGCTGGCCCACTCGCCCTCGCTCGCGCGCACCGGGCGCAGACCGCGCGGGCGCTGCTCACCTCGACCTCGCTGCCCGTGGCCGATGTCGCATTCGCGTCGGGGTTCGGCAGCATCCGCCAGTTCAACGACACGGTCCGCGAGGTCTACGAGCGCAGTCCCCTCGAGGTGCGGGCCGCCGCGCGCGTGCACGAGCGCGCTGCTGGGGGCGGCGATCGGCCGGCATCCTCTGGCTCCGTCGACCTCACCAGACCCGGCCCGAACGGCATCGTCGTCGTCGCGGGCGCCGAGCCTCCTGCTGCCGCCGGCCCCGGCGCGGGCGTCGTGCGCCTGCGTCTGCCCGCCCGCCCGCCGTTCGACGCGGCCGGCGTGTTCGGGTGGCTCGCGGCGCGCACGGTCACGGGCGTCGAGACGTCGACCCTGACGGCTGACGGCGCGCCGAGGTTCCGGCGCACCCTGCGCCTGCCCAGCGGGCCCGCGCTCGTCGCGATCACCCCGGGCGGCGACGCCGGCTCGCCCAGCATCGAGATCGAGGCCCGCCTCACGGGCCTCGCCGACCTTCCCCCACTCGTGGCGAGGGTTCGGCGCCTCTTCGACCTCGACGCCGATGCCCTCGCGATCGACGGCGCCCTCGCGGCGGAGCCCGCGTTCGCAGCCTCGGTCGCCGCCGTGCCCGGCATCCGCGTGCCCGGATGCCTCGACCCTCACGAGTTGGTGTTCCGGGCGCTCATCGGGCAGCAGATCTCGGTCGCCGCGGCGCGCACCGCCCTCGGTCGACTCGCCGCCGAACTCGGCGCGCGCGTCGCGGGCGACGAGGCGTTGACCACGCTGTTCCCGACCGCGGCGGCGATCGCCGAGCACGGCGCAGGCGTGCTGCGTGGGCCGGCCGCGCGCATCCGCACGATCGTCGACGTCGCGGCCCGCCTCGCATCGGGCGAGCTCGTCGTCTCGTCCGATCGCGAACGGCACGACCTCGAGGCTCGCCTCCTCGAGATTCCCGGCATCGGGCCGTGGACCGCCGGGTACGTCGCGATGCGCGTGACCGGAGCACCCGACGTGCTGCTCACGGGCGATCTGGCTCTGCGCAACGGCGCTGAACGCCTCGGCCTCCCCCATACTCCGCGCGAACTCGACGTATACGGCGCCCGCTGGGCACCGTGGCGCAGCTACGCGTCGATGCACCTCTGGCGCTCCGCCTGATCTCGGGCGGCGCGCACGGCGCTCCGCACGGCGGAACGCGCGGCCGATCCCACGCGCCGGAAAGATCCGATGTCTTGGGTGCCCCACGCTACGATTCCGGTATGGCGGTCACCGATGAAGCGATCCTGAAGATCAAGGAGATGATCCTCTCCGGCGAACTGAAGCCGGGCGACCGTCTCGAGCCCGAGAAGGAGCTCAGCGAACGACTCGGCCTGAGCCGTTCCTCGCTGCGCGAAGCCGTCAAGGCGCTCGAGATCGTGCGCGTGCTCGACGTGCGCCGCGGCGACGGAACCTACGTCACGAGCCTCGAACCCGACCTGCTGCTCGAGGCGATGAGCTTCGTGGTCGACCTGCACAGCGATCAGTCGGTGCTCGAGATCTTCGCCGTGCGCCGCATCCTCGAGCCGGCGACCTCCGCACTCGCTGCGCAGAACGCGGATCCGGCCGATCTGGCTCGCCTGCGCGAGCTCCTCGAGGGCGTCGACGCCGCATCCGAGCTCGACGCGCTCATCGAGCACGACCTCGAGTTCCATCGGGGCATCGCATCGATGGCCGGCAACGCCTACCTGACGAGCCTGCTCGAGTCGATGTCCGGCCGCACCGTGCGGGCCCGCATCTGGCGTGGCATCACGCAGGAGAACGCGACCGATCGCACCATCGCCGAGCACGACGCGATCCTCTCGGCGCTCGAGGCGGGCGATCAGGACCTCGCCAGGGCCGTGACCCTCACGCACATCGCCGGCATCGAGGCTTGGCTCCGAGCTGCTGCGCTGTGACTCGGCTCCGTCGGTCGAACGCGAGCGCGAACGCGGGCGCGAGCGCCCGTAGGCGCGTGGCGGCCCATGGTGCGGAGTCGTGACGGACCCGTGATCTGGAGCGGCTTGACATCCATCCGACGTTGCCGCAATGTTGTCACCGATCCTATTGGATATTTCATTTCTCAGAGTGGAGGAACAACATGGCTGTTCGCAGCAAGGTCGCTCGCGGCCTGATGGCGACCGCGGCGATCGCCCTGGCCCTGACCACCGCGGCTTGCACCAGCAAGGCCGCGAACACCGAGGCATCGGCGGAGGGCGGCGATCTCGCATCGGTGAACGTGGCCCTCGTGCCAGGTGGATCCCACCCCTACTTCCAGCCGTGGAAGGCCGCCGGAGAGCTCGCCGTGACCGACTTCGGCCTCGGCTCGAGCGTCTTCAACGAGACCGCGGAGTGGGACCAGGCCAAGCAGAACGAGGTGATCAACTCGCTCGCCGCTCAGGGCGTCAACGCCTTCGGCATCTTCGGCGTCTCCCCGACCGACATCAACACGACGTTCAAGACGCTGAAGGAGCAGGGCTTCGCCGTCGGCTCGCTCGCCTCCTGCCCGGCCGGCGACGTGAACGAGGCGGACTTCTGCCTCTCGACCGACACCGAGGTCGCGGCATACAAGGCGGCCCAGGCGGCCATCGAGGCGATGGGCGGCAAGGGCAACCTCGTCCACCTGACCGGCAACAACGTCGACTCCAACACGCAGCGCCGCATCGCCGGCGTCGAGAAGGCCGTCGACGAGACCAACGGCGCCGTGACCCTGCTCAGCACGGTCACGGACATCGACGTCGACCTCGGCACGGCGCAGAAGGCCGTGGCCGACCTGCTCGCGGCCAAGGGCTCGGAGATCAACGGATTCGTGTCGACCGCGTACAACCCGGCCGTCGCCTCCGCGTCCGCGGTGAAGGAGTCCGGCCTTCCGATCAAGGTCGTCGCCATCGACGATGACCAGGTGATCCTCGACGGCATCGCCGACGGCTCCGTCTCGGCGACGGTCGTGCAGAACCCGACCGGCCAGGCGTACGTCGGCTCGTGGGTGCTCGCACAACTGCAGTCGAAGGCCTGCACGGTCAAGGACCCCGGCGTGATCGTCGACTCCGGCTCGTTCGTCGTCACCGGCGACAACGTCGGCACCTACACCGAGGAGCAGGACGCCGAGTCCGAGAAGATCATGGGCCAGTTCGAGAACGACCTCCTCGACTGCAAGTAACCGAAGCACGACGGAGCACACCGACACCATGACCACCATCACCGCGGCACGCGCCTCCCTGATCGACCTCGAGGTCGAGACCGTGCGCACCGACGCCGTCCAGAGCTTCCTGAAGCAGGAGACGATCTTCCTCGAGATCGACACTGCCGACGGGCTCACGGGTGTCGGGTACTCCTACACGATCGGAACAGGTGGTCGCGCAGTCCTCTCGATGCTGCGCGACCACCTGGTCCCGCTCCTGCCTGGCCTCGACAGCCGAAACGTCGAAGGCATCTGGGTCGAGCTCTTCCGCTCGACCCGGGCCACGACGGTGGGCGCGATCACCTCGCTCGCGCTCGCCGCCGTCGACACGGCCCTCTGGGACCTCCGATCCCGACGGGCAGGCGAACCCCTCTGGCAGATCGCCGGAGGCCATCGGCAGCGTGTTCCCCTCTACGACACCGAGGGCGGCTGGTTGCACCTGCCGACCGAGGACCTCGTCGAGGGCGCGCTCGCCTCGCAGGCGAAGGGCCTGCGCGGCGTCAAGCTCAAGGTCGGCAAGCCGGCCGTTCGCGAAGATCGCGAGCGCCTGCTCGCGGTGCGCGAGGCGGTCGGCGACGACCTCCACATCATGGTCGACGCCAACCAGTCGATGACGGCGGCCGAGGCGATCCGCCGCGCTGCGGCGTTCGAGGACGCCGACCTCTACTGGTTCGAGGAACCGCTTCCGGCCGACGACGTGAGCGGACATTCCCGTCTCGCCTCGTCGACGAGCATCCCCATCGCGGTGGGCGAGTCCATGTACTCGATCGGGCAGTTCCGCGACTACCTGCACCGCGGTGCCGCCGGCATCGTGCAGGTGGATGTCGCCCGCATCGGCGGCGTGACCCCCTGGCTCAAGGTCGCGCACCTCGCCGAGGCGTACAACGTGGCCGTATGCCCGCACTTTCTGATGGAACTGCACGTGAGCCTCGTGGCCGCGGTGCCGAACGGCGCATACGTCGAGCACATCCCCCAGCTCCGCGGCATCACGAAGACCGTGCTCGTCGTCGACGACGGCTGGGCGGTCGCGCCGTCGTCGCCGGGCCTCGGCATCGAATGGGATGCCGACGAGATCGACCGGAGGCGAGTCGCATGAGCCGTGGATCCGTTCGTGCGACCAGCCTGATCAGCGACAACCGCGTCGGGCTCCTCCTGCTCATCGTCGTGCTCGTGGCCCTCATCGGCAGCCTCAAGCCCATGTTCTTCTCGCCCGCCTTCGTGATCGGCCCGATGCTCACGAGCATCGCCATCTTCACGGTCGTCGGGCTCGCGCAGATGGTCGTGCTCTCGGTCGGCCAGATGAACCTCGCCGTCGGCGGCATGGCCGCGATCGGCGCGATGGGCTCGGCGATGATCTTCCAGGCGTTCGACGTCCCGCTCATCGTCGGCATCCTCGTGGGCCTCGCATTCGGCGGCGCCGTCGGGGCGCTCTGCGGCGTGCTGATCGCCTACGCGGGGGTCAACTCCTTCGTGGTGACCCTGGCCATGAGCTTCGCGCTCCTCGGCCTCGTCCCCGCCGTCTACTCATGGGTGAGCACGGGCAACGCGATCACCGTGCAGACGCCGGGTCTCGCCGAGCTCGGCCGCTCGAAGCTCTCCGACCTCTGCCTCGGCGACGTGTGCGGGCCAGACGGCATTCCGCTCATCCTCTTCGTCGCCCTCGCGGCGATGATCGTGATCGGGCTCCTCTTCGCCAGGTCGCGCGTCGGCCGCGAGATCCTCCTGACGGGATCGAACGACCGAGCCGCGCTGCTCTCCGCGATCCCGGTGCCACGTCGCATCATCACCGTGCACACCCTCTCGGGCGCGCTCGCGGCACTCGCGGGGTTCATGCTCGGAGCCAGCACCGGGTCGTTCACCCCCGGCATCGGCCAGGAGTTCATGCTGCAGTCCTTCCTCGGCCCGATCCTCGGCGGCACGCTGCTCGCCGGAGGGTATGTCTCGGTGATCGGCACCTTCCTCGGCATCACGCTCACGGTCGTGATCCGCCAGGGCCTCCTGCTGTTCGGCGTCGGCATCGAGGGGCTCAACATCCTGCTCGGCACGATCCTGCTCATCGCCCTCTCGGCCGACCGCATCCGCTCGGTGACGGGCGCCCGCTCCCGACTGCGCTCCGCGAGAGCGGATACGACGGTCAAGACCGAAGAGAAGGCGGTGGTGTCATGAGCGCGCGCTTCGCACGACTGCTCCGAGACCAGAACACGATCCTCGCCGCCGTGATCCTCGCCGGCGTCATCATCCTGACGATCAGCTCGAGCGGCGGATTCCTCTCCCCGATCTCGCTCGAGACCTTCTTCCAGTTCCTCGCCATCCCGATCGTCATCGGCCTCGCACAGATGGCCGCCCTCGCGGTCGGCCAGATGAATCTCGCCGTCGGAGCGATCGGCGGGTTCGCCGCATGCTCGGCGGCGGTGCTCATCGCCGACTTCGGGGTGCCGGCCTGGCTCGGCGGCATCATCGCGATCCTGATCGGCCTCGCCGCCGGCGTGCTCAACGGACTCATCGTGGTGCTGACCCAGATCAACGGCTTCATCGTGACGCTCGCGACCATGACGATCCTCTCCGGTGCGCAGTACGCGATCGTCGGCACCCGCACCATCACCTCGGCCTCCTGGCCCGAGATCGCGGCGATCGGCAGTGCGAGGCCGCTCGGCGTTCCGCTCATCTTCTGGATCGCCGTCGTCATCGCCGGCCTGCTCGCGATCGGCTACCGGCAGACGCTGATCGCCAGGAACATGCTCGCCAGCGGCGGCAATCCCCTCGCGGCGACCCTCTCGGGCATCTCGAACAACCGCAGCCTCGTGACCGCGCACGGCCTCTCCGGCCTCCTCTGCGGCGTCGCCGCGTTCCTCGTGCTCGCGTCGTTGCCCGGCGCCAACAAGAGCATCGGCGAGGACTGGCTCCTGTCGAGCTTCGCCGCCCCGATCATCGGCGGCGTCTCCCTCACGGGCGGCACGGTCGCCGTGCTGGGAACCGTGCTCGCGGCGACGATCGTCCGACTGGTCGACAGCGCACGAGCGCAGTTCCAGCTGGAGCCCAGCTGGGTGAACTTCGTCATCGGCGCGGTCGTGCTCGGCACGGTCGCCCTCGACCGTGTTCGCACCCGTCGCCCGGCGACTCGCCGGAGCCGCCCGACCCCGCCCGATGCGCCGCCGACTGCGGCGGCGCGGGCCATCGATCCTGGAGCACCGGCATGACCGACACCGCCTATGCGCTCGAAGTGCGCGGCATCACGAAGACCTTCCCCGGTGTGCGCGCGCTCGACGAGGTCAACCTCCGACTGAAGCCGGGCGAGGTCCATGCCCTGCTCGGCGAGAACGGCGCGGGCAAGTCGACGCTCATCAAGATCATCACGGGCATCCAGCCGCCGGACTCCGGCCTGCTCCTTGTCAACGGTGCCGAGCAGTCCTTCCGCTCCGCGCACGAGGCGACCCGCGCCGGCATCGGCGTGGTGCACCAGGAGCGCAACGTGATCACCGACTTCACGGTCGCCGAGAACATCGTGCTCGGAAACACGCCCGTTCGGGGCGGACGCGTCCAGTGGCGCGAGGTCCGCGAGGGGGCGAAGCGCGTACTCGACCTGCTCGACTTCCCGATCGACCCGGCGACGCCGACGAGCCTGCTCTCGCCGGCGCAGACGCAGCTCGTCGAGATCGCCCGCGGTCTCTACACCGAGAGCGCGGTGCTGCTCCTCGACGAACCGACGGCCTCGATCAGCGAGACCGAGTCGAAGCTGTTGTTCGACGTCGTGCACCGCCTCTCCGCCCAGGGTCGCGCGATCCTCTTCGTCAGCCACAAGCTCGAAGAGGTGTTCGCGCACTGCGACACCGTCACGGTCTTCCGTGACGGACGCTCGGTGGCCGAGTCGGAGCCGCTCTCGAACTACTCCAAGGACACGGTCGTCGACCTGCTGGTGGGCCGAACGCTGGCCAAGCTCGAGGTCCCTGACCGATCGCCGTCCGAGCTCGGAACGCCGGCGCTCGAGCTGCGCGAGGTGTCGACCCTCGGCGGACACCGCGACGTGTCGTTCGCCGTGCATCCCGGTCAGATCGTCGGCATGTACGGGCTCGTCGGCGCCGGCCGCTCCGAGCTCGCGAAAGCCGTCCTCGGGCTGGACCGCATCACCGAGGGAGAGGTCCGCGTCAACGGCGCGATCGCGCAGATCCGGTCCGTCGGCGACGCGCTCGCACGCTACGGCATCGGCTACGTGACCGAGGATCGCAAAGCCGAGGGCCTCTTCCTCGACCAGACGGTCGCCCGCAACCTGACGGTCACGGTGCTGAAGCGCCTGTCGAATGCGTTCGGCTTCGTGCGCGAGCGCGCTGCGAAGGCGACCGCCGACGAGTACATCGCGTCGCTCGACGTGAAGGTGTCCAACCGCGACCAGCTCGTCGGCCAACTCTCGGGCGGCAACCAGCAGAAGGTCTCGCTCGGCAAGTGGCTCGCTGCGAACACCGACATCCTGATCATCGACGAACCGACCGTCGGCATCGACGTGCGCACGAAGGGCGCCTTCTACAAGCTCATCTGGGAGCTCGCGGAGCAGGGCAAGGCCGTGCTCGTGATCTCGAGCGACCTGGCCGAGATGGTGACGCTCGTCGACCGCATCGTGGTCATGCAGGATTTCGAGGTGACGGGCAGCGTCGCGAACACGCACGACTACGATGAGATGAGCAAATCGGTCATCCGCCTCATCCATGAGGAACGGATCGACGTGGTGGAGGGTTGATGCACGTCGAACTGCACTCCGAGGCCCACCCGGCCCCGACCCGCATCTCCCGGTCGGTCCTCTCCGACGAGACGTACAGCGTGATCCGGGACATGGTGCTCGAGCATCGCATCGCTCCCGGCAACCGCGTGAACATCGACTCGCTCTCCGCCGACCTCGGCGTCTCCCCCACACCCGTTCGCGAGGCGCTCGCACGACTCGAGTCCGACGGCCTCGTCGTGAAGGTGCCCCTTCGCGGATACTCCACGACGCCGCTGCTGAGCGTCAGGGAGTTCGTCGAGCTCACGCAGTTCCGCGTGCTCATCGAGCAGTGGACGGCGTCCCAGGCATCCCGGTCGGTCGATCCGAACGTGGCGAGGTCGCTGCGAGCCGAGATCGAGATCGGCCGGCAGACGACCGGTTCGCGCGAGGGTGGTTCGGAGGCGTTCCGGGCGCTGACCGATCACGATGCGAGGTTCCACGCACTGATCGCCACGACCGCCGGGAACGAGCTCATCGCGCAGTCGTTCGAGCGCACGCATTTCCACCTGCACTTCCTGCGGCTCTACCTCGCGTCGCATTCGGCCGATCATCCAGACCACGCCAAGCTGCGCGAGGTGCTCGAGGAATACGACCGTTCGGGTCAGGTGTCCCGCACGATCGACAACCACTCGGCCATCGCCGATGCGATCATCGCGGGCGACGCCGACGAGGCGTCCACCCTCATGCGCGACCACATCGAGCTCTCCCGGGTGCGCTTCCTCCCGGTGGTCGAACTGCTCTCGACACTCGGCTGAGGCCCGCATCCCGAGTCCCGCACGCATGCTGCTCGGCATCGGCCGCCCGAGTCCGGGTTCGGCCGACGCCGTCGCGCCTCAGCCGACCTCGGCCTCGACTCGGGCCTCGCCTTCGGCGCTCCGGGCTTTCCAGCTGAACTCGGCGACGGATGCCGCGAGCATCTCGGTTCCGGCCCCGGGCGCATGGGGTGCCTGGTACCGCCCGTTCTCGACGACCGTGGGGGTGACGAAATGCTCGTGCAGGTGATCGACGAACTCGATCATGCGACCGTCCATGGAGCCCGAGACGGCCGCGTAGTCGAACATCGAGAGATGCTGCACCGCCTCGCAGAGGCCCACCCCGCCGGCATGCGGGCAGACCGGGACGCCGAACTTCGCCGCGAGGAGCAGGTTGGCGACGTTCTCGTTCACGCCGCCGACGCGCGTCGCGTCGATCTGCATGACGTCCATGCCACCGGCCTGGAGCAGCTGTTTGAAGACCACGCGGTTCTGCACGTGCTCGCCGGTCGCGACGCGGATCGGGGCGACGCCGCGGGCGATCGCCGCGTGCCCGAGGATGTCGTCGGGGCTCGTCGGCTCCTCGATCCACGCCACGTCGAACTCGGCCAGGGCGTTCACCCACGCGATCGCCTCTGCGACATCCCACCGCTGGTTGGCGTCGATCGCGATCGGGAAGCCCGGGCCGACCGCGGAGCGTGCGATCGCGAGGCGGCGCCGATCGTCGGCGAGGTCGCCCCCGACCTTGAGCTTGATCTGCGGGAACCCGTCGGCGACCGCCTCGCGGCAGAGCCGCTCGAGCTTCTCGTCGGAGTATCCGAGCCACCCCGGACTGGTCGTGTACGCCGGGTACCCCAGCGAGGTCAGTCGAGCGATGCGCTCGGCTCGCCCCGGCTCCGCCGCGCGGAGGATCTCGAGCGCCTCGTCGGGCGTCAGCGCATCGGTCAGGTACCGGAAGTCGACCAACGAGACGAGCTCCTCGGGGCTGAGGCCCGCCAGGTGGAGCCAGAGCGGTTGACCGGCCCGCTTCGCGCGCAGGTCCCAGAGCGCGTTCACGACGGCGCCGATGGCCATGTGCATCACGCCCTTCTCGGGCCCGAGCCAGCGCAGCTGCGAGTCGTGGAGGAGGAGTCGAGAGGTCGCGCCCATGTCGCCGAGGAGCGTTTCGACGTCGCGACCCACGAGGTGTCCGCGCAGCGCGTCGAGCGCCGAGACCTGCACGTCGTTGCCGCGGCCGATCGTGAAGACGAACGCGTGCCCCTCGAGGCCGTCGGCGGCATCGGTGCGGATCACGACGTATGCGGCCGAGTAGTCGGGGTCGGGGTTCATCGCATCGGATCCGTCGAGCGCGAGCGAGGTCGGGAAGCGGATGTCGTGCGTTTCGACGGCGACGATTGCGGTCATGGGGTCCTTTCGTGACAAGTTAATCCTAAACATCGGATGTATATCGTGTCAATCTGACGCGTTCGGTGCGATTTCGGCGATGTACGGCGCTAGACATCGGAACTGCGCGCGGATGCTTCAAGAATCCCCGTCGACATCGTGTCGTTTGCCTGATCCGATCTTGTACGTTGTGCACAGCAAACAGCCGAAGCCCGCGGATAGTCTGGACAGGTGAGATTTGCGCACCTCAGAGTCGAAGGCCAGACGACCCCCCGACTCGCGGTGGTGGAGGGCGAGTCCGCGATCTTCCTCGACGAGGTCATGAGGCGCGCCCCTCGCGACCTGCAGGACCTCATCGAACAGGGCCCTGAGGGCCTCGCCCGCGTGCGTGCCGCGGTCGGCGCCGCCGAGCCGCCGAGCCGCGCCGAGCCTGCCGCCGAGACCGAGGCGACGACCGGAGCCGACACGGTCGTCGACGCGGTCGCCGACGGTCCAGGCGCCCTGCCGCGGCATCCGGTCGCCGACCTGCGCCACTCCTCGGCCGTGCTCCGGCCCGCGCAGGTGATCGCCATCGGCGCGAACTACGCCGCCCACGCCTCGGAGCTGAAGCTCCGATCCGAGACCGCGATGACGATCTTCTCGCTGTGGCCGAACTCGCTGACCGCGCACGGCGCGACGACCACCTGGCCGGCCGACCTGACCGACCAGGTCGACTACGAGGCCGAACTCGGGGTGATCATCGGTCGCTCCGCGCGCGGCGTGCACGCGCGCGACGCCCTCGACTACGTCTGGGGCTACACCGTGGTCAACGACATCACGGCCCGCGACATCCAGTTCAGCGAGGCCCAGTGGTCGCGCTGCAAGTCGTTCGACGGCTTCACCCCGACCGGACCGGTCGTCGTGACCGCCGACGAGATCCCCGACCCGCAGAACCTGTGGCTGACGACGAACCTCGACGGCAGCATCATGCAGGACGCCTCGACGGCCGAGATGGTGCGCAGCGTCGCCGAGATCATCTCGCTGCTCTCGCGCTCGGCGACCATTCCGCCCGGCACGCTCATCTCCACCGGCAGCCCCGGCGGGGCCGGCTATTCGCGCAAGCCGCCGGTGTTCCTGCGCGACGGATCGACCGTCACGGTGAGCGTCGAGGGCATCGGCTCGCTCACGACCCACTGCCGCGTCATCTGAGCTCGCGACATCCGACATCCCGACGTCCGACCTCGTGTCGGCGGGGAATGGCCGAGCGGATGCCGCAGCGAACCGACCGGGTTCGCCGCGACCTTCGTCGACTCACTCCGAGGGTTCGCCCTGCAGCTCGATCACCGGAATCGCCTGCGTGATCGGGCCGATGCCCGACAGCTTCTCGGGCACGAGCTGCGCCACGACCGCCTCGCGCGTCATGAGCCCGGCCTCGACGACGAGGTCGGCGACCGGTCGCCCGGTCACGAGCGCGAGCTTCGCCAGTGCGGATGCCTCGCCGTAGCCGATGAACGGGATGAGCGCGGTGATGACGCCCACGCTCGACGCGACCATGCCGGCGAGGCGTTCGGTGTTGGCCGTGATGCCGTCGACGCAGTTGACGCGGAGGGTCCAGCAGGCCTGGCGCATCCACGTGATCGACTGCAGCAGCGAGTGGGCGATGACCGGCTCGAAGGCGTTCAACTGCAGCTGCCCGCTCTCGGCGGCCATGGTCACGGTGAGGTCGGCGCCCGCGATCGCATAGGCGACCTGGCTCACGGCCTCGGGGATCACGGGGTTGACCTTGCCGGGCATGATCGAGGAGCCGGCCTGCTTGGGCGGCAGGTTAATCTCGCCGAAGCCGGCCTGCGGGCCCGACGAGAGCAGTCGCAGGTCGTTGCAGATCTTCGAGAGCTTGATCGCGCTGCGCTTCAGCGCGCTCGAGAAGGTCATGAAGACCCCGGTGTCGCTCGTGGCCTCGATGAGGTCGGGCGCGGTGACGAGTTGATGCCCCGTGATGGTGCTGAGGTGGGCGACCGCGCGCGCGGCGTAGCCGGGATCCGCGGTGATGCCGGTTCCGATGGCGGTCGCGCCGAGGTTCACCTCGCCGAGGAGCTTGATCGTCTCGCGGAGGCGTTCGAGGTCTTCGCCGAGCGTCGTCGCGAACCCGTGGAACTCCTGGCCGAGCGTCATGGGCACGGCATCCTGCAACTGGGTGCGCCCGACCTTGAGGATCTCGTGGAACTCGCGCCCCTTGGCGCTGAACGAACGACGCAGCAGCTCGAGTTCGTCGAGCATGGTCGTGAGCGAGTACGTCATCGCGACCTTGAGCGCGGTCGGGTAGGTGTCGTTCGTCGACTGGCTGCGGTTCACGTCGTCGATGGGGTGCAGGATGTCGTAGCGCCCCTTGGCGTACCCCGCGAGTTCGAGCGCGACGTTCGCGATGACCTCGTTCGCGTTCATGTTCGTCGACGTGCCGGCGCCGCCCTGGATCACGCCGACCACGAACTGCTCGTGGTACTCGCCGTCGATGATGCGCTGGCAGGCCGCGTCGATGAACGCGGCCTTCCGGTCGTTCAGCACGCCCACGTCGTGGTTGGCGCGTGCCGCGGCCTGCTTGACCGCGGCGAGCGCGATCACGAGCTCTGGGTAGACCGAGATCGGGCGCTTCGAGATCGGGAAGTTCTCGAGAGCGCGGAGCGTGTGCACGCCCCAGTAGGCCGCTGCGGGAACCTCGACCGAGCCGAGCGAGTCGGTCTCGGTTCGGGTAGCGGTTGGATTGTCTGACGACGTCGTCACGAACACCTCCGGGTGGGTACCCTCCGAGCCTACCCGCCGGTCTCCGCCGACTTCCTGAGTGCGCCGTCGATCCCGATCGATCGTCCGGGCACGCCGATCGGCCGGTCGGATCGACCGGCCGATCGGGCCCGATGCCGCCTGGCGACCGCGTTGCCTAGATGAACGCGAAGGGCAGCATCACGAGCCCGAAGGCGAGCGTACCGAGCGTGACGAGCACGGTGCCGGCCAGCATGACGCCGTTCAGCACGATGCCCCAGATGGCCATGGTGCGCGAGGCCGGCTCGCGCTTCAGCGCCATGATGCCGAGCACGAGGCCGACGACGGGCACGAAGAACGTGAAGCTCGCGAAGATCGAGACGATGCCGAGCACGAGGCTCGAGATGCTGAAGCCGTTCGACTCCGTCGCGATGGCGGAGGCCGAGGGAACCTGGGCGTACGGGGCCGGTGCGGTGGTCGTGGCGGTGGTGGTCATGGGAAGGCTCCTGTTCGTGGTGTTGCTTCAACGCTACGAGCCGCGCCTGCTCCGAGGTATGGGGCAAACCCCCCGATACGCTCTGAGGGATCCCCTAGGGGTGGCGACCGAACGGAGCGAGATGAACTTCAGCTGGACCCTGCACGGCGACGGCAAGCACGTGTTGCCGGGGCAGGTGGTCGCCCCCGGCGAACGGCTCAGCTGGCCTCGCACGATCGGCCTCGGCGCGCAGCACGTGATCGCGATGTTCGGCGCCACGTTCCTCGTGCCGATCCTCACCGGGTTCCCGCCGGCCACCACGGTGTTCTTCTCCGGCATCGGCACGATCCTGTTCCTCGTCATCACCCAGAACAAGGTGCCGAGCTACCTCGGCTCGTCGTTCGCCTTCATCGCCCCGATCACGGCCGCGCTGGCCGCAGAGAACGTCGCGGACCCCATGGGCGCTGCGCTCTTCGGCATCGTCGTCGTGGGCGTGCTGCTCGCCGCGATCGGCCTGATCGTGCAGTGGCTCGGCACGGGCTGGATCGACGCGCTCATGCCGCCCGTCGTCGCCGGCGCGATCGTCGCGCTCATCGGGTTCAACCTCGCCCCTGCGGCCCGCGACAACTTCATGCAGGAGCCGCTCACGGCGTTCGTCACGCTCGCCGCCGTGATCATCTCGAGCGTGCTCTTCCGCGGGCTGCTCGGCCGCATGTCGATCCTGGTGGGCGTCGTGCTCGGCTACGTCGTCGCGGCCCTCCTCGGCCAGGTCGACTACGCCCCCATCGAGGCGGCCGCTTGGGTGGGCCTGCCGACCTTCCACCTGCCGTCCAACCCGTTCGTCGACGCGTCGATCTGGGGCTACCTGCCCGCGTTCCTGCCCGTCGTGCTCGTGCTCGTGGCCGAGAACGTGGGCCACATCAAGGGCGTCGCGCAGATGACGGATGCCGCGATCAACCGCTCGACCGGACGTGCGCTGTTCTCCGACGGACTGGCGACGACCATCGCGGGGTTCTTCGGCGGCTCGGGCACGACCACGTACGGCGAGAACATCGGCGTCATGGCCGCGACGCGGGTGTACTCGACGGCCGCGTACTGGGTCGCCGGCCTCGTCGCGATCCTGCTCGGCCTCTCCCCCAAGTTCGGCGCGGTCGTCAACACCATCCCGCCGGGGGTGCTCGGCGGAGTGACGACCGCGCTCTACGGCCTGATCGGCATCATCGGCGTGAAGATCTGGGTCGACAACAGGGTCGACTTCTCACGGCCCGTGAACCAGTTCACGGCCGCGACGGCGCTCATCATCGGCATCGCGGACTTCACCTTCGCCATCGGCGGGGTCTCGTTCAACGGCATCGCGCTCGGCACGATCGCGGCGATCGTGATCTTCCACGTGATGTCGGCCATCGGGCGGGCGCGCGGCACCGACGACGTGCGCGACACCTCGCACCCCGAGGGGACCGAGGGCGCCGACCGCGCGGGCTGACCGCGGCCGCACGTGGAGACGCGGATGCCCCGTGGCCGGCCGGCCACGGGGCATCCGTCGTTCGACGTCGTGCTCAGGCGTTCGTCGTGCTCAGGCGCCGAACAACGCCTCGATCGGACCGCGCGCGAAGTACAGCACGAAGCCGGCGGCGACGATCCAGAGCAGCGGGCTGATGGTCTTCGCCTTGCCCGACAGCGAGCGCACGACGACCCAGGCGACGAAGCCCGCGCCGATGCCGTTCGCGATCGAGTAGGTGAGCGGCATGATGACGACCGTGAGGAAGACGGGCAGGAGCACCGAGAACTGGCTCAGGTCGAGGTCGCGGATCTGCGCCATCATCATCGCACCGACGATGACCAGGGCGGCCGCGGCGACCTCGCTCGGCACGATCTGCGCGAGCGGCGTGAGGAACATGGCGAGCAGGAACAGCACGCCGGTGACGATGTTCGCGAAGCCCGTGCGCGCACCCTCGCCGATGCCGGAGCCCGACTCGATGAAGACGGTGTTCGACGAGCCCGACGTGAACCCGCCGGCGACGGCGCCGACGCCCTCGACGATGAGCGCGCTCTTGAGGCGCGGGAAGTTGCCCTTCTCGTCGGCCAGACCGGCCTCCTTCGACAGGCCCGTCATGGTGCCCATCGCGTCGAAGAAGTTCGTGAACACGAGCGTGAAGACCAGCATGATGACCGTCAGGAAGCCGACCTTGCTGAAGTCGAAGCTCACGTCGCCGACCAGGCTGAGATCGGGCACCGCGAACAGGCTGCCGTTCAGCGCGGGAACCGAGAGGCTCCAGCCGCCGTCGTTGTCGACGCTCGAGCCGAGGTGCCAGATCGCCTCGATGACGACCGCGAGCACCGTGCCGGTGACGAGGCCGATGAGGAGGGCGCCCTTCACCTTGCGTGCGACGAGCACGCCGGTCAGCAGCAGGGTGACGATGAAGACGAGCGTGGGCACGGTCGCGATCGAGCCGCCGATGCCGAGACCGACGGGCGGGGAGTTCTGACCCGTCGCGGTCACGAGTCCGGCGTCGACGAAGCCGATGAACGCGATGAAGAGGCCGATGCCGACCGTGATCGCGATCTTGAGCTCGTACGGCACGGCGTCGAAGATGAGTCGACGCAGGCCGGTGGCGGCGAGCAGCACGATGATGAGGCCGTTGATCACCACGAGGCCCATCGCCTCGGGCCAGGTGACCTGGCCCACGACGCTGAACGCGAGGAAGGAGTTGATGCCGAGGCCCGCGGCGAACGCGAACGGAAGGCGGGCGACGAGGCCGAAGAGGATCGTCATCACGCCGGCCGTGAGCGCCGTCACGGCCGCGACCGCCGGGAAGGCGAGGTTGTTGCCCGCGACGTCGGTGCCGGCCGACAGGATGATCGGGTTCAGGACGACGATGTAGGCCATCGTGATGAACGTGACGAGACCGCCGCGCACCTCGGTGCCCACGGTCGAGCCGCGTTCGGTGATCTGGAAGAAGCGGTCGAACGCGCCGACGGGCTTCTCGCCGTCGGGGCGGGTGGTCGGGGCTGTTTCAGTGGTCATCCGGGAACCTTCGATGAGGGACGGGCGCGTTCGGGCGCGACCGACGGTTGGACTGGCGGGAATTGAGTTATAGCAGCAGCTGACGTGCCGGCAGAAGGGCCGGTCAGCTGAAGATCTTGAAGAGGTGCTCGCCGATGATGAGGTAGACGCCCACGACCACGGCGATGGCGCTCAGGGCGAAGCTCGCGTAGGCGCCGACGAGGGCGGCGCGCTTCTGGCCTTCGGTGAGCGGGCTCTTGCGGGCGGCCTTGGCCGCCTGCTTCTCGGCCTTGCGGATCTCGGCGGGCGTCACGATGGTGATCGCATCGGTGAATTCGGCCGGCGTGATGACCGGCGTGCGGCCGGAGATGGTGAGCAGGCGGATGCCGAGGGCGTATGCCGAGACCACGGTGCAGGCGCCGACGAGCGCCGACACGAGCACGAGCAGGAATGCGAGCCAGTCGATCACTTGGTCACCTTGCCCTTCGGCTTCGGGTTGCGCTTGATCTTCACGGCGCGGCCGGAATCGGCGACCTCGCTCGTGACGTTCGATGCCGAGACCTCGTTGCGCTGGGAGAGCATGAAGATGAGGATGATCACGCCTGCGCCCACGACGGCGTCGAGGAGCACGCCGATGGGGCCGAGCAGTGCGAGGTACGCGGCGATCGCGCCGACGCCGCCGGCGGCGGGCAGCGTGAGCAGCCAGCCGATGCCGATGCGGCCGGCTGTGCGCCAGCGCACCTTGGACCCGCGACGGCCGAGGCCGGAGCCGATGACCGACCCCGAGGCGACCTGCGTGGTCGAGAGGGCGAAGCCGACGTGGCTCGACGCGAGGATCGTCGCGGCGGTCGCGGTCTCGGCGGCGAAGCCCTGCGCGGGCTTGACGTCGGTGAGGCCGGTGCCGAGGGTGCGGATGATGCGCCATCCGCCCATGTAGGTGCCGAGCGCGATCGCGATCGCGCACGTGACGATGACCCAGGTCTGCACTTCGTCGCCGGAGCTCTGCAGGCCCGCGGCGACCAGCGTGAGCGTGATGACGCCCATGGTCTTCTGCGCATCGTTCGTGCCGTGCGCGAGCGCGACGAGCGACGACGAGAAGATCTGCGCGAACCGGAAGCCCGAGCGGCCATCGGGCTTGCCGTCGTAGCGGCGGGTGATGGCGTAGGCGAGCTTGGTCGCGAGGTAGGCGATGAGGCCGGCCGTGAGCGGCGCGAGGATCGCGGGGAGGATGACCTTCGAGACCACGACGCCGAAGTCGACGGCACCGATTCCGGCGCCGACGATCGCGGCGCCGATGAGGCCGCCGAACAGGGCATGGCTCGACGACGACGGCAGGCCGAGCAACCACGTCACCATGTTCCAGACGACCGCGCCGATGAGGCCCGCGAAGATGAGCTGGGGCGTGATCAGCACGCCGCCATCGCCCTCCTTGATGATGCCGCCCGAGATGGTCTTGGCTACTTCGGTCGAGAGGAACGCGCCGACGAGGTTGAGGACCGCAGCGAGGGCGACCGCCACCTTCGGCCGCAGCGCACCGGTCGCGATGGGCGTGGCCATCGCGTTCGCGGTGTCGTGGAAGCCGTTGGTGAAGTCGAAGAAGAGGGCCAGTGCGATGACCAGCACGACGATGAGGGTGAGATCCACCGGCGTCTTTCTTGGATCGGACTTTGGATCGGTGTCGAAGAATCACCGGATGAACGTGGCGGACGCCGACAACGTTGAACAGACGGCGAACGCCGGGTAAATCCTACGCGACGCCGTTGCGCTCCTCTACCACGCTGGCGAGGTCGGCCCCGAAGACGAACGTGCGGCGAACGGCGCCCCCGTCGAGCACTCCGGGCAGCCAGAATCGCGCGTCGTCCCACATCCGCGCGTACGGCACCGCGTCGAGCGCGAACCACTCGGGTTCGAGCTCATCGGATGCCGCGGGCTCGCCGCTCCAGCGACGGGCCACGAACACGCTCGACTCCTGGCTCCACGCCTCGCGGTGCGGGAAGTGGTACGTCAGCAGGCCGCGCGGCTCGAGGTCGGACGCCGCGACGCGGATGCCCGTCTCCTCGAGCACCTCGCGCACCGCGGCCTCCGTCGCCGACTCCCCCGGCTCGAGCTTGCCGCCGGGGCCGACGAACCTGCCGACGCCCAGGCCGTGACGCTTGCGCCCCAGCAGCACCTCGGTGCGACCGTCGTGCTCGCGCAGCAGGTAGCAGACGCAGACCTGTGGCAGCGGCATCCGTACGTCTCGATTCGCGTCGACCGACCTGGACGGCTCAGCCGAAGAGGATCTTCGCCTCGTCGTAGCGGGCCTGGGGCACCTGGTTGAGCGTGCCGACGGCGTCGGCGATCGAGACGGTCGCGATGCTGGTTCCGCGCAGCGTGACCATCGACCCCCAGGCGTCGTTGTACGCCGCGTCGACGGCGGCCATGCCGAGACGCGTGGCGAGCACGCGGTCGAAGGCGGTCGGCTCGCCACCGCGCTGGATGTGGCCGAGCACGGTCGCACGCGACTCGATGCCCGTGCGCTCCTCGATCATGGGCGCGAGGAGTTCGGCGATGCCGCCGAGACGCGGGCGGTTGAAGGCGTCGAGGCCCTTATGCGAGTGCGCCTCCTCCATGCCCTCGAACTTGAAGCCCTCGGCGACGACGACGAGCGGCGCACGGCCGCGGTCGCGCACCGACTCGACCCACTCGGTGATCTGCTCGATGGTCTGCGGCTGCTCGGGGATGAGGATCGCGTGCGCGCCGCCGGCCATGCCGGAGTGCAGGGCGATCCAGCCGACGTGTCGGCCCATGACCTCGAGCACCATGCAGCGGCCGTGCGAGTCGGCCGTCGTGCGCAGGCGGTCGATCGCCTCGGTCGCGATCTGCACCGCGGTGTCGAAGCCGAACGAGTAGTCGGTGGCCGCGAGGTCGTTGTCGATGGTCTTCGGCACGCCGATGACCTTGATGCCGCCCTCGTCGTAGAGGCGGCGGGCCGCGGTGAGCGTGCCCTCGCCGCCGATCGCGACGATCGCGTCGATGCCGTTGCGGTCGAGCATGGCCTGGATCTTCTCGGGCCCGCCGCCCTCGCCCTCGAACGGGTTGGTGCGGCTGGAGCCGAGGATCGTGCCGCCCTGCTTGGCGAGGCCTCGCACGTCGTGGCGCACGATGGGCATGAGGTCTTCTTCGACGACGCCGCGCCAGCCGTTGCGGAAGCCGACGAACTCGGTGTCGTACGAGATGACGCCCTTCAGCACCATGCCGCGGATGACCGCGTTCAGACCGGGGCAGTCGCCGCCCGAGGTGAGGATTCCGATCTTCATGTCGCCTGGGACTCCTTGGTGTTGGGAAAAGGTCGCTGGAGCCGCTTCATCGGGGCACGACGTTCGGAAGTCTAGCGAACCTCGACTCTGGTGCGAGCACTCGACGGGTCGGCCGCCGCACGGGCCGGCCGACCCCGTCGAGGCGTTACAGCGCGCCGTCGAGCGCCGCGCGCAGCAGGTGCTGCAGCGCGTCGAGCTGCACCGAGTCGGCCGAGCCCGGCTCGACGTCCTGGCCGTCGAGCGCACGGGCGGCGAGCCCCTGCTTGGAGTCGATGAGCTCGGCGATGCGCGCGTCGATCGTGTGCGCGGCGATGATGCGCCACGCGGTGACCGGTTCGTCCTGACCGATGCGGTGCACGCGGTCGATCGCCTGCGTCTGCTCGGCGGCGGTCCAGCTGAGCTCGGCGAGCACGACGTTCGACGCCGCCTGGAGGTTGACGCCGACGCCGGCGGCCGTGAGCGAGCAGACCGCGACCGCGACATCCGGGTCGTTGTTGAACGCGTCGATGGCGGCCTGACGCTGCAGCGCGGTCTGATCGCCGCGGAGCGACACCGTGCGGAGGTCGCGTGCGGCGAGCGCCGACTCGGCCTGGTCCATGACGTCGATGTGCTTGGCGAAGAACACGACCTTGCCGACCGAGCGGGCGAGCTGTGCGGCGTAGTCGGCCGCGAGTCCGGCCTTCGCCTGGCCGATCTTGCGCACCATCGTGAAGACGTTCTCGCCCGACTTCGCGGACTTCGACTCCTCGAGCTCGGCGCTCGCGACCGCGCGGATGTACTGGTCGCGCTGGTCGTCGTCGAGGTCGCCGACGCGCAGGTTGCGGGCCTCGACGAGCGCACGGAATCGACCGACGAGACGGTTGCCGAGCTCGCGTTCGGCGGCGCGCACCGAACGGCCGAGCTCGTCGTCGAGCTCGACGGGCAGGTCGGCGATGCGCTTGGCGGGCAGGTCGGCGGCGACGTCGACCTTTCGGCGGCGCACGATGCCGAGGTCGATCACGGTTCGACGTGCGGCCGGGTAGAAGCCGGCATCAGCGGGTGTAAGCCCGTTCTCCTCGAGCAGCCCGAGCAGCTGCGGCGAGGGCTTGTCGCCCTCGATCCAGCCGAGGAACTGCCAGATCGCGCGGAAGTCGTCGACGTCGTTGATGAGCGGCGTGCCGGTCAGGGCGAGCAGCAGCGGGTCGCCCCCTGGCGCCGCTCGACGGATGCGGTCGGCGAGCGCGAGCACGTTCTTCGAGCGCTGCGACTGCAGGTTCTTGATGAAGTGCGCCTCGTCGACGACCATGCCGCGGAACCCGAGGGTCGACAGCCACGCCATGTGCCGGTCGAGCACGTCGTAGTTGACGACGACCACGTCGGCGAACGCATCGAGCGTGGCGCCGTCGCCGTGGATGACGGTCGCGCGGCGGTGCGGAGTCCAGCGTTCGACCTCGCGTGCCCAGTTCATCTTCACGACGTTGGGCACGACGGCGAGCAGCGGGTACGCATCGGAGACGGATGCCGCGAGCACCGACTGCGCGGTCTTGCCGAGTCCGGGCTCGTCGGCGAGCAGGAACGTACGGTGTCCCTCGCGGGCGGCCTCGATGAAGCGCGCCTGGTGCTTCATGAGCTCGAGGCCGCGCGGAGCGAGCCGGTCGAGCTTGGGCGCCTCTGGCAGGTCCATCGAGGCGGCCTGGCCGCCGGAGCCCTGTTCGAAGGCCTTGAACAACGGGCCGAGCAGCTCCCAGTTCGCGAGCCGGCGCACGGGGGCCGGCGGCGCGACGGGCTTGGAGAAGTCGGGCGCGAGGAAGGGGTTCGCGAGCTGTCGCGACTTCACCGAGGCCGGGATCACCTGGTTCTCGGCGAGCACGGGCTTGACCTCGGCCTCGCGCGTGATGATGAGCTCGTCGGGGCTGAGTTCGGCGCCCGACTCGAGCAGCCAGTCGCGACGGAACCGCTGCGCGACCGTCGAGATCGAGGCATCCGGCTCGAGCAGGGTGATGAGGCTCGTGTCGCGCGCGGCGGTCTTCGCGAGGATCTGCGCGATGCCGTCGAGCCGCTTCAGCAGCTCGGGGCGCGAGCTGTCGGGTACATCGGGGTCGGACTTCACGCGGGCGCGCTCCTCGCGCATGAGGAGCGCGATGACCTGGAACTTGGTGCGGTTCGTCGGCCCGAGCTTGCC
The DNA here is from genome assembly GCF_001660485.1 of Agromyces aureus. Classification (GTDB taxonomy): domain Bacteria; phylum Actinomycetota; class Actinomycetes; order Actinomycetales; family Microbacteriaceae; genus Agromyces; species Agromyces aureus. The sequence continues at coordinate 2,932,462 of NZ_CP013979.1, forward strand.
CTTCTGGGCCTTCTGCTCGACCTCGCGCACCTTGCGCGCGAGGATCGGGATGATGGGTGCGTCGTCGTCGCGTGAACGCGTTCGCTGACGCTGCCTCGTCTGGGCCATGATCCTCCGGGGTATCGGGGCTCGTCTCTGGGCGCCTGCCCGTCACCGATCTCGGCGGCCGGCACCGCTCGGCGCATCGCGTGATGCGGCCGGGTGCGGTACTGGCGAACCATTGCTCGAGGAGGAGCACTGCTCGAGGAGAAACACTGTCCGAGCAGCATGCGGGCGGGGCTCGCATGGTCGGACGAAGAACGGGTTCGCCTGGGCGCAGAGCCCATTCTAGCCGCAGTGGGCCGGATGCCGCGAAAACACGCGCGGGAATGCTCGAGTGGGGCTCAGCCGGCCACGTGCACGGCGTAGCTGAGCAGGAACCCGGAGGTCGCCAGCAGGCCGGTGTACCCGTGCGTCGTGCGGAACGCCTCGGGGATCATCGTGTCGCAGATCATCGCGAGGATCGCTCCCGCGGCGAGCGCGGTGATGAACGCGGTGAGGCCGCCGTCGGCCCCGTCGAGCAGCACGAAGCCGAGCAGTGCGGCGACGGCGCTCGCGAGGGCGATGCCCGTCCACAGCAGGAACACGTACCGGGCCGAGCGCCCCTCGTCCTTCAGCGCGGCGGTGCTCGAGAGCCCCTCCGGCACGTTCGAGATGATGATGGCCACCAGCACGGGCACGCTGACGCCCTGCCCGCCGACCATGCTGAGACCGAGCACGGCCGATTCGGGGATGCCGTCGAGCAGCGCGCCGAGCGCGATGCCGATGCCGGTGCCCGAGTTCTCGCCCGAGCCGCGCCGGTTGCGCTGGTCCAGCCGGTCGAGCAGGTTGTTCGCGAATACGTAGACGATCGCCCCGACCGCGAAGCCGCCGACGGTCGGCCAGAACCCGCCCTCGTCCTGCGCCTCGAGCACGAGGTCGAACGCGAGCGCCGAGATGAGCACGCCCGAGCCGAACGCCATGACCGAGGCCACGATCGTCGCGGGCACCTTGACCGTCCAGGCGATCACCGCGCCGACGAGCAGTGCCGCGCCCGCGCCGAGGCCGGCGAGCGCCGCCCAGACCCAGTCCTGCATCACGCCGTCGCCTCCATCTCGTGCTTCGGCTCGGATCGCTCGTGCTTCGGCTGCTTCGGCTCAGATCTCTCGTACGTCGCCTCAGACACCGCCGCCACCGCCACCGCCGCCGCCGCCGCCCGACGACCCGCCGCCGCCGGACCCCGATGACGACGAGCTCGACGACGAGCCCGACCACGACGTGGTCGAGGTGCTCGTGAACGACGAGACGGCCACCGCGAACCGCGCGGAGTCGAACGCGGAGGTGCCGGCGTACCATCCGGGCTCCTGTCCGTTCACCTCGTAGAGGGCGGCGAGCTCGCGCAGCCAGTGCTTCTCGAGGCCGAACAGCGCCGCGTACGGCAGCAGTCGCTCGGTCAGGCGCAGCACCTCGGCGGGGTCGGCCACGGTCGAGGTGACGGATGCCGCGGCATCCGTCGGTCCGTACGGCGAAGCCTGGCCCGGCTGAACACCGCCGGTCCGGGGCACGCCGTCGCGCACGGGGTCTCGGAGCGCCCCGCTCGGGCTCTGCAGCATGCGGATGCGGTCGGCCTCCGCGAGCCGGATGAACAGCCGCAGCCCCTCGAGGTGGTCGTGCACGCGCCGGCCTTCGACGGTGAGCGGGCGCACCCCCGCGACCGCGATCGCCGTGGCGAGCGCGAACACGACGCACACGAACAGCGGCAGCAGCGGCCAGAACCCGCCCATGGCGTTGTCGAGCGCGATGACCGCGCCGATGAAGCCGATCACGGAGAGGGTGAAGGCGGCCACGGCGATGCCGATGCGCCCGCCGAGCGCCGGACTCCGCCGGAGGCCGGTCTCGACGGTTCGACGCGCGACGGCCTTGCGGATCGAGAGCAGCCGCTGTCCCAGCGTCGTCGACTTCGAGCTCAGCGAGCGCTCCTGACCGACGGTCGGGTGGTCGCTGAAGAGCGCGCGCACGACGGACTGCGCGTCGAGGTCGCCGAGCGGCCCGCCCATGAACTGCACCGAGTAGGCCTTGCTGCCGCGGTCGAGGATCCGCACCTCGCGGGCGACCGCACGTTCGAGGATCGTGGCGGTCACGCCGCGCGACGGCTGGCCGACCAGGTCGGCGGCGGTGAGCGCACTGATGCCGGCCGGGGGCTCGTACTGCGCGATGATCGTGCCGCGAGGGGCGCTGCGCCAGCTCGTGAGTCGCAGCACCAGCGCGAGCAGGAACAGGGCGAGCACGATGACCGCGCACACCGCCGAGGTCATCGCAGCGGGGGACGACGTGAACGCCTCGTCGCGCGGCACGAACGTGCCCGGCTCGAAGGCGGCCGCGATGGTCACGTTCTCGTACGGGCCGATCGCGTTCGCCTGCGCGACGAGCAGCGGCTGCTCGGGGGTCTCCCCCTGCTGCAGCGTCTCGCAGGGCGTGCCGGAACCCGAGCCGCCGCGATAGCACGCGGCCTGTCCGGTGAACGCGGCGGCCAGCGCCTCGTCGACGCGCAGTTCGGCGCGCACGACCCCGAAGGGCTGCGCCCACCCGGTGCCGTTGACGTCCCAGTAGAACTCGTCGATCGGGGCGTCGTCGGGCTGCAGGGTCACGTTGTGCTGCCGGTAGGTGATGACGTAGGTCTGCTCGCCGTGCACGTAGGCGTCACCGGCGATCGTGACGAGCAGGAACTCGTCGTCGTCGTCGGTCTCGGTGTCGAACGCACGCGGCTGGCCCGCGGCATCCGTCACCGACTGCACCTGGACGTCGATCGGGTGACCCTCGTAGTCGAGCGGGATCGCCCGCCGGATGCCGCGGTTCTGGTCGTACTCGGGGAACACGGCGACGAGCGTCTCGGTCGTCTCGAGCACCGAACGGCCGCCCTCGTCGCGGCCGAGCACGAACACCGCGTCGAACGACGCGAAGGTGAAATCGTCGACGCCGGCCGGCACGGCGGTCACGGGCGAGGCGACGGATGCCGCGGCGCGCGCGGCTGCGTCGGCCTGCCCGGATGCCTCCGCCACTGGCCCCGCCGCCATCGCGGGAGCGGCCGCCACGGCGGGCGCCACCGTCAGGAGCAACCCGAGCAGCACCGCTGCCCCGCCATGCAGGAGTCTGGTCGCCATGCGCCAACGCTAGCGCCTCCGGCCGCATCGGGAGAGGTACCCCCGGGGGTACTTGCCGAACGGGCTTACCATGGAGGGGTGATCGAGGACATCAAGAAGCGCGCCCTGCACCGCACGAAGATCATCGAGGGCCAGCTGCGCGGCATCGAGAAGATGATCGAGAACGAGGACTACTGCGTCGACATCATCACGCTCTCGCTCGCGGTGCAGAAGTCGCTCGGCTCGCTCAACAAGCTCCTCGTCGAGAACCACCTGCGCACGCACGTGAGCGAGATGTACGAGGCCGGCGGCGAGCAGCGCGAGGCCGCGGTGGCCGAGCTGATCCGCATCTTCGAGCTGTCGAACAACCGTGGGTGACGCGGGCGACTCGTCCGCCGACGCACTGCTCCGCGCGATCGCGGGCCGCCCGCTCGTCGTCGACGGCGGGCTCGGCACGCTGCTCACCGATCGGGGGGCGGATGTCGCGGCTCCGCTCTGGAGCGCGCAGACGCTGCTCGAACAGCCCGACGCCATCTTCGCCGCGCACCGCGACTACTTCGCGGCCGGCGCCGACGTCGCGGTGACCGCGTCGTACCAGGTCTCAGAGACGGGGTTCGCGTCGGTCGGGCGCGACGCCCGCGAAGCCCGGCGCATGCTCGCCCGCAGCGTCGAGCTCGCCGCCCGGGCGCGCGACGAGGCCGGCCGCGGATGGGTCGCCGCCTCGGTCGGGCCGTACGGCGCGTCGCTCGCCGACGGCTCGGAGTATCGCGGCGACGACGGCCTCACCGTCGCCGAACTGCGCGCCTGGCACCACGACCGCCTGCACCTGCTCGCCGACTCGGGTGCTGACCTCGTCGCCGTCGAGACGATCCCGTCGCTCCGCGAGGTCGACGCGCTCGTGGCCGAGCTCGAGGGCGCCGGCATCCGCGCCTGGATCGCCGTGACGCCCGACGACGGACGCCTTCGCACGGGCGAGCCGCTCGCCGACGCATTCGGGCTTGCGGCGGCATCCGATCGCGTGATCGCGGTGGGCGTCAACTGCTGCCCGCCCGAGCAGGTGCTGACCGCCGTCGAGTCGGCCGGCGCCCGGCCGGGGGCGCGCCCTGATCAGGTGCCCGGAGCCGTCACCGCCAGCCACTCGTCGAGCTCGCTCGGTTCATCGGTGATGATGCCGTCGACGCCGAGCGCGCCGACCTCCTCCCACTTCTCGTGCGAGTTCAGCGTGTAGCAGAGCACCGCGATCTCGGCCGCGTGCAACGCCTCGAGCGCCTGCGGCTGCGCGACCACCGATTTCGCGGTCGTGCCGAAGCCGACGAGACCGAGTCGCTGCGCGAGCGGCACCGGATCGGCGGGAAGTTCGCGGATCAGCATGATGCGCGGCGTCGACGGCGCCACCCGCTGCAGGGCGAAGAGCGTCTCGAGGCTGAAGCTCTGCAGCACCACTCGCCCTCGCAGTCCGTGGCGTTCGATGCGATCCACGACCGTGCGCGCCTCGTCGGCCGTCCAGTCGGCCTTCAGCTCGACGAGCGCTCGGGCGTCGGGCCGCTCGGCGAGGGCGGTGAGGAACTCGTCGAGCGTCGGCATCCGCTCGCCCGCGAACTCGTCGCCGTACCAGGCACCCACGTCGAGCTTGCGGAGGGCGGCCTCGTCGAGGTCGCCGACCGACCGGTGATCGCCGGTGATGCGCTCGAGGTCGGTGTCGTGGAAGAGCATGGGCACGCCGTCGCGGCTGAGCTGCACGTCGGTCTCGACGAAGGCGAGCCGGTCCATCGCGAGCTCGAGCGAGGTCATGGTGTTCTCGGGCGCGGTCGCGCGGTCGCCGCGGTGCCCGACGATGAAGGCGGGCTCCCCCGGTGCTCGGAGCGCGCCGAACACGTCGCGAGCCGTCGCACTCGTCGGGATGCCGGTGACGATCAGCGCGAGCGACACGGCCGCGATGCCCACCGCACCGAGGAGCACGCGCACGGAGCGCCTGGGCGGATGGGCGAGGCGGTGCAGCACGCGGGCTCGTGCGGGCCGCTTCGGGCGTGCGGCGCCGGCGGTGGTCGTGGAGTCCTGCCGGGGTGCGTCCTGGTCGTTCGGGGCGGCCGGGAGCAGCGCGATCGTCGGGGCGATCGCACGGATGGTGCGAGTCACGGGTTCGGGCCTTTCCACCGATCGCGCGGCGTTGCGCGATGGTGCCCGTCACTCTAGCAAAGAGCGTTACCGTTTCGTTACCAATTGTTCATCCCGAATCGCGGGTCGGTGCTCCGCTCGGTCGAGGGCGCTCCGGATGCCGCGTCACGCGCGTTCGTCGGCCTCGGCCTCGGCGGTGATGCGGTTCGCCATGCCCGAGAAGATCACGCCGTGGAACGGGAGGATGCCCCACCAGTAGAGGCGTCCGGCGAGACCCTTCGGGAAGAACACGGCCCGCTGCCGGTAGCGCGCGCCGCCACCGGACGGCAAGGGCTCGGCCGACAACTCCAGCCACGCACGCCCCGGAACCCGCATCTCCGCGCGGAGTCGCAGGAACGCCCCGCGCTCGATCGCCTCGACCCGCCAGAAGTCGACCGCGTCACCCACGTGCAGCGTCTCGGGGTCGAGTCGCCCACGGCGAAGCCCGACGCCGCCCGTGAGCTTGTCGATCCACCCGCGCAGCGCCCACGCGAGCGGGAACGAGTACCAGCCGTTCTCGCCGCCGACGCCCTCGATGACGCGCCACAGTGCCCCCGGCGTCGCACGGGACTCGCGCTCGCGCTCGTCGACGTAGACCATGTGGCCCGCCCAGTCGGGATCGCTCGGCAGTGGATCGCTCGGAGCTCCGGCGACCTCGGCGTTGCGCCAGCTCGTCTCGACCTCGCCCACGCGCTCGCGATCGAGGGCGAGCCGCACGGCGGTGCGGTACGGCAGCAGGCCCTCCTCGGGCGGCGGGATGACGGCGTCGATGTCGTGGTTGTGCATCACGCAGTCGAACTGCAACGACTCGATGATCGGCACCGCGAGTCGACGCGGGATCGGGGTGACCAGGTTGACCCACTGCCCCGCGAGCCACGGCGTCAGCACCGGCAGGGCCGCGATCGGCCGCTGCGGCAGTCCGGCCTCGACCGCGTAGCCGTTCATGAGCTGGCCGTAGCGGTGGATGTCGGGTCCGCCGATGTCGAACGCGCGATTCACGTCGGACGGCACGTCGATGGCGGCGATCAGGTAGTGCAGCACGTCGCGCACCGCGATCGGCTGGATGAAGCTGCGAACCCATCTCGGCGCCGGCATGTAGGGCAGCACCTCGGTGAGGTGGCGGATCATCTCGAACGAGGTCGACCCCGAGCCGATCACGACGCCGGCCTGCAGCACGATCGTCGGGACGCCGGAGCCGAGCAGCACCTCGCCGACGGCGGCGCGCGAACGCAGATGCCGCGACAGCGGCCGGCCCTCTGGGTGCAGCCCTCCGAGGTAGACGATGCGGCGCACGCCGTGACGGGATGCGGCCTCCCCCACCGTGCGCGCGATCTCGAGCTCGGTCGCCTCGAAGTCGCCCTTCGCCCCCATCGAATGCACGAGGTAGTAGACCGCGTCGATGTCGCGCATCGCCGCATCGACGGCGCTCGCGTCCGTGAGGTCGCCCGCGACCACGTCGAGCGAGGCCGACCACGGCACGTCGCGCAGCCGCTCCGGGCGACGCACGAGCACGCGCACCTCGTGCCCGGCCTCGAGGAGGCGCGGCACGAGCCGGCCGCCGATGTACCCGGTCGCGCCCGTCACGAGGATCCGCATGCCGCCCCCTCGCATCAGCCGAGCGACGGTCAGCCGCGCTCGTTTCCCCGACGATAGTTGCCGCTGGCTCGCGCCAACAGGTGCTGCACCCGTGAATCGTCTGCACGTTGAAGTGCGTCGATGAGCCGCGCTGCGTCGCCGCCGCCCACCGTCATCACGGGCCGGCCGCCGCGATACACGATCACGCCGCCGCGACCCGTGAGCCGGTAGTCGAACGGGTCCGACTCGAGTCGGCCACGTTCGTCGGAGGCGCCATTGCGTCCGGACACGGGAATCGCTACTTCATGCTCTTCGTGTGAAGAGATGGGATGGCTTTCGGCATAGGACGCATTCCTTGATTTTGACTGATACACCAGAGGTATTCAGCCTTCCGTCAGGATTCCGCGCGATCAAGTGAGCGCAGTGACAGGAGCCGACCCGCATCTGGATCCCCGTCCGGCGCGTGAAGCTCATCGGTCATTTCACGCGTGTCGCACAAATGTGGTCGGACGCAGCGTGAGGCTGCGGCCCGGGCCCGATCGTTCAGTTCTCGCGCTCGACACGAATGGCGGCGGCGATGCGTACGTTCAGGTCATCGAGCTCATCGAGCACGGCGACTGCCGCCCACACCTGATCGCGCTTCCGACCGGTCACCTCGCGCACGACACCTGTGTCTTCGAGGCGTCGCATCGCTCGATAGGCATTGGCAGTCTCGACGCCGGCGATCCGTTCCGCGTCGGCGGCGGTGATGATCGGATTCTCCAGCAGCGCATCGACCAGCGTCTCCACTGCGCTTCCCCGACGAGGGCGGGCCTCCGCATGCCACTCCCTCGGCAGGTCACGGAAGCTGGTCGCAGTCTTCGCAGCCTCACGGGAGGCTACCTGCGCTCCGAGCGCGAGATCCTGCACGATCGCGTCTGCGTCGCCTTCGCGGTATCGGCCGAGCAGCCCGAAGTAGTGGTTCTGGTCTGCGGCCAGCGCAGACGCGATAGGGATGACGACCGTCTTGGAGACCCCTGTGCGACGAAGCACCGAGTTCAGCAGCGCGCGGCCGATGCGACCATTGCCGTCAGTGAACGGGTGGATCGACTCGAACTGCGCGTGTGCGATCGCGGCCTGTGCGACCGGATGGATATCGTCCCGGTTCACGAATCGGAGCAGGTCGTCCATGTAGCCGTCGACGGTCTCGCCGGGGGGCGGCACGTACAGCGCCCCACGTGGTGAGGAGTCACTTCCGCCGATCCAGTTCTGCATGTCTCGGACTCGGCCGGCGTAGTCGCGTTCGGCGGGATCGTCTTCCATCAGCAACCGGTGCGCATCCAGAATCGCAGGCATCTCGATGACCGTGGCGGAAGCGTCGACGAGCCGAGTGACCGCCTTGGCCGCCGCGACCATGGATACTGCGGCAGCGTTCGACCTGACCCCTCCGATCGCTCGCGCGTACTCATCGGGCGAAGCTTCGACGGACTCGATCTTCGACGACGCCACTGACTCGATCCTGATCAGGAATCGACCGAGCGGCGCCATCAGGTCAGCCGCGTCGTCTTCGAGAGCCGTGGCTTCGCGGACTGCGCGATCGAGCTCTCGGGTCGAGCTCGGGATGAACTCGAGCTCGGCGATCTTCGGCGGCAGCGACACCGCGACCTGGGTGAGCATCCGATCGGCGCGGGAGCCCCGGCGGCCGCGACTCACCCACGGCACCACCGCCGTCTCCTGTGCCGGCCATGCCGCGACGGGCGCACTGTTCTCAGACACGGACGCTCTTGTTCTCAGACACGGACGCTCCTAACCATCAGAAGCATAGCGGTTAATCGCGTTTAGCCTTGATAACCGCGAATAACGAGAGGGCTATTCTCAGTTCTGTGTGCCGCATCTGGAAGCAGGTCGGACCTGCACAATACGCGACGGCACGAAGCGCTCGCGCCACTGCGCTGAGCTGGCGGAGATCGAACGAGAAACCCCCGCAGCGTGATGCTGCGGGGGTCCTTTCTCCCGTCGCTGTGCGAAACGAGCGGCGGCGAAGCGCCACACATCTCACATGATGACGACCTGGACTACCGAAGACTCTTCGTGTGCCAGACCGTCTTGGTCTCGGTGAACGCCGCGATGCGGCCGAGCGCCGGCGCCGCGGCATCCGGACCCTGCTCGGGTCGCAGCACGCGCTTGAGCGTGTCGGCCGCGGCGAACTCGAGGTCGATCCAGTCGAGGTCGCCGGCGCCGACGAGGTCGAGCGCGTTGACATCGGCGTGGCTCGCGAGCCACGGGGCGATCTCGGCGGGCGAGCCCGTGAGCACGTTGACGACGCCCTTCGGCACGTCGCTCGTGGCGAGCACCTCGGCGAGGCTGATCGCCGAGAGCGGGAACCGCTCGCTCGCGATCACGACCACCGCGTTGCCCGCGACGAGCGCGGGGGCGACCGCCGAGACGAACCCGAGCAGCGACGAGTCCTGGGGCGCGACGATCGCGACGACCCCGGTGGGCTCGGGCACCGAGATGTTGAAGTACGGGCCGGCGACCGGGTTCGCGTTGCCCGCGACCTGGGCGAACTTGTCGGCCCAGCCGGCGTACCAGACCCAGCGGTCGATCGCCTCGTCGACCTGAGCGGATGCCGCGGCGCGCGTGACGCCCTCGGCCTCCTCGATCTCGGCGACGAACTGGGCACGGCGGCCCTCGAGCAACTCGGCGATGCGGTAGAGCACCTGTCCGCGGTTGTAGGCCGTGGCGCCCGCCCAGCCGCCGACCGCGGATCGGGCGGCGACGACGGCGTCGCGGGCGTCTTTTCGGGAGCCCTTCGCGGCGTTCGCGAGGAATGCGCCCGATGCCGAACGCACCTCGTAGGTGCGCCCCGACTCGCTGCGCGGGAACGCGCCGCCGATGTAGAGCTTGTAGGTCTTCGGCACGGCGAGGCGGCTCATCGCTTCGATCCCTTCGTCGCAGGCTTGGGCGTTCGGGTCCTCGCCGATCGAGGAGGCCGCGACGCAGCCGTCTCGAGATCAGCGGCCGCGGCATCCGCACCGGCGGCCGTGACCGCAGCGCGCGACGAGCGCGTGAGCGCCGCCTGGGCGCCGACGGGGGCCGGGGCCAGGTACGCGGCAAGGCCGTGACGGCCGCCCTCGCGCCCGTAGCCGGACTCCTTGTAGCCGCCGAACGGCGACGCCGGATCGAACCGGTTGAACGTGTTCGCCCAGATCACGCCGGCGCGCAGCTGGTCTGCGACCGCGAGGATGCGGCTGCCCTTGTCGCTCCAGATGCCGGCCGAGAGACCGTAGGGCGTGTTGTTCGCCTTGGCGATCGCCTCGGCAGGCGTGCGGAACGTGAGCACCGAGAGCACCGGGCCGAAGATCTCGTCGCGCGCGATGCGGCTCGAGGTCTGCACGCCCGTGAAGATCGTGGGCGCGAACCAGAAGCCGTTCTCGGGGATGTCGCACGGGGCGGTCCAGCGCTCGGCGCCCTCGGCCTCGCCGATGTCGGAGAGTTCGCGGATGCGGTCGAGCTGCTCGCGCGAGTTGATGGCGCCGATGTCGGTGTTCTTGTCGAGCGGGTCGCCGAGGCGCAGCGTCGACAGGCGGTTCTTGAGCCGGTCGACGACCTCGTCGTGGATGTTCTCCTGCACGAGCAGGCGCGATCCGGCGCAGCAGACGTGGCCCTGGTTGAAGAAGATGCCGTTGACGATGCCCTCGATCGCCTGGTCGATGGGGGCGTCGTCGAAGACGATGTTCGCAGCCTTGCCGCCGAGTTCGAGCGTGACCTTCTTGTCGGTGCCCGCGACCTCGCGTGCGATCGCCCGGCCGACGCCGGTCGAGCCCGTGAAGGCGACCTTGTCGACGCCGTCGTGGGCGACGAGTGCGGCCCCCGTGTCGCCGGCGCCCGTGATGATGTTCACGACGCCCGCGGGCAGGTCGGCCTGCTGCAGGATCTCGGCGAAGATGAGCGCCGTGAGCGGCGTGGTCTCGGCCGGCTTCAGCACGACCGTGTTGCCGGCCGCGAGGGCCGGCGCGATCTTCCACGCGAGCATGAGCAGCGGGAAGTTCCACGGGATGACCTGGGCGGCGACGCCGAGCGAGCGGGGGTTCGCGCCGAGGCCGGCGTGATCGAGCTTGTCGGCCCAGCCCGCGTAGTAGAAGAACCAGGCGGCCACGAGGGGCACGTCGACGTCGCGCGACTCCTTGATCGGCTTGCCGTTGTCGAGCGACTCGGCCACGGCGAGCTCGCGGGCGCGCTCCTGCACGAGGCGCGCGATGCGGAACAGGTACTTGCCGCGGTCGCGGCCGCTCATGCGCGACCAGGTGCGGTCGTAGGCGCGACGGGCGGCGGCGACGGCGAGGTCGACGTCGGCCTCGTTCGCGTTCGAGATCGTCGCGATGCGCGCCTCGGTCGCGGGCGAGATGGTCTGGAACGGCTCTCCGCGGCCGTCGACGAACTCGCCGTCGATGAAGAGGCCGTACTGGTCGCGCAGGTTCAGGACCGCAGTCGACTCGGGGGCGGGTGCGTATTCGAGGAAGCTCATGCTGGTGCTCGTCTCAGTCGATCGTGACGTAGTCGGGGCCGGAGTAGTGCGACGTGCTCAACTTCTGACGCTGCAGCAGCACGTCGTTCAGCAGGCTCGAGGCGCCGAAGCGGAACAGGTGCGGCTGCAGCCAGTCTTCGCCGACCGTCTCGGCGACGGTCACGAGGTACTTGATCGCGTCTTTCGAGGTTCGGATGCCGCCCGCGGGCTTCACGCCGATGCGCTGGCCGGTCGCGAGGTGCCAGTCGCGAACCACCTCGAGCATGAGCAGCGTCACGGGCAGGGTCGCCGCCGAGGGCACCTTGCCGGTGGAGGTCTTGATGAAGTCGCCGCCCGCGAGGATCGAGAGCCACGATGCGCGACGCACGTTGTCGTAGGTCACCAGTTCGCCGGTCTCGAGGATCACCTTGAGGCTCGCGCTCGTGCCGTCGGGCCTGCGGCAGGCCTCCTTCACGGCCGCGATCTGGTCGAAGACCAGTCCGTAGCGGCCGGCGAGGAACGCGCCGCGGTCGATGACCATGTCGATCTCGTCGGCGCCCGCGGCGACGGCGTCGGCCGTGTCGGCCAGCTTGATCTCGAGCGAGGCGCGCCCGCTCGGGAAGGCGGTGGCGACGGCGGCGACCGAGATGCGTCCGTCGTCGGGGTCGCCGTGCGCTGCGCCGAGCGCATCGACGGCGTACGGCACCATGTCGCCGTACACGCAGACGGCGGCGACGCGCGGCGTCGAGGCATCCGCGGGGTCGGGCGTGATCGCCTTCGCGACGAGCGAGCGCACCTTGCCCGGCGTGTCGGCGCCTTCGAGCGTGGTGAGGTCGATGAGCTCGATGATGCGGTCGAGCGCCCACTGCTTCGACGTGGTCTTGATGCTGCGCGTGCCGAGCCCGGCGGCACGCTGCTCGAGGCCGACCGCGTCGACGCCCGGGATGCCGTGCAGGTACCTGCGCAGCGTCGCGTCGTCGGGTTCGCCGCCGAGCACGGCGAGTGCGCGCTCCCTGGCGGTGATGAGGGATGTGCCTGTCATGGTGAGGACCTGGCTTTCGGTGATTCGGTGAAGGAGGAGCGGCGGCGGCCGGTCGGCGCGCGTCAGCCGTCGAGGAGGTGGAGGGCGGTGGCCTCGTCGGTGACGAGCACCGAGCAGAGGCCGCTGCGCACGACCGCGTCGGCGACCGCGTGCTTGGCACGGCCGGCGATCACGGCGATGCCGAGGGATGCCTCGCGCAGCTCGTCGAGCGTGAGCCCGACCGTTCGCGCATCGAGGGCGGGGTCGACGATGTTGCCGTCGGAGTCGATGTAGCGGCCGACGACGTCGCCGACGGCCCCCTTGGCCACGAGCAGGTCGACGTCGGTCTCGGAGAGGTAGCCGCTCTCGACGTGCACCGAGCTGTGGTCGGCCGCGCCGGCGCTGAAGACGTAGGCGTCGGCCGAGCGGGCGAGGTCGATGACGCCCGCGACGACGCGGTCGGCCTCGATGGCGTGCTTGGTCTCGAGGCGCTCGAGGATCGCCGGGCTCGGCAGCAGCGTGGCGCTGCCGCCGCCCTTCTGGGCGATGCCGACCGCGGTCGCCGCGGCGGTGCCCGGCCGCCGGTTCAGGCTCACGCCGCCGTTGATCTGCACGACGTTGACGCCCGTCGCCCAGCCGTTGCGCAGGTGCTGCGAGATCTCGAAGAGCGTACGGCCCCAGCTGACGCCGAGCGTGCGGGGAACCGGCCGGAGCGAGGTGAGGTAGTCGGCCGCCGCCTGCGCGGTGCGCGCCTGCAGCTCTTCGGCCGAGGCGACCCCCGCCGAGGAGACCACGACGGCGTCGGCGAGCCCGCGTTCGTCGCGCAGGCGACGTTCGATGGGCAGTCGCCGAGCACGCGGGTGCAGGATCTCGATGCGGATGAAGCCCTCGTGCTTGGCCTGCGCGAGGAGCCGCCCGACCTTCCACCGGGTGAGGCGCAGCGCCTGCCCGATCTCGTCTTGGGTCTTGTTCTCCTCGTAGTAGAGCTCAGCCGCTCGGATCGAGAGGAGTTCGTCGATCTCGTCCACACCAGTCCTTCCGCTCACCTCCAGCGTAGGCAGCGCGCCGCTCATCGGCAACACTCGCGTGGAATCGTGCTCATATGAGCATGGATGCCGGATGTGTGCGCGCCCTATGCTGGCGTGGTGAACGTCGGCCCCGTGACCCGCCCGCTCGCCATCGCCCTCGACTTCGGCGGCACGAAGGTCGAAGCGGCCCTCGTCGACGACCACGGCACCGTGATCGCCGCCTCGCGGCATCGCCGGCCGACCGGCCCGACTGCGACGAGCGACGAACTCGAGCAGGCCGTGAGCGAGGTCGTCCTCGCGGCCCGCGCAGCGATCCCCGACGGCACGCCGTTCGTCGGCACCGGCATCGGCTCCGCCGGGCCGATCGCGGTCGCCGACGGCACCGTGTCCCCGCTGAACGTGCCCGCCTGGCGCGACTACCCGCTCGCCTCGCTGATCGCGGCCCTCGTGCCCGACGCGCCGGTCGTGCTGCGCATCGACGGCGTCTGCATCGCGCTCGCCGAGCACTGGATCGGGGCGGGCCGCGGTGCGCACAACCTGCTCGGCATGATCGTCTCCACCGGCGTCGGCGGCGGACTCGTGCTCGGCGACCGCACCGTGCCGAGCCCCACCGGCAACGCCGGGCACATCGGCCACATCGAGGTCGCCGGATTCGACGACCCCTGCGCCTGCGGGGGTCGCGGATGCCTCGAGGCCGTCGCCTCCGGGCCCCGCACCGTCGCCTGGGCGCGCGCGCGCGGCTTCGAGGGCACCACGGGCGAGGATCTCGCCGCTGCGCACGCCGCCGGCGACCCCGTCGCACTCGCGGCCGTCGAACGCGCCGGAACCGCGATCGGCCGTGCCGCGGCATCCGCCTCGAGCCTGCTGGATCTCGACGTCGTCGCCATCGGCGGCGGCTTCAGCCGGGTGTCGCCCGCCCTGTTCGAGCACGCCAGGGCCGCACTCGCCGAACGCGTCGTCTTCGGGTTCGTGACGCGCACGCGCATCGAACCGTCCGCACTATCCGACGAGGGGCCGCTCGTCGGAGCGGCCGCGCTCGTGCACCGGCCGGAGCTCGTCTCCTGACGAAGCTGGCGACTACCCCTGATGCGGGTGGCGCTCGTCTTCGAGGTACCCGGGCCGCGCCGCAAGGAATCCCGCGATCGCGCCGGGCACCGCGGTCGCCGCGAGGATCACGAGCGGCACCGTCCAGCCGCCCGTCGCCTCGTGCACGAGTCCGATGCCGATCGGGGCGACGGCCGCGATGAGATAGCCCACCGACTGCACCACCCCGCTCAGGGCGATCGATCCCTCGTGCGTTCGCGAGCGCAGGTTGATGAGCACGAGCGCGAGCGGGAACAGCAGCGGGCCGGTGCCGATGAGGGCGACCCAGAGCCAGATCGCGGCCTCGGGCGCGAACAGCAGGCCGCCGTAGCCGAGCACGAACGCGAGCACCGAGATGACGACCAGCGTGCGGATGCGGTCGTAGCGCGCCGCGACGATCGGCACGAGCAGCGCCGCAGGCAGGCCCATCGCCGCGAACAGCGAGAGCAGCGCGCCCGCCTGCCCGCTCGTGACGCCCGCGACGTCGGTCACGATGCTCGGCAGCCACGCGAACATCACGTAGGCGTTGACCGACGACACCGCGAAGATCGTCGCGAGCGCCCACGCGATCGGCGACCGGAGCGCGCGTCGCACCTGGCCCCCTGCAGCTTCCTCGACCAGGGCCGCCGGCGCCGTCGCCCGCGGGTGCACGAGCAGGGCGATCCACGGCACCAGCGCGATGAGCGCGATGACCGCCCACTCCCCCAGCGAGATGCGCCAGCCGGCGGCATCCGCGACCGGCACCGCGATGAGCGGCGGCACGAACGTGCTCACCGAGATGATCGAGACGTAGAGCGTCGTCACGAGCCCGACGCGATCCGAGAAGTACCGCTTCACGAGGGGCGGCAGCAGCACGTTGCCGACGCCCACGGCGGCGAAGACCAGCACGCTCGCGCCGATCAGCGTGACGGACTCCGGCGCCAGGCCCCGCCCGGCGAGCCCGACCGCGAGCACGCCGAGCGCCACGACGACCGTGCGCTCGAGCCCCAACCGCTTCGCGATGATCGGCGTGAGGATGGCGAACACGGCGAAGCACAGCGGCGGGAGCATGCCGAGCAGGCCGACCAGGGCCGGCGGCAGTGGGATGTCGACGTCGATCTCGGCGATGATGGGCGACAACGATGCGACGCCCGTGCGCAGGCTCGACGCGACGAGCAGGATGCCGAGGAGCGCCAGCGTGCGGCCCGCCCAGAGCGGCCGCGGCGGCTCACCCGACGGGATCGCCGGGATGGCCCCGGTCACGCGAGGATCTGCTTCGCGCGTTCGACGTCGCCGCGCATCGTCTCGACGAGGTCGGGGATGCTCGTGAACGCGACCATGCCGCGGATGCGCTCGACGAACTCCACGTCGACGACGTGGTCGTAGAGGTCGAGGGTGCGGTCGAGCACGTACGCCTCGACCTGCTTCGGCGCGACGCCCTCGAAGGTCGGGTTGTCGCCCACCGAGATCGCCGCGGGGTACCGCGTGCCCGCGTCGGTCAGCCACCCGGCGTACACGCCGTCGGCGGGCACGAGCCCCTCGGACTCGGGGGTGAGGTTCGCGGTCGGGAACCCGAGTTCGCGGCCGCGCTTCGCGCCGTGCACCACGATGCCCGACACGGTCGGCGTGTGGCCGAGCAGCGCCGTGGCGTGACGGACATCGCCCTCGGCGAGGATCTCGCGGATCCACGTCGACGAGACCCGCCGCTCGCCCTCGGGACGCACGTCGTCGACGACCTCGACCTCGAAGCCGTACTCGCGGCCGAGTTCGATGAGCAGGTCGACGTCACCGGCCCCCCTGGCGCCGTAGCGGAAGTCCTTGCCGACGAGCACGACCTTCGCGTCGAGTGCCCGCACGAGCACGCGCTCGACGAACTCGGCCGCCGGCACCGATGCGAGCGCGCGATCGAACGGCAACAGGAGCGTCGCATCGACGCCGGTCGTTGCGAGCAGTTCGAGCTTCTGCCGAACGCTCACGAGCGCTTCGGGGCACTTGTCGGGCGCGAGCAGCGCGAGCGGATTGCGGTCGAAGGTGACCGCGGCCGTCACGAGCCCGCGCTCGTCGCCGATCGTTCGGATGCGTTCGATCAGCGCGCGGTGCCCCTGGTGCACGCCGTCGAACTTGCCGATCGTGACCGCGCTCGGGCCGAAGCCCGCCGGAACCCCGTCGACGCCCTTGAAGGTCTTCACGCGGCATCCGTTCTCGTGAGGTCGCCGGATGTCGCGACCGACGCCCCCGGCCGGTGCTTCGCGAGCCACCACATGCCGAGGGCGGGCAGCACGAGCGGGATGAACACGTAGCCGCGGCCGAACCACGACCACACCGTGTCGTGCGGGAAGAGCTCGGGGTCGAGCACGCTCAGCACGCCGACCACGAGCACGCCCGTGAACTCGAACGCGAGCGTCGCCCACGCCACGCGATACCACACGCGACCACGACGGATCAGCGCGATGGTCGCGACGATGTAGACGACCGCCGCCAGGGCCGACAGCGCATACGCGACCGGCGCCTCGTCGAGCTTCGTCGCGATCTGGTAGAACGAACGCCCAGTCGCCGCCAACGCGAGCACGGCGTACACCGCCACGAGCACGCGACCGACGCCGCCCATGCGAGGTCGATCGGCGGTGGCCGGAGCGGGTGCGACCGGCGCAGCTGCGGCGGAGTCGGCGGCGCTCGCGGTGTTCGCGGTGTTCGCAGGCGTTTCAGACATGTCGTTCGATTCTCTCAGACGCGGGTCATGCCGACTGCACGGTCCAGATCTGGAACATGCGGTACAGCATCACCGCGACGGTGAGCGCGCCGACACCGAGCACGACCGTGCTCCACCTGCTGCGGTCGAGCAGCGCCCAGAAGATCGCGGCGGGCGGCACGAGCAGTGCCGCGAACAGGTAGATCCCGAACTCGAGGGCGTTGCCCGTCGGCGCGTTGCCGAACGCCGGGGCGACGATCGAGACGACCACCTGCGCGACGAGCAGCAGCTCGACGAGCACGAGCGATCCGTTCGACAGGTCGCTCGGCGGCCGACCCGCGAAGCCGAGCACGATGCACAGCAGCCCCGCCGCGATCGCGACCGCGAGCTGCACCCACATGAACCACTCGATCACGAGGCGTCCTCGACCGGGAAGCCGACGACGACCTTCAGCGTCTCGCCGCGGCGCTCGACGATCGCGACGAGGCGCCGTGCTGCGGCACCATCTGCGGCGCCGTCGGCTTCCTCGTGTGCGACGTCGGCGACGGCGGCGATCGGCGTACCCTTCGCCGTCTCGGGCGCTCCGGCCGCGTCGATGCGCTTGCCGTGGCCGAGGTCGATCGCCTGCTGCGGGGTGACGTGCACCACGGGCAGCGCCAGCTCCGCGGCATCCGCGGCCCCGATGAGCGCCGACGCGACGTCGAGGTCTTCGAGCACGGATGCCTCGGCGACCCCGAAGCGCCCGATGCGCGTGCGGCGAAGGGCCGTCAGGTGCCCGCCCACGCCGAGGTCGGCGCCCAGGTCGCGGGCGAGCGCGCGGATGTACGTGCCCGACGAGCACTCGACCCGGACGTCGAGGTCGACGAACCCGTCGACGCGGCGGGTGTCGAGCACCTCGAAGGCCGAGATCGTCACCGTGCGGGCCTTGAGCTCGACCTGTTCGCCGTCGCGCACCCGCTGGTACGCGCGCTTGCCGTCGACCTTGATCGCGCTGACGGCGCTCGGCACCTGGTCGATGACGCCGGTCAGCTTCGCGATGCCGTCGGCGACGCGCGCCTCGTCGACGGCCGCGATGAGCTCGGCGGATGCCGCGTCGAACAGTTCGCCCTCGGCGTCGTCGGTGCTCGACCCGGCGCCGAGTCGGATCGTCGCGACATACTCCTTGTCGAGGCCGACGAGGTAGGTGAGGAGGCGGGTCGACCCGTTGATGCCGAGCACGAGGAGGCCGGTCGCCATGGGATCGAGCGTGCCGGCGTGCCCGACCCGGCGGGTTCCGGCGAGGCGACGCGTGCGCGCGACCACGTCGTGGCTGGTGATGCCCTGCGGCTTGTCGACGAGGAGGATGCCGCTGTTCACGCCCTACAGGCTAACAGCCGACCGGTCGCACGCCCTCGTCGCTGGCCCTCCCCTACGCTTGGCGGGTGAGGATCGGGATCATCGGCGCCGGCGCGCTCGGCGGAACGTTCGCGGCACTGCTCTCGCAGGCCGGCCACGAGGTCGAGGTCGCCGCGCGCGGCACCGTGCGCGCAGCGATCCAGGCCCGTGGCATCCGTCTCAGCGGCGGATTCGGCGATGTGATCGCCGAGGTCGCGGTCGCCGAGCGCCTGACCGTTCGCCCGGAGCTCGTGCTCGTGTGCACCAAGGCGCAGGACGCCGAGGCCGCGATCGCCGCGAATCGCGAGCGCATCGACGGCGCGCCCGTCGTGGTCGTGCAGAACGGACTCGAGGGCGTCGACACCGCCTCGCGGCTGCTCCCTCGCTCGCGGTGCTTCGGCCTGCTCTCGCTCATCGCCGCCGACCACTCCGAGCCGGGCGTCGTGCACGTGACGGCGACGGCCGAGAGCCGACTCGGTCGCGGCGACGGATCGGCCGGCCCCGAGGCCGTGCGCCTCGCAGCGCTGCTCTCCGACGCCGTGCCGGTGCTCGCGATCGACGACTTCCGCGGAGCGCAGTGGACCAAGCTCGTCGTGAACATGGTCAACGCGGTGCCCGCGATCGTCGGGTCCACACTCGGCGACGTCGTCGCCGACTCGGGGCTGCTCGCCGTACTGACGGCCTCGATGCGCGAGTGCGTTCGGATCGGCATCGCTCGCGGAGTGCGGTTCGTCGCCCTGAACGGACTCGACGACGCCTCGCTCAGGGATTTCGCCTCCCTGCCGCTCGCCGAGGCGACCGCGGTGCCGTCGGCACTCGTCTCCAGAATGAGTTGGGAGCAGAACCGGGGCTCAACGCAGCAGAGCCTTCGCCGCGGACAGCCGACCGAGATCGACTACCTGAACGGCGCCGTCGTGCGCGAGGCATCCATCGCCGCCCTCGCCGCGCCCGTCAACGCGGCCCTCACCGCGCTCGTGCACGAGGTCGAGGCGGCCGGGCGGCCGCTGCCGCGAGCGCGTGTGCTCGACGTGCTCGCTCTGGTCTGACCCGCGCGTACGACCGAGCGGGCGTCGGTCGAACCTCGGTCGGCCGCGCGTTCGACCACGCGCGAAAGAGGGGGCCCGGCGAACCGGACCCCCTCTCTGCGTCTAGCGGATGTCGCTACGCGCGGTTCTTGCGGCGAACGCGGGCGATCACGAGGAACGCTGCGCCTGCGAGCACGATCAGACCCGCGACGATGGCGATGCCCGTACCGGCGAAGCCGGTCTCGGCGAGGCCGATGCCGCCACCCGCCGTGGTGGTGCCGTCACCGCCGCCGGTCGGCACGATGGTCGGGCCGTTGGCGCAGTTCGGGGTCGCGGGCGGGTAGCTCAGGTCGACCGTCATCTCGGGGTTCACGACGAGCGTGGCCTTGGTCACCGAGCGGGTCCAGGCGAAGTTCCCGGTGGTCTCCTGCCAGGTGCCGTCGACCTTCTGCTCCCAGCCGGGCCAACCGGTCGGCGTGACGCCGTCCGCGGCGACCGATGCACCGGGCCAGAGACGCTGACCCTTCAGCACGCCGTCCTTGAGCTCGCCGAGTTCGAGGGTCTCGGTGTTCGTGCCGTCGCTCAGCACGAGCGAGACCTTCTTGCTCGTCGCCTGCTCGTCAGGGTCGACCAGCTTGACGTCGTAGAAGATCCAGGGCGCATCGGCGATGCACTTGCCGGTCGCGAACGATCCCTCGAGCGTCGGCTCGATGCATTCCTCATCGTCGAACGTGAACTCGAACGACTTGGACGTCGTACCGTCGGCGAAGAAGTGGCCATCGTCGGTGGTCGCGATCGCGGTCGCATTGCCGCTGCGCGGGTCGCCGACGATCTTCCAGCTCACGTGTTCGACTTCGTCGGGCAGCTCGATCGCGTCGAGGTCGACGCCGCACTTCTCGGTCGGAGTGGGCGCGGCTGCCAGCGGGATGCAGTCGGTGTCGACGATCTTGAACGTCCACGACGTCGTCGCACCAGCCGGGAACTTGAGGCCCTTCTGCGGGGCCACCGTCGCCGTGATCGACTCGGCGGTGCGCGTGACCGTCCAGTCGAGCTTGTCGGTGTCGATCGGGTCGGTGAACACCGTGTTGTCGGGACCGCACGAGTCGTCGAATGCCGGCTCGCCCGGGGCGGCAGTCTCCTCCGGCGGGCAGTCTGCATCGTTGATCACGAACGGATCGAACGTGATCGACGCCTCACCGGTCTTGAACGCGAAGCCGGCCTGCGGCTTCACCGAAACCGTGATCTTGCCGTCGGCGCGCGTCGTCGTCCAGTCGAGCTCGGTCGTGTCGACCGGTTCGGTGAACTCCGTGTTGTCGGGACCGCACTCGTCCTTGAACGCCGGCTTGGCCGGAACATCGATCGGGCAGGGCGTGTCGTTGATCACGAACGCCGGGAACGTGATCGACGGCGCACCGGATTCGAACGCGAACCCGGCCTGCGGCTTCACGGAAACCGTGATCTTGCCGTTGGCGCGCGTCGTCGTCCAGTCGAGCTCGGTCGTGTCGGCCGGCTCGGTGAAGACCGTGTTGCCGGGCCCGCACTCATCGCTGAACGCCGGAGCAGCCGGGACGACGATCTTGGTCGGCGGGCAGGGCGCGTCGTTGACGACGTATGCCGGGAACGTGATCGACGGCTCACCGTTCTTGAACGCGAACCCGGCCTGCGGCTTCACGGAAACCGTGATCTTGCCGTTGGCGCGCGTCGTCGTCCAGTCGAGCTCGGTCGTGTCGGCCGGCTCGGTGAAGACCGTGTTGCCGGGCCCGCACTTGTCGCTGAACGCCGGAGCGGCCGGCACGTCGATCTTGGTCGGCGGCTTGACGCAGTCGGCGTACTGGAGCAGCGTCTGGTCTCCCTGCGCGGGCACCGTGTTGATGATCGGGCTGGTCTCCCAGACGTCCCACCATGCGTACGTCTTGTACGTGTACGACGGGATGATGTCCTTGGAGTGGTCGTCGTGACCGCTGCGGATCGAGCTCACGGGGAGCTCGAGGCGCTGGTACGCCTTCGTGCCGTTGTCCCAGTGGCACACGGTCAGCTTCGGCGTGTTCGACGTACGGCAGTCGCCCTTGAGCTTCTCGACGCGACCGTCGGAGCCCTTGGAGTACTTGTCGTTCCACGTGGTGTAGGCGTAGACCCACGGACCGGTCGTGCTGGTGCCGGAGATCGACTCGGTGCCGAGCACGAGCGTCGCGTTGCCTTGGGAGGGGATCGGGCCCTTGTTCATGCCGGCGTCGCTCTTCGGCGTGCCGTCGAACGAGCTCCCGCCCACGCGCCACTTGGTCGAGCCCGTGAGGTTCTTGTCGACCTGGGTGAGCTCGAGCGTGTACGTGACGTCGTACATGCCCGTTGTGGTGTTGCAGACGGCGGTGGCCTTCAGGTCACCGGTGTGCGCGCTCGCGGGCGCCGCCATGGCGACGACGGAGAGGCCGCCGGCGAGGGCGAGGGTGGTCAGGACGGCCGCGGCGCGACGCCACAAGCTCGGTGATTCAGGCCGGGTGCGGGTGCGCCAGGTGCGCAGGGCACCGCGTACCGAACCGCTGGGGTTGGGCATTCGGGTTCTCCATCGATCGAACCGGCGTTTGCGAACCCTGGCGAAGGCCGAGTGCGCGCGCGACAGCACGGCGTGGACCGTGGAGCCTTGGGCAGGCGCACACGGGTGTTCGGGTCTTCGGGTGGTGCGTGAGGGATCGCACAGCCGGGGGCAAGGGCTGTGAACCTTCAGTATGGCGGCTCGCGACAGGTCGCGTCCACCGATCCGCGGTCGGATTCGACGATTTCCCCCGCAAAGTGGGGCCAAGCTCGCGCACAGCGGGGGAACGCGCGGCGCAGCACCCCGACGAGGCCGATCGGATGCCGCCTGATCAGCCGTTTCAGCCGACGACGAGGCTCGGGTGCGCGGCGTCGCGGTCGTCGACGACGACGGCATCGCCGAGGCGCGGATCCGCCTCGGCGTAGGCGAGCACGTCGGCCGGGTCCACCGGTTCGCCGTCGAGCACGATCGGCACGTCCCAGAGTTCGGCGAGTCGCGGGCGCATCACGAACCGGCCGTCGAGCACGAGGATGGCGTCGGCGGGGCCGGTGATCCACTTCGGTTCGACCCAGGCGTCGCGGGCGGGGTCGAGCACGGCCGTGACGAACGCCGTCGACCCGCCCATGCGGAACGGCTCCACGAGCACTCGGCGCAACGCCGACTCGTCGAACCCGTACCGGAAGTAGCGTTCGGGGGTGTCGTCGCCGAACACGTCCTGCGCAGCCCGCGAGCGGTGGAAGCCTTCCATGCTGGCGCGGAACACGCGGTGACCGCGCTCGCGGATCACGTCGGCGAGGTCGTCGCCGAACCGGGTCTTGCCGCTGCGCACCGGGCCGTCGATCGCCACGATCATGCGCCCGCGCCCGGAGTGCCGCAGGATCTCGTCGGAGAGCTGCCGTAGGAACGTCACTCGCGGCGTCGTCACCAGTTGCATGGGGCCAATGCTAGTCAGCGACGGTGGCCGGGGCATCCGTTCGGGTGCCTAGGCTGGGAGGATGCCCGCTGCATCGCCCGACCTCGCCGAGGCCGTCAACGACTGGTTCGCGGATGCCGCGCGCCCGCTGCCGTGGCGTGCGGCCGACGTGTCGCCGTGGGCCGTGATGGTGAGCGAGTTCATGCTGCAGCAGACCCAGGTCTCGCGTGTGGTCCCCCGATGGGAGGCATGGATCGAGCGCTGGCCGACGCCCGCCGCGATGGCGGCCGCTCCCCCGTCCGAGGCGGTGCGCGCCTGGGACCGGCTCGGCTACCCGCGCCGAGCCCTGTGGCTGCACCGGGCCGCGACCGCGATGGTCGAGCGGCACGGCGGCGAGGTGCCGCGCGAGCTCGACGACCTGCTCGCCCTGCCCGGTGTCGGGCCGTACACCGCACGCGCGGTGGCGGCGTTCGCGTTCGGCGCGCGGCATCCGGTCGTCGACACGAACACCCGACGGGTCATCGCCCGTGCCGTGCTGGGGCAGGGCCATCCCGGTCCGCCTTCGACCGCCCGCGATCTCGCGGCGATGGATGCGCTGCTCCCGGAGTCGGATGCCGCGGCGCGCGTGTTCAACGCGGCCGCGATGGAGCTCGGGGCCACCGTGTGCACCGCCCGCTCGCCGAGGTGCGAGTCGTGCCCGATCGCGGACCGGTGCGCCTGGCGGCTCGCCGGCAGCCCCGAGTACGACGGACCGCGCACGGCGAAGCAGGCCCGCTTCGAGGGCTCCGACCGGCAGGTGCGTGGGCTCGTGATGCGCGAACTCCGTGCCGCGCACCGTCCGGTGGCCCGTGCCGAGCTCGCGCCGATCTGGGCCGACCAGGCGAAGCTCGATCGCGCCATCGACACGCTCGTTGCCGACGGGCTCGCCGTGCCCGATGACGACGGCTTCACGCTCCCCGACGCGTGAGTGCGATGCGGGCGAGGCTCCGCGTGCGCGACTCCGGCACGAGAGCCGTCGCGAAGCGGGCACCGACGACGGAAGGCACGCCCTGACGGGCGTGCCTTCCATATCGTTCAGCGAATCTACGCCCGCTTGGACTCGTCGGCCTCGGACTCGTCGTCTTCCGACTCGTCTTCTTCGAAATCGCGCGGCTTCACGTACGGGTCGGCGTCGCCGGCGTACTCGGCCGCGCTCGCCGCCGCCTCGGTCTCGGCGTCGCGTTCGCGGGCCTCGCGCAGGAGCGCGGCGATGTGGTCGGCGTTCTCGGGGATCGCGTCGAGGATGAACTCGAGCGACGGCGTGAGCCGCGCCGTGATGTTGCGACCGACCTCGGTGCGCAGCATGCCGGTGGCGGCCTTCAGCGCGAGGGCCGAGTCGCTGCGCTCCTCGTCGGTGCCGTACACCGTGTAGAAGATGCTCGCGTGCTGGAGGTCGCCCGTGACGCGGACGTCCGTGATCGTGACGAAACCGAGTCGCGGGTCGCGGAGGCCCTTGTCGAGCCGTCGGGCGACGATCTCCTTGATGCGGTCCGCCATCTTGCGGGCGCGTGCGGGATCAGCCATGCTGTGTCTCCTTCCGGGACGGGATCGGGGCGGCTCGCGCCGCCCCGACCGTCTCGACTATGCGCGAGGCTTCTCGCGCATCTCGGTGGTCTCGATCTCGTCGCCCACCTGGATGTCGTTGAACTTGCCGAGGCCGATACCGGCTTCGTAGTCCGTGCGCACCTCGGTGACGTCGTCCTTGAAGCGACGCAGCGACTCGATCGCGAGGTTGTCGCCGACGACGACGCCATCGCGGATGACGCGTGCCTTGGCGTTTCGCGTGATCGTTCCCGACCGCACGATGACACCCGCGATGTTGCCGAACTTCGAGGAGCGGAACACCTCGCGGATCTCGGCGACACCCGACTGGACCTCTTCGAACTCGGGCTTGAGCATGCCCTTGAGCGAGTCCTCGATCTCGTCGATCGCGTTGTAGATGACCGAGTAGAAGCGGATGTCGACGCCCTCGCGAGCGGCGCGCTCGCGCGCCTTCGTGTCGGGACGCACGTTGAAGCCCACGATGATCGCGTTGTCGATCGTCGCGAGGTTGACGTCGCTCTCGGTGATCGCACCCACACCGCGGTGGAGGATGCGCAGCTGCACCGAGTCGTCGACCTCGATCTTGAGGAGCGACTCCTCGAGCGCCTCGACGGCACCCGAGACGTCACCCTTGATGATGAGGTTGAGCGATTCGACCTTGCCCTCTTCGAGTGCACGGGTGAAGTCCTCGAGCGAGATGCGCTTGCGGGCCTTGGCCAGCTGGGCGTTGCGCTCGGCGGCTTCGCGCTTCTCGGCGATCTGACGCGCGGTGCGGTCCTCCTCGGTGACGAGGAAGGTGTCGCCGGCGCGCGGGACGCTCGAGAGGCCCTGCACCTGGACCGGGCGCGACGGGGTCGCGGCGAGCACGGGGTCGCCGTTCTCGTCGGCCATCGCACGGACGCGGCCGTAGGCCGTGCCAGCGACGATCGCGTCACCGACGCGCAGCGTTCCGGACTGGATGAGCACGGTCGCGACGGCACCGCGGCCCTTGTCGAGCTTCGCTTCGATCGCGACACCGCGGGCGTCCTTGTTCGGGTTCGCACGCAGGTCGAGGCCGGCATCGGCGGTGAGGAGCACTGCGTCGAGCAGGTCCTGGATGCCGATGTCGTTGCGAGCCGAGACGTCGACGAACATGACGTCTCCGCCGTACTCCTCGGCGACGAGGCCGAACTCGGTGAGCTGCTGGCGCACCTTGGCCGGGTTGGCGTCTTCCTTGTCGATCTTGTTCACCGCGACCACGATCGGCACGTTGGCCGACTGCGCGTGGTTCAGCGCCTCGATCGTCTGGGGCATGATGCCGTCGTCGGCCGCGACCACGAGGATCGCGATGTCGGTCACCTGCGCACCACGGGCACGCATGGCGGTGAACGCCTCGTGGCCCGGGGTGTCGATGAAGGTGATCGCGCGGTCGATGCCCTCGTGCTGGGTGTGCACCTGGTAGGCACCGATGTGCTGCGTGATGCCGCCGGCCTCGCCTGCGACGACGTTGGCGTTGCGGATCGCGTCGAGCAGTCGTGTCTTACCGTGGTCGACGTGACCCATGACGGTCACGACGGGCGGACGCTGCTCGAGGACGTCGTCGCCCTCGTCGTCGAGTTCGCCGTCGAGGTCGATGTCGAAGCCCTCGAGGAGCTCCTTGTCCTCGTCTTCGGGCGAGACGACCTGGATCTTGTAGCCGAGCTCGGCGCCGAGCACCTCGAAGGTGGCCTCGTCGAGCGACTCGGTCGCCGTGGCCATCTCACCGAGGTGGAACAGCACCGTGACGAGCGAACCGGGGTTCGCGTCGATCTTGTCGGCGAAGTCCGAGATCGACGAGCCGCGACGCAGACGGATGACGGTGGTGCCGTCTCCGCGAGGAACGCTGACGCCGCCGAGCGACGGGGCCTCCCGCATCTCGAATTCGGCCCGCTTCGTGCGCTTCGACTTGCGCGACTTGCTCTTGCCGCCACCGCGGCCGAAGGCACCTGCCGTGCCGCCGCCGGGGCCACGGCCACGGCCGCCGCCACCGCCTGCTGGGCGCGGCGCGAAGCCGCCACCGGCACCGGGAGCTCCACCGCCGGGGCGCTGGAAACCGCCGCCGCCACCGGGACGTGCACCGGCACCGGCACCTGCGCCGCCGGGGCGCTGGAAGCCGCCGCCGGGGCGACCGCCTGCACCGGCCGGGCGCGGAGCACCCGGACGGGGCGAGCCCGGACGGGGTGCCTGCGGGCGCGGGATGTTGCCGGGGCTCGGGCGCTGGCCCATGCCCTGCGCGCTGGCGAACGGGTTGTTGCCCGGACGCGGGATCGCGGGCTTCTGGCCCATGCCCTGCGCGCTGGCGAACGGGTTGTTGCCCGGGCGCGACGCGGGAGCACCGGGACGCGGAGCACCGGGACGAGGCGCAGCCCCACCGGGCTTCGGCGCGGAGCCGGGCTTGGCCTCGTCGGTCGGGGTCTCGGTCGCGGCGGCCGCGGGGGCCTCTGCGGCTGCAGCCTTCTCGGCTGCGGCCTGCGCCGCACGCTCTTCGGCCTGGGCCTGGCGCTCGGCCACGGTCAGCGGCACGTCGGCGGGTGCCGCGGCGGCAGGGGCCTCGGCCGGAGCCTCGGGTGCGGCGACGGGCTTGGGCGCCGGCTTGGGGCCGGGCTTGATGCCCGGCTTCGCCGCCGACGGACGTGCGGGTGCTGCGGGGGCAGCGGCGGCGGGTGCGGCGTCCTTGGCCGCAGCGCCTGCTGCTTCGAGCGCGGCCTTCAGGCGGCGCGCGACGGGCGGTTCGATGGACGACGAGGGTCCCTTGACGTACTCGCCCATCTCCTTGAGCTTCTCAAGGGCGATCTTGCTGTCGACACCGAGTTCGGATGCGATCTCGTGTACGCGTGGTTTGGCAGCCACTTCTCTCCTGTTCCGGGTCCGACCCCGGACAGGGGCGAACCATCAATGGCGGACGGGGCTCATTTCGAGCCACTCATGAGTTGTTACTCATTGGTCATCACTTGTGTTCAGCCTGTTCTCTACGTTGCCGGTGTCCACTTCGCCGCGAATGCGGAGTGCCCGCCCGAAGGCGCGCTTCCGAACGGCGAGGCGGTAGCACTCGAGTGTCGGATGCAGCCACGCACCTCTGCCCGGAAGCACGGCCGAGGTATCGGCCAGGACCAACGAGTTTTGGGAGACGACCCTCAGAAGCGAGGATCGTGGAGCGCGCGAACGGCATCCGATGCACGTTCTGACGGGTTCCATCCTACACCTCCGGGGCTGGGCGCCCATCGACGCCCAGACCTGGCGCGATCCGACCGGCTCGACTCGACTCGACCGACTCAGTTCGACTCGAGGACCGAATCGGGCTGGATGTCGATCTTCGCGCCCGTGAGCTTGGCGGCGAGGCGGGCGTTCTGGCCCTCCTTGCCGATCGCGAGCGAGAGCTGGTAGTCGGGCACGAGCGCGCGGACGGCTCGAGTCGACTCGTCGATGACGAACGCGCTCGTCACCTTCGCGGGCGAAAGGGCGCTCGCGACGAACGTGGCGAGGTCGTCGGAGTAGTCGACGATGTCGATCTTCTCGGCGCCGAGCTCCGCCGTGACGGCGCGGACGCGCTGCCCGAGCTCGCCGATGGCCGCACCCTTGGCGTTGATGCCGGGCTGGTTCGCGCGAACCGCGATCTTGGTGCGGTGGCCCGCCTCGCGGGCCAGCGAGACGATCTCGACGACGCCGTTCGCGATCTCGGGCACCTCGAGGGCGAAGAGCTTGCGCACGAGCGCGGGGTGCGTGCGCGACACGGTGATCGAGGGGCCCTTGGCGCCCTTCGCGACACTCGTGACGTAGACGCGGATGCGCTGGCCGTGCGGGTACTCCTCGCCGGGGACCTGTTCCTCGGGGGGCAGGATGGCCTCGACGGAGCCGAGGTCGATGTGGATCATGCGGGGATTCGGGCCCTGCTGGATCACCCCGGCGACGATGTCGCCCTCGCGGCCGCGGAACTCGCCGAGCACCGCGTCGTCGGCCAGGTCGCGCAGACGCTGGTTGATGACCTGCTTCGCGGCGAAGGCCGCGATCCGCCCGAAGTCGCTCGGGCTGTCTTCGGCCTCGCCGATGACGTTGCCCTCTTCGTCGAGCTCGGGCACGAAGACCGAGACGTGACCGGTCTTGCGGTCGAGCTCGGCCCGCGCCCCGTCGGGGTTCGCGTGGCCGTGCTGGTCGGGGTGCGTGTGCTTCAGGTAGGCCATGAGAATGGCCTGCTCGATGATCTGCACCAGTTCATCGAAGGGGATCTCCTTCTCGCGCTCCATCATGCGAAGCACGCTGAGGTCGATATCCATGGCCGGCCTCCTCTATTCAGCTCTCAGTGCCGCTCCCACCTGCGGGCGACTCTCTAGATTAGCGGATGTCGGGCGTTCCGCGAGACGGGATCCTGCACGCCGGCGGCGACGACCCTCCGCCTCACGACCGCCGACGAGATCCTCGGCGAGGCTCCCGATACCCTCACCCGCGGGGTCCGCGCAAGGGGCCGAGCGCGGGGCGCGCCGTGGATACGCTGTGCCGATGACCCCCGACACCCTGAAGTCGACCGCGAGCGCCGCCCAGCGCTCCAAGACCTTCCGCACCCTCGCCCGAGCGGGCTACGCCGTGCTCGGCGTCGTGCACATCGTGATCGGTGCGATCGCCGTGTCGGTGGCGGTCGGCGCCGGCGGCGGCGAAGCAGATCAGGGCGGCGCCATGCAGCAGATCGCGCGGGTGCCGTTCGGCACGGTCGTGCTCTGGGCGATCGTCCTCGGCCTCACCGCGCTCGGCGTCTGGCAGGTGGCCGGGGCCTTCCTCGAGCAGGAACCGGACACGAAGAAGAAGTGGGGCAAGCGCGTCAAGGACGTCGGCACCGCGCTGGCCTACTTCGCGACGGGTACGACCGGGCTCGTGTACGCCCTCGGCGGCAGCTCCGACTCCTCCGAATCGTCGACCTCGCTGAGCGCCGCGCTGCTCGCCACGCCCGGGGGAGTGTTCCTGCTCGTGCTCGTCGGCCTCGTGGTCGTCGGCATCGGCGTCGGCTTCATCGTGAGCGGCGCTCGCCGGAGCTTCGAGAAGCACCTGTCGCTTCCGGCGGGCGCGGTCGGCCGCGGCATCCGCACGCTCGGCATCGTCGGGTACCTCGCAAAGGGCATCGTGCTCGGTGTGGTGGGCGTACTGTTCGTGGTCGCCGCGTTCACGCACGATCCCGAGAAGGCCGGCGGCCTCGACGCCGCGCTCAAGAGCCTGGCCGCGCTCCCCTTCGGCCAGGTGATCCTCTGGCTCGTCGGGGCGGGGCTCATCGTCTACGGCATCTACTGCTTCGCGCGGGCGCGCTACGCCAAGGTGTGACCGCGGGCCTCACCCGCGCTCCTCCCGGCGGCGGCCCACCATGGTCGGCCGCCGCCGGTGCGTCAGGCGGTGAGCGCGGCGACCGCGTCGGCTGCGGAGAGCGTCTGTCGCTCGCCCGTGCGGCGGTTCCAGAGCTCGACCTCGCCGTCGGCCGCGCCGCGCCCGACGATGAGGATGCGCGGAACGCCGATGAGCTCGGCGTCGCCGAACTTCACGCCGGGCGAGACCTTGGGGCGGTCGTCGTAGAGCACGTCGAGGCGTGCGCGTTCGAGTTCGGCGGCGAGTCGCTCGGCGAGCTCGAAGGCGACGGCGTCTCGGCCGGTCGCGACCACGTGCACGTCGAACGGCGCGATCGACTCGGGCCAGACGAGACCCTTCTCGTCGTTGTTGCCCTCGGCGATGATCGCGAGGATGCGCGTGACGCCGATGCCGTACGAGCCCATGGTGACGGTCGCGAGCTTGCCGTTCTCGTCGAGCACCTTGAGGCCCAGCACCTCGGCGAAGAAGCGCCCGAGCTGGAAGACGTGGCCGATCTCCATGCCGCGCGCGAGCTCGACCGGGCCGGAGCCGTCGGGCGCGGGGTCGCCGGCGCGCACGTTCGACGCCTCGACGGTGCCGTCGGCGACGAAGTCGCGGCCGGCGACGAGGCCGAAGACGTGCTTCTGGTCGAGGTTGGCGCCCGTGATCCACTCGGTGCCGTCGACGATGCGCGGGTCGACCAGGAAGCGGATGCCGGTGGCCGACGTCTCGCCGAGCACGGCGCCCTCGGGCGACCACGGACCGATGTACCCCTTGACGAGGCCGGGGTGCTTCGCGAAGTCCGCCTCGGTGGCGGGCTCGACCTCGGCAGGGGCGAACGCTACCTCGACGCGCTTCATCTCGACTTCGCGGTCGCCGGGCAGGCCGACGACGACGATCTCGCGGGTGCCGTCGAGGTGCGTCAGCGCGAGCACGACGTTCTTCAGCGTGTCGGCCGCGGTCCACTCGCGCCCGTCAGGGCGGGGGTGGTTGGCGTTGGCGAGGTCGACGAGCGTGGCGATCGTCGGCGTGTTCGGCGAGTCGAACACCTCTGCCGCGGGCAGGCCGTCGATCGGAGTCGGCTCGGGAACGACCGTCGTGAAGGCCTCGACGTTGGCCGCGAAGCCGCCATCGGAGCGCACGAAGGTGTCTTCACCGACCGGAGTCGGGTGCAGGAACTCCTCGCTGCGCGCGCCGCCCATGAGCCCGTTGTCGGCGTTGACGATGACGTATTCGAGGCCCAGGCGGGTGAAGATGCGCTCGTAGGCGTCGCGCTGGGCCTGGTAGCTCACCTCGAGGCCCTCGTCGGAGATGTCGAACGAGTAGGCGTCCTTCATGGTGAACTCGCGGCCGCGCAGGAGGCCGGCGCGGGGGCGGGCCTCGTCGCGGTACTTGTCCTGGATCTGGTAGATCGAGAGCGGCAGGTCCTTGTAGGAGTTGTAGAGGTCCTTCACGAGCAGCGTGAAGACCTCTTCGTGCGTGGGTGCGAGCAGGTAGTCGGCGCCCTTGCGGTCGTGCAGGCGGAAGATTCCGTCGCCGTAGGTCTCCCATCGTCCGGAGGCCTCGTAAGGCTCGCGCGGCAGGAGCGCCGGGAAGTGCACCTCGTGCGCGCCCGCGTTCGTCATCTCGTCGCGGATGATCGCTTCGATCTTGGCCTTGACGCGGAGGCCCAGCGGCAGCCAGGCGAACACGCCCGGGGCCTGACGGCGGATGTACCCCGCGCGCACGAGCAGGCGGTGGCTGGCCACCTCGGCGTCGGCGGGGTCTTCGCGGAGCGTGCGGAGGAAGTAGTTGGTGAGGCGTGTGGGCACCCGACGATTCTAGTGAGCGTCGGATGTCGCCATCGAAACCGGTGTTCGTGAGGCGTCCTGACGTCGGGGCGGACGTACGAGGAGCGGGCGAGGCGCTCGGCCCCGCCCGCTCCCGGTGTCGGATCAGGCGCTGCGGCGCCGCGCCACCGCTCCGGCCGCGACGGCGATGCCGCCGAGCAGGAGCGCGGCCAGCGCGAGCAGGCCGGGCAGCGCGAGCTCGGTGCCCGTCGAGGCGAGGCTCGGCGTGACGTCCTCGAGCTCGGTCACGTCGTGCGCAGCCACGGCGGCGACCGGAGCGGCGGCAACCGGAGCCACGGCGGGCGCCGGTTGGAGGGGCGCACCCGACGGCGAGAACAGCGGAGCACCGCCGATGTTGCCGAACGCGAAGATGAACGTGTTCGGCGTGCCGGTCGCGGGATCGAGCGAACTCTGGCCGTACGAGTACGCCTCCGCCCCGACCGCGCCGAGCGCGGCGTTCGCCTCGGCCTCGGTCGCGGCCGCTCCGTAGAACGTCACGAACGAGTGCGAGGCCCCCGGCGCGAGCGCGCCGAACCGGAAGTCGAACAGCGCCCCGATGTCGCCCGGGCCCTGGTCGACGCCGTTGCCCTCGAAGATGATGCTCGACGGGCCCGACAGCGGGTTCGGGCTCGCGAAGCCGTCGTCGCTCGTGTAGAACAGCGCGGTCGCCGAGCCGCCCTGGATCGTGACGAACTCGCTGAAGGCGGTCGGCTCGATGTCCCAGTCCATCAGCCGCCGGTACTGCACCGTGGCGATGGTGGCCCCCGAGATGTTCTCGATGATGACGTTCACCTGGTAGAGGTTCGGCGTCGCGGGCGAGGGGATGTACTGGTGGGTCACGCGGAACACGGGCGCGCTCGCGGCGTCGCGCACCACGACGACCGAGGTCGCCGTCGAGCCCGTGAACTCGAAGGACTCCACCTCGAGGTTCGTGCCGCCCGGGCCTTCGGTGTCGAGATCGGCTCCGCCCCAGACCCCCGAGGCGGGATCGCCGACGCCCCAACCCTCGCACAGGCAGCCCGGCGAGGTCGAGTCGTTGCCCGTGGGCAGGTAGGCGAGCCCGGCGTCGCCGGGTCCGGCGGCCGAACCCGTCGCGTCCGAGGTGTTGAGCTCGCCGGTCGGGTTCACCGCCAGCAGGATCGTGCCGTTCGTGATGCAGACGGCCGGGTAGCACGGGCTGCCGGGGACCGGCAGTGCGGCCACGACCGGTCCGGCGGCCGCCGCGGCGAACAGCGTGACGGTGGGCTCCTCGACCGCTTCGGCGAGGGTCTCCTCGACGGTGGTCTCGGGAGCCGCGACGACGACCTCGGGCACGCCTGCGGTCGACGAGTCTCCGGCCGGTGCGTCGGCCGGCACGTCGGCCGACGTACCTGCGGGTGCATCCGCGGGCGCCTCGGCGGGCGCTTCGACCGCGGGCGTCACTGCCGGCGGGGCCTCGATCACGGCTGCGTCGGGGGCTGCGGCCTCGGGGGCGGCCGGCTCGGGAGCTGCCGCGTCGGCCGGCTCCTCGGCGGGCGCCGGCTCGGGCACGACGATGGCCGCGGCATCCGGAGCCTCGGTGGACTCGGCCGCGGCGGCGGGCGGCGGATCCGGAACCGCGTCGTCGGCGAGCGCCGGCAGCGGGGCCAGCGCGAAGGCGAGGGCCGTCATGGTCGCGACGGCGCCGGTGACGAGCCCGAAGCGGGCTCGCGGGGACAGCTGGGTGGACATGTTCGCTCCGTTCGTGGGGCCCGTGGGGAGCGGGTCTCGGTCGTCCGGTCCGCGGGTGGATACCGGACGGTCGTCACGTTAGGAGCGGGCTCGAGGGACTTCGTCAGGGTCTCCCCTGATCGGGACGCGCCATCCGGCGCACGTTTCGCCGGACACGACGAAGGGCACCCGTCGGCGTCGTGCCGTCGGGTGCCCTCGATGACGCTCCCGGTGCGGATCGCTCCGCACCGGCGAGCCGGATCACTCGGCGAGGATGAGGTAGAGCGCCTTGCGCGCCTCGTCGACCTTCGCCGCGGCGGCCGCGCGCTGCTCGTCGGTCGCTCCGTGACGGAACTGACCGGCGACGCCCATGAGCTTGCCGAGCGCCTGGAAGAGCTCGGTCGAGGACTCGCTGGGCTTGGGCACGGAGGCCCAAGCGCCGGCGATCTCGTCCTCGTGCTCGGCGATGTACGCGCGGCCTTCGTCGGTCAACTGGAACTCGGTCTTGCGGCCCTCGCCGACGGCGACGATGAGATCCTCGTCGACGAGCTGCTGCAGCGTCGGGTAGACCGAGCCGGGGCTCGGGCGCCAGGCGCCCTCGGTCTTCTCGGCGACGGCCTTGATGATGGCGTAGCCGTTGCTCGGGCTCTCGGCGAGCAGCGAGAGGATCGCTGCGCGCACGTCGCCCTTGGAGCGGCGACGGCCGCCGCGTCCGCCGAAGCCCGGGCCGAAGCCGGGGCCGCCGGGGAAGGCGGGGTCGCCCCACGCGCCCGGCCCGTGGTGCGGGCGGCCGAAGGCGGGGTCGTGGTGGAAGCGGCCCTCGCCGCGCTGGTGGTCGTGGTGGGACATCCGGTCGTGTCGACGGCCGAAGCCTCGGTGATCTGATTCGATGAAGTGTTCGCGAGTCATGCGCACACATCCTTTCGTTCGGTTTGAAAGATGACTCACAGAAGTTCTGTGATGCGTCAACGATATATCGTTATTGCGTCCCTGTCAACCTCGGCCG
Source organism: Agromyces aureus (assembly GCF_001660485.1). Classification (GTDB taxonomy): domain Bacteria; phylum Actinomycetota; class Actinomycetes; order Actinomycetales; family Microbacteriaceae; genus Agromyces; species Agromyces aureus. The sequence continues at coordinate 2,966,922 of NZ_CP013979.1, forward strand.
TTCCGTGGCGCCTCGTGCGACCGCACGGCGCGCTATCGTGAGCGCGTGCAGCCTCCCCTCGGACGGAACGGTCGATGAGCATCGCCGTCGTGGGCGGCGGCGCCGCGGGACTGACGAGCGCCTGGTTGCTCGACGGCCACCACGACGTCACGCTCTTCGAGCGCGACAGCCGGCTCGGCGGCCACGCCGACACCCGCACGGTCGAGGTCGACGGGCAGCACATCCAGGTCGACGCGGGCTTCCAGTTCTTCTCCCCCGGCCCCGCCTACGCGACGTTCAACCGGCTGCTCGACGCGCTCGGCGTGGCCCGCGAGTCGTATCCGGCGACCATCACCGTCGCCGACACCACGTCGGGCCGGTCGCTCGCGATGCCGCCCATCCGCGGCGGACGCATCGCGTGGCCTTCGCTCGCCCCCGCATCGCTCGGCACGCTCCTGCGATTCCGGAGGTTCCTCACCGGCATCCCACCGTTCCTCGCTCGTCGCGACACGTCGATCACGGTCGCCGAGTACCTCGAGCAGTGCCGGCTGCCGAAGTCGTTCGCCGACGACGTGCTCGTTCCGCTCCTGCTCTCGTTCTGGTGCGTCGAACGCGACGAGTTCCTCGGGTTCGCCGCGTACAACGCCCTCTACTACCTGGGCGTCAATGCCGACGGCGGACTCCGATCGCCCGTGCAGAGCGAGATCCCCGGCGGCCTGCGGGTCTACGTCGACGCACTCGTCGCGTCGCTCGAACGCACCCGGGTGCGAACGGATGCCGCGGTCACGCGCCTCTCCCGCGCGGGCGAGGGTTTCCTCGTCGAGACGTCCGACGGCGCGCACGAGGAGTTCGATCGCGTCGTGCTCGCGTGCAACGCCCGGCTGGCCGGCGAGCTCATCGACGGCGTCCCGGGGCTCGAGCACATGCGCGAGCACCTCGGTCGGTTCCGCACGTTCGAGACGCGCATCGCGATCCACGGCGACCGCAGGCTCATGCCGCGCGACGAGGCATCCTGGTCGGTCGTGAACGCGAGGTGGGACGGCACCCACAGCTCACTCAGCGCCTGGAACCCGCGCCGAGACGAACCCGTGTTCAAGAGCTGGATCACGCACGACGACGAGTTGCCCGAACCGCTGTTCGCGCTCGCAACCTACGAGCACGGCTGCATCACCCCCGAGTACTTCGACGCGCAGGCGACTCTGAAGGGCCTCAACGGGCAGCACGGCCTGTGGCTCGCTGGGCTGTACATGCACGATGTCGACTCGCACGAGAGCGCGATCCGGTCGGCCGTGACCGTCGCATACGCCCTCGCGCCGGACTCACCGCGCCTGCGCGCACTGGTCCACCCGCGCTGACGCGGACCGAGGCGACTCGCCGACCGCTACGGGGTCAGCACCTGCGGGCTGCCGACCGGGGCATCCGCACCCATCTCGTCGGCGATGCGGTTGGCCTCTTCGATGAGCGTCGCGACGATCTCGGACTCGGGCACGGTCTTGATGACCTCGCCCTTGACGAAGATCTGGCCCTTGCCGTTGCCGGACGCCACGCCGAGATCGGCCTCGCGAGCCTCGCCCGGGCCGTTGACGACGCAGCCCATGACAGCGACGCGGAGCGGCACGGTCATGCCCTCGAGTCCGTCGGTCACGTCGTTCGCGAGCTTGTAGACGTCGACCTGCGCGCGACCGCACGACGGGCACGAGACGATCTCGAGCTTGCGCTCGCGGAGGTTCAGCGACTGCAGGATCTGCAGCCCCACCTTCACCTCCTGCGCCGGGGGCGCCGAGAGCGAGACGCGGATCGTGTCGCCGATGCCCTCGCCGAGCAGGATGCCGAACGCCGTCGCCGACTTGATCGTGCCCTGGAACTCGGGGCCGGCCTCGGTGACGCCGAGGTGCAGCGGCCAGTCACCGCGTTCGGCGAGCAGCCGGTAGGCCTTGACCATGACGATCGGGTCGTTGTGCTTGACCGAGATCTTGAAGTCGTGGAAGTCGTGCTCCTCGAAGAGCGACGCCTCCCAGACGGCCGACTCGACGAGCGCCTCGGGCGTCGCCTTGCCGTACTTCTCGAGCAGGCGCGGGTCGAGCGACCCCGCGTTCACGCCGATGCGCAGGCTCACGCCCGCGGCCTTCGCGGCCGCCGCGATCTCGCCGACCTTGTCGTCGAACTTGCGGATGTTGCCCGGGTTGACGCGCACCGCCGCGCAGCCGGCGTCGATCGCCTGGAACACGTAGTTCGGCTGGAAGTGGATGTCGGCGATGACCGGGATCTGGCTCTTCTTGGCGATGATCGGCAGCGCCTCGGCGTCGTCGCGGCTCGGCACGGCGACGCGCACGATGTCACAGCCGGACGCCGTGAGCTCGGCGATCTGCTGCAGCGTCGCGTTGATGTTCGTGGTGGGCGTGGTCGTCATCGACTGCACCGACACCTGGGCGTCGCCGCCGACGAGCACCTTGCCCACCTTGATCTGGCGGGACTTGCGTCGCGGGGCCAGGACTTCGGGGACTTTCGGCATTCCGAGATTGACTGCAGGCACGAGGCAAGTCTAGTTCCGGCCGGTGGGCACGGCGCCTCCATCGAACGGATGCCTCAGCATCCGCTCAGGCGGCCCTCGAGGTGTCGAGCGGCGGCTCGGTGGCGGCCACGACCTCCTCGACGCTCACCCCCGGCGCGCACTCGACGAGCACGAGTCCGTCGGGCGTCACATCGATGACGGCGAGATCCGTGATGATCCGGTCGACGACGCCCCGGCCGGTGAGCGGCAGCGAGCACGCGTCGACGATCTTCGGCGAGGCGTCCTTCGCGACGTGCTCCATGAGCACGATCACGCGGCGGGCCCCGTGCACGAGGTCCATGGCGCCTCCCGGGCCCTTGACCATCTTGCCGGGGATCATCCAATTGGCGAGGTCGCCGCCGGCGGAGACCTGCATGGCCCCGAGGATCGCGGCGTCGATCTTGCCGCCGCGGATCATGCCGAAGCTCGTGGCGGAGTCGAAGTAGGCGGCGCCCGGCAGCACCGTCACGGTCTCCTTGCCCGCGTTGATGAGGTCGGGGTCGACTTCGGACTCGCGCGGGTACGGCCCGACGCCGAGGATCCCGTTCTCGGACTGCAGCACGACCGTCACGCCCTCGGGCACGAAGTTCGGCACGAGGGTCGGCAGGCCGATGCCGAGGTTCACGTACGAGCCGTCGGCGAGCTCTCGCGCGGCACGGGCGGCCATCTCGAACCTGGTCAGCGCCATGTCAGGCCTCCTCTCGCACGGTGCGGCGTTCGACGCGCTTCTCGACGTCGGGACCCACGACGACGATGCGGTCGACGAAGACGCCCGGCAGGTGCACGGCATCGGGATCGAGGTCGCCCGGTTCGACCAGGTGCTCCACCTGCGCGATGCAGATGCGGCCGGCCATCGCGGCGAGCGGCGAGAAGTTGCGGGCCGACTTGTCGAACACGAGGTTGCCGTGTCGGTCGCCGCGGAGCGCGTGCACGAGCGCGAAGTCGGTGGTGATCGCCTCCTCGAGCACGAAGTCGCGGTCGCGGCCTCCGAACGAGAAGGTCTGCACGGGCTTGGCGGGGCTCGCGACCGCGATCGACCCGTCGGCGCCATAGAGGCGCGGAAGCCCGCCCTCGGCGACCTGCGTGCCCACGCCGGTCTGGGTGAAGAACGCGGCGATGCCGCTGCCGCCGGCGCGGAGCTTCTCGGCGAGGGTGCCCTGCGGGGTCAGTTCGAGTTCGAGCTCGCCCGAGAGGTACTGCCGCTCGAACTCCTTGTTCTCGCCGACGTACGACGAGGTCATCTTGCGGATGCGACGGGCGGCGAGGAGAACGCCGAGACCCCAGTCGTCGACCCCGCAGTTGTTGCTCACGACGCTGAGCTCGTCGACCCCGCGTGCGAGGAGCGCGTCGATCAGCACCATCGGGATGCCGCAGAGCCCGAATCCGCCCACCGCGAGGCTCGCTCCCGACGCGATGTCGGCGACTGCCTCGCCGGCTGACCCGACGACCTTGTCGAGTGTCATGTCACGACCTCCCTGTCGAACGCAGACGGGATCCGCACTTCGGACTCAATCCGGTGAATGATCCCTAACCGAATCGTAGGATGGATGGAGCGCACAGCCAACCCCCGACGAAGGAGTCATCCGAATGCCCACCACCGATGTCGTCATCATCGCCGGAGCCCGCACGCCGTTCGGCCGCATGAGCGGCAACCTCGGCACCCGCTCCGCCGTCGAACTCGGCGCCGTCGCGGTCCGCGGCGCGCTCGCGAAGGCCGGCGTCTCCCCCGACGACGTCGACCAGGTGATCCTCGGCCAGGTGCTCCAGGCCGCCGCGGGCCAGAACCCCGCCAAGCAGACGGCCGTCGCCGCGGGCATCCCGTGGCGCGTCCCCGCGGTCACGATCAACAAGGTGTGCCTCTCGGGCCTCGCGGCCATCACCGACGCCGCACGGCTCATCCGCCTCGGCGAGGCGTCCGTCGTCGTCGCCGGAGGCCAGGAGTCCATGACGCAGGCGCCGCTGCTGCTGCCCGGCTCCCGCAAGGGCTGGGCGTACGGCGCCGTCGAGATGCTCGACCACGCCGCGCACGACGGACTCACCGACGCCTTCGACCGCGAGTCGATGGGCGCGTCGACCGAACGCTTCAACGGGCGGTACGGCCTCACTCGCGCCGAGCAGGACGAGATCGCCGCGGCCTCCCACGTGCGGGCCGGCGCCGCCCAGGCCGACGGCCTGTTCGACGACGAGATCGTGCCGGTCGAGGTGCCGCAGCGCAAGGGCGACCCGATCGTCGTCACCGCCGACGAGGGCGTGCGCCCCGACTCCACGGCCGAGGTGCTCGGCCGCCTGCGCCCCGCGTTCGCCGAGGGCGGCACGATCACCGCGGGCAACTCGTCCCCGATCTCCGACGGCGCGGCCGCGGTGGTCGTCGCGAGCCGCGAGTGGGCCGAGTCCCGCGGACTCCCCTGGCTCGCCCTCATCGGCGCCTCGGGTCAGGTCGCCGGCCCAGACAACTCGCTGCACTCGCAGCCCTCGAACGCGATCGCCGCCGCCCTCGAACGCGAGGGACTCGCGGCATCCGACCTCGACCTCGTCGAGATCAACGAGGCGTTCGCCGCGGTCTCGCTGCAGTCGATCCGCGACCTCGACCTCGACGCCGCGAAGGTCAACGTGCACGGCGGCGCCATCGCGCTCGGCCACCCCATCGGCGCATCGGGCGCGCGCCTCGCCCTGCACGCGGCGCTCGAGCTCTCGCGTCGCGGCGGCGGGCGCGCGGCCGTCGCCCTGTGCGGCGGCGGCGGCCAGGGCGAGGCGCTCCTGCTCTCGCGCTGACGCCGATCGCACGCCACCTCGACGGGCGGATGCCACGCGACGGCCCCGTTCGACGGGCGGATGCCGCGGCATCCGCTCGTCGACGGTGCGAACCGTGCCACGATGACGGCATGAGTGCGACCGTCCAGCCTCCGCTCCACCACCGCCTGCGCCGCATGGTCGGGCGAGATCCCGACGAGTCGCACCGCGCGGCCACGCCCCTCGAACTGCTCTACGACCTCACCTTCGTCGTGGCGTTCAGCCAGGCGGGCAGCCAGGCCGCGCACCTGCTCGAGATCGGGCACTTCGGCACGGCCGCGATCGCCTTCGTCTTCGCCGTGTTCGCGATCTGCTGGGCGTGGATCAACTACTCGTGGCTCGCCTCCGCGTACGACAACGACGGCGTCTTCGTGCGCATCGCGACGATGGTGCAGATGCTCGGCGTGCTCGTGCTGGCCCTCGGGTTGCCCGACTTCTTCCACTCGATCGACGAGGGCCAGCACGTCGACAACGCGGTCGTGATCGCCGGGTACGTCGTCATGCGGATCTCGACGATCGCGCTGTGGCTGCGCATCGCGCACGACGATCCGTCGGCGCGGCGCACGGCGCACGGCTATGCGGTCGGCCTCGGGATCATCCAGGTGGCGTGGATCGCGATGATCTTCCTCGACCCGCCGTTCGTGATGGCGCTCGGCCTGATGTTCGTCCTCGGGGTCTGCGAGACGATCGTGCCGCCGATCGCCGAGCGACGCGGGGGCGAGACGCCGTGGCATCCGCACCACATCGCCGAGCGGTACAGCCTGCTCGTCATCATCACGCTCGGCGAGATCGTGCTCGGCACGATCCTCGCGATCTCGGCGGTCGTCCAGGAGCAGGGCTGGTCGACCGAGGCGGCCGGCGTCGCCCTCGGCGGCACGCTGCTCGTGTTCGGCCTGTGGTGGAGCTACTTCACGGTGCCGTCGGGTCGGCTGCTCGCCGCCTTCCGCTCCCGCTCGTACGTGTGGGGATACGGCCACCTCATCGTGTTCGGGTCGCTCGCGGCCACCGGCGCCGGCCTGCACGTCGCCGCGAACGTGATCGCCGGCGACGCGCACATCGGCGACGTCGAGGCGCTGCTCACGATCGCCGTGCCGGTCGCGGTGTTCCTCGCCATGCTGTTCCTGCTCTACGCCTACCTGCTGCGACGTTCCGACCCGTTCCACCTCGTCGTCTTCGCCGGCAGCCTCGCGGTGCTCGCGGTCGCCGTGCTCGCGGTCGCCGGCGGGGCGAGCCTGCCCGCCGGAATCCTGATCGCCGCGTTCGCGCCGGTCGTCGTGGTGGTCGCGTTCGAGACGATCGGGCACCGGCACCAGGCCGAGGCCCTGCACGAGGTGCTCGCCGAGTGACCTGAGAACGAGAGGGGCGGATGCCGCGGCATCCGCCCCTCTCGTCTGCGGCCGCTCGGTCGGGTTGGCGTGTGCGACCGCTCGCGCAGCTAGGCGGTCGGCCGGTTCGCGCGCAGCACCTCGAGGCGGGCGCGGTACTCGGTCTCGTCGATGTCGCCGTTCGCGAATCGCTGGCCGAGCGTCTGCTCGGCGGTGGCCGTGCGCGCCCACGGCGGCCCGTAGCCCTCGGGGCTGCCGTTGGCCCAGTACCGGCGGCGCCCGCGGCTCACGCCGAAGATGATGAGTCCGACCACGAGCAGCCAGAACAGCGGGATGAGGAAGAAGACCCAGCCGAAGCCGGCCGCCCAGGGTCCGGCGTGGGCGGCCACGGTTGCGGTGGCGAGGGTGGTGAGCATGGTGTGATCCCTTGATCGTGGCCTGCTGGTCAGGCCGTCGATCCGAGTCTCGTCATCGGGCGCGCCGCGCGAATCCGACTGCGGGAGGCACTTCGGCTGCTCCCCCGGGAGCATGCGGGAGCCGCGCGCTACCGCCAGCCCGGCGCGACGAGCCCCGACTCGTACGCCGTGACCACGAGGTGCACGCGGTCGCGCGCGTGCAGCTTGGCCATGATGCGCGAGACGTGGGTCTTGGCCGTGAGCGGCGAGAGCACGAGTTCGCCGGCGATCTCGTCGTTCGTGAGCCCGAGCCCGACGAGGCGCAGCACCTCACGCTCGCGCTCGGTGAGCCCCGCGAGGCGCTCGGCGTCGGGCGCATCGCGGAGGCCAGTGGCCATGCGTTCGAGCAGGCGCTTCGTGACGCCGGGCGAGAGCAGCGCCTCGCCGCTCGCGACGACGCGCACGGCGCGGATCAGGTCGACCGGCTCGGTGTCCTTCACGAGGAACCCGCTCGCGCCCGCCCGCACCGCGCGGGCCACGTACTCGTCCATCTCGAAGGTCGTCACGATCACGACGTGCACACCCGCGAGCGCCGGATCGGCGGCGATCTGCTCGGTCGCCCAGAGCCCATCGCCGTCGGGCATGCGGATGTCCATGAGCACGACATCGACCGGGGTGCGCCGCACGACCTCGAGCAGTCCGGTGCCGGTCGACGCCTCGCCGACGACCTCGATGCCCTCCTCGGCCTCGAGCAACGCCCGGAAGCCGGCCCGCACGAGGAGCTGGTCGTCGGCCAGGGCGACCCGGATCACGGGGTCGCCTTCCACGGCAGTCGCGCCTCGACCCTGGTGCCGCGCGGCTCCGCAGGGTCGTCTTCGGCCATCGGCGCCGGCAGCACCTGCACGGACCCGCCGAGCAGCGCGGCACGTTCTCGCATGCCGAGGATGCCGCTGCCCTCACCGGATGCCGCGGGCAGCCCGCTGCCGTCGTCGTCGATCGTGAGGCGCAGCACGTCGCCGACGCGGTCGAGCGTCACGACCGCGCGCGTCGCCCGTGCGTGGCGGACGATGTTCGTGAGCGCCTCCTGCGCGATGCGGTACGCCGCGAACTGCACCGCGCGCCCTGGCGCGTCGCCGCCGAGCCGGTCGTCGAGGGTCGCCGTGAACTCCGCGGTCGTGACGCCCGCGAGCAGCCGGGGCAGTTCGGCGAGCTCGGCCTGCGGCGAGAGCGGCGCATCGGCGTCGCTGCGGATCGCGCCGAGCACGCTGCGCACCTCCTCGAGGGCGGTCTTGGAGGTGTCCTTGATGTTGACGAGCGCGGTGCGCGCCTGTTCGGCGTCGCGGTCCATGAGGTGCAGGCCGACGCTGGCCTGCACGTTGATCTGCGAGAGCGCGTGCCCGATGACGTCGTGCAGCTCGCGGGCGATGCGCACGCGTTCGCGCTCCTCGGCGGTCTGCCGTCGGCGCAGCGCCTCGGCGCGGTAGCGGCGGAGGCGTTCGTCGCGCGTGCGCACGACGGCGCCGATGCCGAAGCAGGCCGCGAGGGCGAGGGTCGTGAAGGCGACGCGCACCGGATGCCACGGCGCACCCCAGAGGGACACGAGCACGACGGCGGCGACCCACCCCACGACGACCGACGAGACCGCCCACACCACGGCGCCGCGCGCCACGGCGATGACGATGGCGAATGCGAGCGCGAGGTAGGGCGGACCGGCGACCGGCACGAGCACGAGCTCGGCGAGCGCCGCCGCCGTGACGACGGCGACCGTGACCCCCGGCAGTCGGCGCACCATGAGCAGCGCGAGCGGTCCGGCCGCGGCGAGCAGCACCTGCAGCACGCCGAGCCCCCAGCCGGCATGGCTGCCGATCGCGATGCCGATCGCAGCGGGCACCTGCACGAGCAGACTGATCACGACCGGGGCGAGCAGCCGGAACCGTGCCGAGGGGCGGAAGCGCCGATCGCCCTGCTCGCCGCCGGATGCGAGCACCCACGACGGCGGACCGCCCCATGCGTGCTGACCTTGGGGAGCGGGCATCCCCTGATCGTATCGACCGGATTCCGCGGCCGAATCCTCCGCTCGGAGGCTCATCGGCTGCTCCCGTGGGAGTACCGGGCGGCCGTCGCGGCGACGGACGAGGCGGAGGCGGGGCGCGGCATCACGATCAGAACAGCTGCACCGGCTTCACGAGGTCGGCGTAGATGAGCAGCGCGCTCATGGCGCCGAGCACGACGACGACCGCGAGGGTGACGGGCATGAGCTTGGCCATGTCGACGGGCCCCGGGTCGGGCCGCCGGAAGAGCTTCGCCCAACCGCGGCGGATCGCCTCCCACAGCGCGCCGGCGATGTGCCCGCCGTCGAGCGGCAGCAGCGGGATGAGGTTGAAGACGAAGAGCGCGATGTTCAAGGAGCCGAGGATGCCGATGAGTCCGGCGGCCTTGTCGGTCATGGCGATCTGGTCGGACGCGGCGACCTCGCCGGCCACCCGGCCGACGCCGACCACGCTGATGGGCCCGTTCGGGTCGCGCTCCTCGGAGCCGAACGCGGCGTTGGCCACGTCGACCATGCGCTGCGGAAGGTTCACGACGATGCCGGCGACTCCGGCGATGTTCTGGCCGACGGTCGGCAGCACGGCGGTCGCGGGCTGCTGCACCCGGGCGCTGGTGGGGCCGATGCCGACGAAGCCGACCTCGGTCGTGACCGGCTTGCCCGACTCGTCTTCGACGACCTGCCCGTTCTGGTCGATGACGTAGCGCTCGGTGAGCGCGGGCGTCATGGTGAGGGTCTGTTCGGCGCCGTCGCGCGTGACGACCACGGCGAGCGGGTCGCCGGGGTGCGAGCGGATGATCGCGGTGGACTGCTCCCACGAGGTGATCGACTCGCCGTCGATCGAGACGATGACGTCGCCGGGCTTGATGCCCGCCTCGGCGCCGGGCGCCGCGGGGTCGTCGGCCCCGCACGTCTGCCGCGCGCTGGTCGCGGGTAGCACGCACTCGTTGACCGAGGCGACCGTGGTCGTGGCCTGCGGCACGCCGAAGCCCATGATCAGGATGCCGAAGAGCACGACCGCGAGCACGAGGTTCATGAACGGGCCGCCGAACATGATGATGATGCGCTTCCAGACGGGCAGCAGGTAGAACGCCCGTTTCTCGTCGCCCGGGGTGATCGACTCCTGGCTGGCGTCGCGCGCGTCCTGCGCGAGGCCCTTGAAGAACCCGGTGGAGTCGGCGTGAACCTGGCCGCCCTTCGCGGGCGGGAACATGCCGATCATCGAGATGTAGCCGCCGAGCGGCACCGCCTTGACGCCGTACTCCGTCTCGCCGCGACGCCGAGACCAGACGGTCGGCCCGAAGCCGATCATGTACTGCGTGACCTTGACCTTGAAGAGCTTGGCCGGAACGAGGTGCCCGATCTCGTGCAGCGCGATCGAGACGGCGAGGCCGAGTGCGACGACGACCACGCCGAGAATGAACGGCAGCACGGATTCCATCCGACGAGCGTACTGCCCGAGGCAGGGTGTCGCCTGACGCTCCGCTGTGAGCGGCCTATGCCCCGTGCCGACCTCGAAGGGCGGGGCGGATGCCGCGGCTCAGGCCTTCGCGATGCGCGCGTTCGCGGCGGCCCGCGCGGCCCGCTCCGACTCGGCGAGCGAGGCCAGCGTGAGTTCGCGCTCCGGCGGCTCGTGCGCCTCGACGACGGCCTGCACGGTGTCGACGATGTCGAGGAATCCGATGCGCCCGGCGTGGAATGCGGCGACGGCCTCCTCGTTCGCGGCGTTGAACACGGCCGGGTAGTCGCCGCCGGCGCGACCGACCTGCTTCGCGAGCGCGATCGCGGGGAAGGCCGCGTGGTCGAGCGGCTCGAAGGTCCACGACGAGGCGACCGTCCAGTCGAGCGGACGCCCGACGGCGGCGACCCGGTTCGGCCAGTCGAGGCCGAGCGAGATGGGCAGGCGCATGTCGGGCGGCGAGGCCTGCGCGATCGTCGACCCGTCGACGAACTCGACCATCGAGTGCACGATCGACTGCGGGTGCACGGTCACGTCGATGCGGTCGTAGGGCACGTCGAAGAGCAGGTGCGCCTCGATGACCTCGAGGCCCTTGTTCACGAGCGTCGCGGAGTTCGTCGTGACGACCAGGCCCATGTCCCACGTGGGGTGCGCGAGCGCCTGCGCGGGCGTGACGTCGACGAGTTCCTCGCGCTTGCGACCGCGGAACGGTCCGCCGGAGGCCGTCAGCACGAGTCGGCGCACCTCGTCTTCGGTGCCCGAGCGCAGCGCCTGCGCGATCGCCGAGTGCTCCGAGTCGACCGGCACGATCTGGCCGGGCTTCGCGATGCGCGTCACGAGGTCGCCGCCGACGATGAGCGACTCCTTGTTCGCGAGGGCGAGCGTCGTGCCGCGTTCGAGCGTCGCGATCGTCGGACCGAGGCCCACCGACCCGGTGATGCCGTTCAGCACGACGTCGGCATCGACATCCCGAACCAGCTGCACGGCTTCGTCGATGCCGACGGCCGTGTGTTCGACGCCGAACTCGGCCGCCTGCGCCTCGAGCGCCGCACGATTCGAGCCGACCGCGAGGCCGACGACCTCGAAGCGGCGCGGATTCGCGCGGATCACGTCGAGGGCCTGAGTGCCGATCGAACCGGTGGAGCCGAGGATGATGACTGAACGCACGTGACCACTGTAGGCCGACGGGCTCGCGTCGAGCGCGGTCGCGCGCTCAGCCGATGACGGCGACGGAGGCCGCGCGCGGGCCGCGCACGGGCAGGTCGTGGAAGACGACGCGGCGCCAGAACGAGCCGAACTCGGGAACGCTCCGCTCGATGCGCCCGAGGCCGCCGTCGGCGACGGGGGTCGAGAGCGCGAGCCGTGACGGCTCGATGAAGTCGGTGTGCCCGATCGCGCGCAGCAGGGCGGTCTTGCGCGCCCAGAGCGTCGCCCGCACGAACGCGCCCCGCTCGGCGTCGAGCTCGGCGAGCGCCGCCCGCTCGAACGGGTGGAACGCCGCCTCGTCGATGCGGTCGCCCGGGTCGGCTGCCGCCGCTTCGACGGCGACCCCGAGCGGATGCCTCGTGCCGGCCGCAGCGACGATCGTGTCGCCGTCGGTCGCGACATCCGCGAACCACGGAGCACCCGTCGCCGTCAGCGGATACGCGACCGTGACGCGTCCGTGGCGCGAGCCGCACTCCGCGCAGGCGTGCACGAGGTCGACGTCGTCGGCGGGCACCGAAGCCGCGCGCGCGAGCAGGCCCCGCAGCACGAGGTCGACGCCGTGCGGGCGCCGGGCGCCGGCGAGCACGAGCGCGCGGGCGCCCGTGTCTCCGAGCTCGATCAGCTCGCCTTCGGCGGTCGCATCCACCCGACCATCATCCCGCACCGCGACGCACGCTCCCCATATACCCACCGCGGAATGACGTGCCGCCTAGGGTATTGGGGTGACAGAGCACGACGAAGTCCAGAGCCCCGAGGTCGACGAACCCGTTCGACAGGGGCCCGCCTACCGGATCTTCCGCGGAATCCTGCGGCCGTTGGCCCTCCTCGTCTACCGTCCGAAGATCACCGGCACCGAGAACGTCCCGGCCACCGGCCGGGTCATCCTCGCGAGCAACCACCTCTCGTTCATCGACAGCGTCGTGATCCCGCTCGCCTCCCCGCGGCCCGTGCAGTTCCTCGCGAAGAACGACTACTTCACCGGCACCGGCTTCCGCGGCTGGGTGTCGCGCACCTTCTTCACGGCCATCGGCGCCGTCGGCGTCGAACGCGGGGCCGGCGCCGACGCGCAGGCCGCACTCGACGCGGGCCGCGGCATCCTCGAGCACGACAACGCCTTCGCGATCTACCCCGAGGGAACGCGCTCGCTCGACGGCCGCCTCTACCGCGGGCGCACGGGCGTCGCGTGGCTCGCGCTGCAGACCGGATCGGTCGTCGTGCCCGTCGGACTCATCGGCACGCAGGAGATCCAGCCCGTCGGCGCGAAGCTGCCGCGCATCCGCCCGGTCACCGTGCGCTTCGGCGCCCCGCTCGACCTCTCCTCCCACGGCCCGGCGACCTCGGGTCGCGCCCGGCGCACGGCCACCGACGAGATCATGGCCGCGATCCACGCGCTCTCCGAGCAGGAACTCGCGGGCGTCTACAACGAGAAGCCGCCAGAGGGCACCCTCGCGAAGATCGCCGACCGCATCGCCCCGCGCGAACGGCGCTGACGCCACGCGGCATCCGGTCGATTCCCAGCGCCGTCGAGGTGCCGACCGGTAGGGTCGAGCCGATGAGCTCCCTCGGCCGAATCGCCCGCCTGACCGCGGCGGTCGCGGCGATCCTCCTGCTCGCGTCGTGCGCCCCCGCCGACCGCGCACCGCTCCGGGTCGACCGCACCCTGCCCGAGCCGCCGACGACCGAGTTCGACCCGTCGCTCATCGTGAGCGACGACGCGTTCTACGACAGCACGGCACTCGGCGAGCGGCAGATCCAGGCGTTCCTCGAGGGCGTGTCGTGCCGCGCCGACGTCGGCATCCCGTGCCTGGCCGAGTACACCGAGACGACCACGACCCAGCCCGCGGTCGGCGGCGCGCACTGCGCCGAGTACCGTGGCGGCGACGACGAGCCGGCCAGCCGCATTCTCGCGAAAGTGTCCGTCGCGTGCGGCATCAGCCCGAAGACCCTGCTGGTGCTCCTGCAGAAGGAGCAGTCGCTGCTCACCCGGCCGACCGCCGCAGGCTACGAGCGCGCCACCGGATACGCCTGCCCCGACACGGCCGACTGCGACCAGAAGTACTTCGGGTTCTTCAACCAGGTGTACAACGCGGCCTGGCAGTTCCGGCAGTACACCGAACTGCCCGATCGCCGGTACATGATCGGCGAGACCTCGATCGGGTACAACCCCGACGCCGCGTGCGGAGCGTCGACCGTCGACATCCGCAACCAGGCCACCGCGAACCTCTACAACTACACGCCGTACCAGCCGAACCCGGCGACGCTCGCCGACCCCGCGGGCGGCGACGTGTGCGGCGCGTACGGCAACCTCAACTTCTGGCGTCTCTGGCACCGCTGGTTCGGCGACCCGACAGCCGAGCGGTTCCCGGCGTTCTTCTCGCCGTGCACCCGGCTCGTCGGCGGGCACGCGTGCGCGCTCGAGCCGACGCTGCCGGCGGTCGCCGTCACGCCGACCTGATCGACGGATGCCGCGAGGCCGCCGTCAGTCGGCGGCGACCGCGATCACCGCGACGGGTTCATGGTGCACGGGGAACGCGACGGATGCCGCGATGAAGCACTTCGCGGCCGCCTCGGCGTGGATCTCCTCCGCGAGCGCCAGCATCGCGGCATCCGCCACCGTCACGCGCGGATGCAGCGTGGCCTCGCGGAACGCGCCACCACCGCGGCCGTCTTCGACCATGACGGCGGTCGCGGCATCCGTGTAGCCCGTGACGACGACGCCGTGCAGGGTCGCGACATGCAGGTACGAGAGCATGTGGCACTGGCTGAGCGCCGCGAGCAGGAGCTCCTCGGGGTTCCAGCGTTCGGCGTCGCCGTGGAAGGCGCGGTCGCTCGACCCGTCGAGCACGTGCGACTTGCCCGCGGCGCGCACCACGTGATCGCGCCCGTAGGCGCGGTAGTGGGTCGTGCCGGTCTCGCGAGCGCCCGTCCACTCGACCTCGACCGCGTACGCGTGCTCGCCCAGCCTCACGGATGCCGCCTCCCCGTCGCGCCCGGTCGTCGCGACCGGATCCACGCTAGCCGACCCGGGTGACGCCGCTCCCCCGTCACCCCCCGGCGCTAGTCTGGAGGGCATCATGACTGACACGCAGACACCCGCAGAGACCACGGCCGTCCCCGTCTACACGGTGCCGCAGGAGCGCCGCATCGTGACGGCGATCCCCGGCCCCAAGTCGCAGGCGCTGCACGAGCGACGCGCAGCGGTCGTCTCGGCCGGCGTCTCCTCGGCGCTGCCCGTCTACATCGAACGCGCCAACGGCGCCGTGCTCGTCGACGTCGACGGCAACCAGTTCATCGACTTCGGCGCCGGCATCGGGGTGACCACCGTCGGACACACCGAGCAGAACGTCGTCCGCGCCGCAGCCTCGCAACTCCAAGACGTGATCCACACGCTCTTCACCATCACCCCCTACGAGGAGTACGTGCGCGTCGCCGAACTCCTCGCCGAGCACACGCCCGGCACGCACGCCAAGCGCACCGTGCTCGTCAACTCCGGCGCCGAGGCCGTCGAGAACGGCGTGAAGATCGCGCGCAAGTTCACCGGCCGCCGCGCCGTCGCCGTGCTCGACCACGCCTATCACGGCCGCACGAACCTCACGATGGCCATGAACTTCAAGGCCCACCCGTACGCGACCGGCTTCGGCCCGTTCGCCGGCGACGTGTACCACGCGCCGAACTCCTACCCCTACCGCGACGGGCTCTCCGGTGCGGATGCCGCGGCTCGCACGATCTCGTACCTCGAGAAGGCCGTCGGGGCGAGCGACCTCGCCTGCCTCGTCGTGGAGCCCATCCAGGGCGAAGGCGGCTTCATCGTGCCTGCCGAGGGCTACCTGTCGACCCTGCAGACCTGGTGCACCGAGCACGGCGTCGTCATGATCGCCGACGAGATCCAGTCGGGCATGGCCCGCACCGGCGTCTACTTCGCGAGCGAGCACTTCGGCTGGGTGCCCGACCTCGTGCTCTCGGCCAAGGGCATCGCGGGCGGCCTGCCGCTCGCGGGCGTCACCGGCCGCGCCGACATCATGGATGCCGCGCACGCCGGCGGCCTCGGCGGCACGTTCGGCGGCAACCCCGTCGCGTGCGCCGCCGCAGTGGCGGTGTTCGAGTCCATCGAGGCGAACGACCTCCTCGGCGAGGCCAGGCGCATCGAGGCGACGCTCAAGGCAGGACTCGAGAGGCTCGCCCGTCGCTACGACCTCATCGGCGACATCCGGGGCATCGGCGCGATGATCGCGATCGAGCTCGTGCAGCCCGGCACCCGCGACACCACGAAGGCGCCGAACGCCGAAGCCGTGACCGCGCTCGTGGCGTACGCGGCGCAGCACGGCGTGCTGCTGCTGAACGCCGGCACCTACGGCAACGTGCTCCGATTCCTCCCGAGTCTCGCGGTGACCGACGCCCTCATCGACGACGCCCTGCGGGTGCTCGACGACGGCTTCGCGGCACTCGGATGACCGGCACCTTCTCCTCCGCAGACGCCGTCGAACTCGCCGTGGTCGAACGCAATGGTTTCACCGAGTCCAGGCACGCCGGCTCCGCCGTCGTGCTCTCACCCGAGGGCGAGCTGCTGCGCGCCCTCGGCGACGTGGCATCGCCCGTCCTCCCCCGATCCGCGCTGAAGCCGTTCATCGCGGTCGCCGTCATGTCCTCCGGCGTGACGCTCCGCGGCGAAGACGCGGCCATCGCGACCGCGAGCCACTCCGGCACCGCCGCGCACGTCGCGCTCGTCCGCGGGCTCCTGGCCCGCGCGTCGCTGCCCGAGTCCGCGCTCGGCTGCCCGCCGGCCACGCCCGGCGACCGCACCGCGTACGACGAGCTCGTGCGTTCCGGCGGCCAGCGCGAACGCGTCTACATGACCTGTTCGGGCAAGCACGCCGCGATGCTCCTCGCGTGCGTCGCCAACGGCTGGCCGCTCGAGGGCTACCTCGACCCCGCGCATCCCCTGCAGCGCCGCATCCTCGACGTGCTCGAGCGCCTCACCGGCGAACGTGCGACGGCCACCGCGGTCGATGGCTGCGGCGCGCCCGTGCACGCCATCAGCCTCACCGGCCTCGCCCGCGGCATCCAGAAGATCACGACTGCGGCCGCGTCGTCGCCGTTCGCGCTCTTCCGCGAGGGCGCTGCGCTCACCGAGGCCGTCCGCGAGAACCCGTGGGCGATCGCCGGCCCCGGCCAGCCCGACACCATCGCGATCGAGCGCGTCGGCGTGTTCGCGAAGTTCGGCGCGGAGGGCGTCATGGTCATGACCGCTCCCGACGGCACCACGACTGCGCTGAAAGTGCTCGACGGATCGTCTCGCGCCTCGACGATCATCGGGTTGCGCCTGCTCGCGAACGCCGGGGCGATCGACGATGCCGCGGTCGACCGAGTCGCCACCGAGCTCGACCTCTGGGTCATGGGCGGGGAGCGCCGCGTCGGCGAGATCCGCGCGACGGTCTGACGTCGCGCCGTCCGTGGCGTCGGCGCGGCCACGATCGGTGCCACGAACCCGGGTTCGCGTCGGCGATGCCCGCGAGGACGACGGATGCCGCACCGGAAGGTTCCGGTGCGGCATCCGCCTCAGTCGCTCGGTTCGGGTCAGCCGAGCTTCGCGAGCCGTTTCGCGCGCGCCGCACGGGACACCTGTGCGCCGATCACGAGTACGAGCGCGAAGAGGAACACCGCCGAGGCGATGACGTTGGCCTCGGCGGGGATGCCGCGAGAGGCCGAGATGTACACGTACTTCGGGAAGGTCGAGACCGAGCCCGAGTTGAAGTTCGTGATGATGAAGTCGTCGAAGCTCAGTGCGAACGAGAGCAGGGCGGCCGCGACGATGCCGGGAGTCAGCAGCGGGAAGGTGACCCGCCAGAAGACCTGCGACGGCGACCCGTACAGGTCGCGCCCGGCCTCCTCGAGCGCGGGGTCGAGGCTCGCGACCCGGGCCTTCACCGTCACGACGACGAAGCTGATGCAGAACATCGTGTGCGCCAGGATGATCGTCGTGATGTCCTTCGGAACGCCGACCGCGAGGAACTGCGCGGCCAGACCCGCACCGAGCACGACCTCGGGCGTCGCCATCGGCAGGAACAGCAGCAGGCTGATGACCGATCGAGCGCGGAACCGGTAGCGCACGAGGGCGATCGCGATCATCGTTCCGAGCGTTGTGGCGATGACGGTCGCGACGACTCCGATGATGACGCTGTTCGCGAAGGCCTCGCACACCGCACCGCCCTCGACGTTGCAGACGTTCAGCCACTTGTCGAAGGTGAACCCGCGCCAGGCGATGTTCGACTTCACCGAGTCGTTGAACGAGAACACGAACGTGTAGACGATGGGGATGAGCAGGAACACGAACGCGAGGATCGTGTACGCGGGCAGCAGCCACGAGCCGAGCCCGATGCGTCCCTGCCGCGCCGGCCCGGTCGAGCGACGACCCCGCGCCGACAGTTCGCTCTGCTCGCTCTCGGCGAGCCCGCCCAGCACGGCGGCGGCCTGGACTTCTCCGCTCACAGCAGGTCCTCCGTTCCGGAACGCTTGACGTAGACGCCGACGAGCACGAGGATCGCCGCCATCAGGATGATCGAGAGCGCCGCGGCCGCCGGGTAGTTCAGCAGCACGAGGAAGTTCGCCTCGATCACGTTGCCCATCATCTGCGTGTCGGGGCCGCCGAGGAAGTCCCGGCTCGCGTTGACGTAGTCGCCCGCCGCGGGGATGAACGTGAGCAGCGTTCCCGCGACGATGCCCGGCATCGACAGCGGGATCGTGATCTTGCGGAACACCGTGAACGGGTTGGCGTACAGGTCGCTGCCCGCCTCGAGGTAGCGCAGGTCGAGGCGTTCGAGCGCCGTGTACAGCGGCAGGGTCATGAAGGGGATGAAGTTGTACGTCAGACCGAAGATCACCGCGAACGGCGTGCCTGTGAAGTGCGCGTCGGGTCCGAGGAGCGAGAGCGCCTTCAGCGACGTGATCACGAACGACTCGTCGGAGAGGATCTGCTTCCACGCGAGCGTGCGCAGCAGGAAGCTGATGAAGAACGGGGCGATCACGAGCACGAGCATGAGGCTCTGCAGGAGCGGCCATCGGCGTGCCTTCACGCCGATGAAGTACGCCAGCGGGTAACTGAACAGCAGCGCGAACACCGTCGCTGCGAGCGCGTATCCGAACGAACGCAGGATGTGCGGCCAGTACGCGGTCATGACGTCGACGTAGTTCTGCCAGTTGAACGCGTACTGGTACTGCCCGATGTCGCCGTACTCGAGCGGCGCCTGCAGCGAGGTGAGCAGCAGCGAGACGAGCGGCGTCAGGAAGAACAGGACCAGGTACAGGATGCCGGGCAGCAGCAGGAAGAGCGCGATGCGACTCGACTTGCGCGGCGCCTGTGGCTGGGCCTCCGCGGTCGCGAACGCGGCGAAGGCCATGCTCAGCCCTCCCCGAGCTCGGCGACCAGGTCGTCGCGACGCTGCGCGGCGATCGAGGTCGTCGAGTCGTCGGCCGCGAACCGCTCGGCCTGGACCGCGCCGTCGTCGAGGCCGAAGCCGTGCTCGACGAGCCAGCTCGCCCAGACCTCGGCGCCGACACCGACGACCGGACCCGAACCGGTGTTCTGGGCGAACACCAGGATCGTGCCGTGACCGGGCACGTCGACGAGGTACTGGGTGCTCACACCCGAGAAGGACACGTCGAGCACGCGACCCGGGCCGACGATGTTGCGCTCGGCCGACGGAACGGGCGCCTCGGTGTGGAGTGCGACCTTCTCGGGGCGCACGCCCACCGTCACTGCGCCGTTGTGGCGGTGCGCCCTGGCCTTGGGAACCACGAGCCGTGCTCCAGCCGAGTCGACCGCGACGGCCGTGTCGGTCGTGCCGACGACCTCGCCCGAGAACAGGTTGGACTGGCCGAGGAAGTTCGCGACGAACGCGGTCCTCGGCAGGTCGTACAGTTCGGCGGGTGCGCCCATCTGCTCGATGGCGCCCTTGTTCATGACGGCCACGGTGTCGGCCATGGTCATGGCCTCCTCCTGGTCGTGCGTGACATGGAGGAAGGTGAGGCCGACCTCCTCCTGGATCGTCTTGAGTTCGAGCTGCATCTGGCGGCGCAGCTTGAGGTCGAGCGCGCCGAGCGGTTCGTCGAGCAGCAGCAGGGCGGGTCGGTTCACGATGGCGCGCGCGAGCGCGACGCGCTGCTGCTGGCCACCGGAGAGCTGCTGCGGCCGACGCTGTGCGAGGTGGTCGAGCTCGACGAGCTTCAGTGCCTCGTGCGCCTTGCCGAGCGGGTCGCCGATGCGACGCCGCTTGAGCCCGAACGCGACGTTCTCGATGATGCTCATGTGCGGGAAGAGCGCATAGCTCTGGAAGACCGTGTTGACGGGGCGCTCGTGCGACCTGGTCGCCGTGACGTCCTTGCCGCCGATGAGGATGCGGCCCTGCGTCGGCTCCTCGAGTCCGGCGACGAGCCGGAGCGTGGTCGTCTTGCCGCAGCCCGACGGCCCGAGGAGGGCGAAGAACGACCCGGCGGGGATCGTGAGGTCGAGGTTCTCGATCGCCGTGAATCCGGGGAACCGCTTCTGGATGCCCACGAGCTCGAGGTCGGCGCCTCGCTCGGCGAATTCGCGTACAGCCATGCTCTCGCCGTCCCTCAGGCGCCGAGCAGGATGCTCTGGAACTGGGCCTGGTACTTCTGCTCCTCGGCTCCGGAGAGCGAGCGGAAGATGTGGGCCTTCGAGAGCGTCTCCTCGTTCGGGAAGATGAGCTGGTTCTCGGCGAGCTCGGGGTCGATCGCGGCGGCCGCCTCCTTGGCGCCGACGACGGGCGTGATGTAGTTCACCCAGGCGGCGACCTCGGCGGCGACCTCGGGCTCGTAGTAGTAGTTCATGAGCGTCTCGGCGTTGGTCTTGCGCGTCGACCCGATCGGGACGAGGAAGTTGTCGTTCCAGAGCGTGCCGCCCGCGTCGGGGATCGCGAACTCCCACTTGTCGCCGGCCTCGGCGTTGATGACCGTGATGTCGCCCGACCAGCAGATGGCGGCGAGGGTGTCGCCGCTCTTGAGGTCTTCGAGGTACGCGTTGCCCTTGATGTTGCGCACCTGGCCGTTCTCGACCTGCTCGGTGAGCACGTCGATCGCGGCGTCGAACTCGGCGTCGCCCCAGTCGCCGGCGATGTCGACGCCGTTCTGCAGCATGATCAGGCCCATCGTGTCGCGCATCTCGGAGAGCACGCCGACCCGGCCCTTGAGCTCGGAGGACCAGAGGTCCTCGACGGAGGCGAGCCCGTCGGGATACGCCTCCTTGTTCCAGCAGATCCCGGCGAAGCCGCCCTGCCACGGCAGCGAGAAGGCCCGGCCCTTGTCGAAGTCGGGGTCGCGGAGCGCCGGGGTCAGGTTGGCGATGTTCGGGATGTTCGCGTGGTCGAGCTCCTGCGTGTAGCCGAAGCGGATCCAGCGGGCGACCATCCAGTCGGTGAGGCACACGGTGTCGGCGCCGATGTCCTGGCCGAGCGCGAGCTGGTCCTTGACCTTGCCGTAGTACGTGTTGTTGTCGTCGACGGCGACCTCGTAGTTGACCTTGATGCCGGTCTGCTCCTCGAAGGCCTGCAGCGTGGGGTAGTTGCCCGAGTCGTCCTCGTCGATGTACGCGGCCCAGTTCGCCCAGTTGAGGGTCTTGTCGGTGGCCGACTCGTCTGGTGCCGCCGTCGGCTTCGCTCCCGCCCCGCCAGTGGAGCACGCGGCCAGCGCGAGGGCCGACGCGCCGGCGCCCGCGCCGGCGAGCATCGTGCGCCGACTCATCTGGGAGGCACGTGCCCTGGCGATCAACGAACGGATCATCGGATCCTGGGGAAGGGGCCGAGAGTTCACGGGTACTCCATTCGGGTTGAGCGACGTTGCCAACGGGTTCGTCGATAGTGCCACACTGGGGGGTCCATTTCACGTATCGATGTCCGAATCGTTAATTCTTGGGAACGAAACGTTCGGATTCAGTGCCCGGCGACGTGATATGCGGCGTTTTCCGTTGTCGCCCAACGGTGGCGGCGTGCCGCCTCGCCCGGCCGGACGACCCAGCATTCGCCGCCGCCGAGGAGCGGCGGCAGTGCGATCGGCCCGGTGCACCCCGCCGAGGCCGGCGCGAGCGCCCGGAATTCGCGGAGCCCGCCGCGGACGACCACGGTCGCGGCGTCGCGGGCACGCGCCGCCAGTGCATACGAGGATGCCCAGGCGTCGGCGTCGCCCACGACGACCAGCTGCTCGCGTCCGAGTTCGGCGAGCACCTCCCGCTCGCCACCCGGTGTCAGGCGGATCGGCGTTCGCCCGGTCGCCAGCAGCAGCCCGAGATCGCGCTGGGCGGCCGACGACACCACGGCGACGATATCCGCGTCGAACACGATCGCGGGCGGCGGTTTCTCGGCGGGGGTCGCCCGGAGCGGCGGCACGTCGACGACCTGCAGCCGATGCGCGCGCCATTGGCCGGATCCGGGGGTCGCGTCCCGCTGCCAGAGGTCGCCGACACCGCCGGCGTGCGCGAGCTCCGCCCTGCTCGGATGCCGCAGGTGCACGAGTTCGCCGAACAGCTCGCGCATGCCGCCGCCCAACCGGTGTCCGATCGATGCCCCGGCGGCGACGGCGAGGCCGAGGCGGCGTCCCTCGGTGAGCAGTTCCACGAGCATCGCCGTCGCCGCATGCCGGTACTCCTCTGGCCAGGACGAGAAGCGGGTGTCGAGGTCGTCGACGACGAGGAGCCGCTGCGAGCTCGAACCGCTTCGCACCGACGCGACGAGGTCGGCGAGCAGTTGCCAGTCGTCGGGCGCTCCCCGGCCGAGTCGGAGCACCGCACCAACGCCCCACCGCGTGCGGACGCCGGCCTCGATCGCGGCGAGCGTCGTCGACCGCCCGGAACCCGGCGAACCGAGCACGAGCAGGTTCGCATCGGCGGTCGGCGTCCACCCGGCGAGGCTCCGACGCTGCTGCTCGGGCTCGTCGACCAGGCCGAAGACGACGGTCGAGAGGTCGTCGGCCACCCGACCGGCCGGCCGCACCGGAACGCCGGCGGCAGCCGTGGCAGGAGCCGCGGCGGCGGTCGCGGCGGCGCGCGCGACCTCGAGGTCGGCAGCGGTGAGCCGAGTCGGAAGCGGGTCGAGCCACGGCCGCCGCACCGGCGGCGCCGCCGCGAACCGCGCTCGCACCCCATCGACCGACCCGGCGTCGACGAGCGCGCACTGGAACGGCACCGGCACCCCGTCGCCGCGGTCGACCACGCCTCGCCCTGGCCGATCGGCGGGGATGGCGGCCGCCGCATCGCTGCCGACCACGGCGACGCTGTCGGCACGGCTCATCACGCGCAACGACACCCGGATCGGCGCGTTCGCCGTGACCTGCTCGCCGAGCACGCCGTTCGGGCGCTGCGACGCGAGCACGAGATGCACCCCGAGCGATCGCCCGCGCGCCGCGATATCGGCGACGACCGTGCCGAGATCGCGGAACCGCTGGATCATCGCCTGGAACTCGTCGATCACGACCACCAGGCGACCGAGCGGGGCGTCGTCGGGCAGATCCCCGATGTCGCGCACGCCCGCGTCGCGGAGCGCACGTTCGCGATGCCGGAGTTCGGCCGAGAGGCTCTGCACCGCCCGCTCCGCCTCCGACTCGTCGAGGTCGGTCACGAGGCCGGCGACGTGCGGCAGCCCGAGGATCGGCTCGAACGCCGAGCCGCCCTTGAAGTCGACGAGGAGGAACGCGACGCGCTCGGGCGGGTGCACGGCCGCCATCTGCAGGATCCAGGCGAGGAGGAACTCGCTCTTGCCACTGCCGGTCGTCCCGGCGACGATCGCGTGCGGGCCATCGGCCACGAGATCGAGGTCGAGGACTCCCCCGGCGCGCAGCCCGACCCCGGCCCGGAGCGTCGAACGCCGCCGGTCCACCGCGCCGGGATGCGCGAGGTCGTGCAGCCGAACGACCTGGGGCAGGCGCGACGAGCGCGTGCCGAGTCCGGCGCGTTCGGCTGTTGCTGCGGCTCGGACAGCCCAGGCGTCCGCCTGCTCGGCGCCGAGCAGGTCGGGGGCGAGCGCCGTTCCCACGACGGCGCCGTGCTGCAGCAGCGTCGCCGTGCGCGGCCCGTCGATGCGCACCACGATCGCGAGTCCCGGCGGGAGACGCTCGACGGCAGGAGCGAGCACGATCGCGTGCGCCGAGCGCGATTCAGCCTCGCCGGAAGCAGGTTCGAGTACCGATGGGAGCGTCAGGTCCCGGAGCACGAGCATCGCGGCCGAACCCGCATGCGGGAGCCGGGCGACCCACGCCCACGGCTCGGCGTCCGGAGCATCGAAGGCGAGGGCGTCGGGCCGGACGAGATGCGCGCACTGCACGAGCAGGGCTCTGGCTGCCGCGCGCACGAGCGGGGTCGGACCGACGAACCCGATACCGCCGGCGAGGTCGACGACGACCGGGGCGCCCTCGAGCCGCCTCGCGTGATCGAGCGCCTCGCGATCGAACTCGTCGGCCGGCACGCCCTCGATGCGGAGTGCGCTCTCGATCGCGGCCGCGCCGAGCACGACCGGAGCGAGTCCGTCCGCACGCCATTCCGGCGGCTCGACGCCCGTCGACAGCCGCCCGGCCGACGGATGCCGCAGCCACGCCGTCTCGGCCTCCTCCTCGTGGCGCACTCCGACGTCGGCGCGGAGCCGTGCGAACGCCGCGATGCGCTCCTCGTTCGCCCGACGCACCGATCGGCGCACCTGACGCCGACCGTCCAGCACCGTCGCCACCGCGAGCACCGGGCCGAGCACGGCGAACGCGAGCGAGATCACCGAGTGCGTGACGAGCCAGAGGACGACGGCGCCCACGACCGGAGCCAGCGCCGCGAGGAACGGGAATCCCGTTGGCGTCGGCTCGGGCACGACGGCCGGCAGGGTCAGCGGCAGTCGGGTGCCGTCTGGCGGGGCGAACAGTCGGGTCGGCATCCCGTCAGTCGATCATCGACGGGATGATGCACGCACGCCGGCGGTGCGTGAACCGCGCGCCCGCGGCATCCGCGACCCTGTGGAGGATCAGTCGGACTCAGGCGACGGTGAAGGACTGCTGCCCGAGCTCCACGACCGTGCCGGAGGCGACGAGATACCGACGCCCCGGCTCGCACCGGATCACGTCGTCGGCGCGGCGCACGACCGTGCCGTTCGCCGAGAACCGATCGGCGATCCAGAGCGTGCCGTCGTGAGCGCCGTACTCGAGGTGGGTCTTGGACACCGACCGGCCGGGATCGTCGATGGTCACGAGGTGGTCGAACGATTCGCCCGGCTGGGGCAGCGGCCGGCGGCCGATGAGCCCCGTGCCGAAGACCACCCGGACCTCGCCCGTGCCGAATCGCAGCACGAACCGAGGGCGCTCGGCGGCGGGGTCGGCGACCGCGACGTCATCGGCGGCCCCGGCGTCATCGGCAGCCCCGGCGTCGGCGTCGGCGACGGACTCGGCCTGCGTCGCCGCGACACCCGCCGCGACACCCTTCCGGAGCTCCGCCGCCTCGCCCTCCAGGCCGACCGGAACGCTCACGACCCCGCTGCGGCGGAAGCCGGGACCGAGCGAGGTCGTGTCTCCGGGCCGGGGATCGGGGCGTCTCCGGGACTCGGGCGTCGCGCTCGTCGACGAACCGCAGTGACCGCAGAACATCGCACCGTCGGGCAACGCGGCACCGCAGATGCGACATCTCATGACCGACTCCCTCTCCGGCTGACAGCGTACCCGCCGAGCGACGTCAGCGAGATCGCCGCGAGCCATCGCTCCCGTCGCGTGCGCGGGGCCGCGAGCCGTCGCTGCAGTTCGTCGACCGAACGCCACACGCGCTCGTCGTCGCCGTCCTGGGGCCCGCCCGGTGCGAAGACCGCGCGGTCCACGACCGACGCGAGCACGAGCGGCGCGAGCCCGCCGACCGTCGCCGCCTGCTCGGCCCTCGTCGAGTTCGACCGGATCGGATACCCGTAGTCGGCCGCCGTGTCGGCGAACTCCTGCCACCCGCCCTCGATGCGATCGACGGGCGACTCGGCTTGACGGCGCACGCGCCGACGACGGATCTTCGCCACGATCACGGCGAGGAACGGGCTCGCGATGAGGGCGAGCACGAGCACGCTGAGCCCGGCGATCGTCGCGACCGTCGTGAGCACGCCGAGCCAGCGACCGAGATCGTCCTGCGGCCGGTCGTCGGAGCGGTCGCTCGGCGAGCCGTTCTCGTCGACCTGCGTGCGCTCGGGCGGCGGCGGCAGCGCCGACTCGGGCCTCGACACGATCTCGGGCTGGTCGGGCTCCCGCTCGGGGATCTCGCTCGGCACCGGGTTCGGGTCGAGCGCGATCCAGGCGCCGTCGGCGCGCTGCACCTCGATCCAGGCCTGCAGGTCGTCGCGGCGGAGCACCGTGGGGGACGCCGCGTCCGCCGCGGGGCGCCCGGTCGTCGGCGCGTCGGCCGCGACATCCGATGCATCCTCCAAAGCATCGGTCGACGCCGTGTACCCGACGACGACGCGCGCGGGGAAGCCGATCCTCCGCGCCATGAGCGCGGCCGCGACCGCGTACTGCTCCCCGTCGCCGACCATCGGCTGGTCGGCCGCGAGCTGCGCGAGCCGGTCGAGCGCATGCCCGGAACGGCTCGCCACGGAGTCGGAGATCGTGCCGTGGCTCACGTACCCGGTGCTGTGGAAGCCCTGGATGACGGCGGCGAGGCGCCGGCCGGGGGCGTCCGAGGCCGGAGCCCACGTGTCGAGGAGGTCGTCGAGCTCGGCCGGCAGTTCGGGAGCAGCCGGGACCACGCTGGTTCCGGGCTGCATCTCGCCGAGCTGCGACGGGTCGAGCATGGCGACCGACCATGCGGTGTAGGTGTCGCCCCGCTGGAGGCCGGAGGCGACGGCCCCCGTGCCGGTGGTGTCGTTGTACACGAATCCGTCGGCGAGGGTCTCGGCCCTCGGCCCGCCGAAGTCGATGCGCTCCAACTGTCCGATTCCCGGGACCCACACGTCGTCGTAGGCGGCGACCGCGACCGAGATGCGCACTGGCTCGCCCTCCACGCCCGACTGGTCGAGCCGGTACGGGAGCCGGGTGAAGCTGCCGGAAACGGAGGTGCCATCGGCGCCGCCCACCGAGTACACGATGCCGTTGTAGGTGTCGAGCGTGGCGATCGCGAGCCCGGCACCCGGCGGCAGTCCCTGCACCTGGAGCATCGCATCGTCGGCATCCGTCGGGTCGAACGCGGCCCGGAACGAGGACAGGGGGCTCTCGTGCGCCCGCGGCTCGAACGGCTGCTGCACCTCGGAGCGCACGACGGTGCGGGCCTGCGCCGGCATCAGGAAGGTCGCGGCGCTCGCACCCATCGACGCGACGACGAGGATCGCGGATGCCCCGAGCAGGCGCCGGGCGTCGCCGAAGGCCCGCTCGACCGCCGAGCGCCCGCCGAGCGCATGCCGGTCCATGATCGCGACGTGCACGAGCCAGCCGACGATCGCGACGAGGAACCAGAGTCCCGCCGCGAGCGCGAACCCCCCGTGCACGACGCCGAGCAGGATCCCGGCGGTCATCAGCGCGGCCGGCGGGAGGACCGCCACGACCGGATGCCGCGTGCGGAAGGCGATCGTGACCGCGGCCGCCGAGGCGAGGAGCGTGAGCAGGAACGGCGGCACGAGCAGCGCCTGGTACGAGCCGACCGGAACGGCGATCGTGACGAGCTGCTTCCATGACAGGGCCGTCGCGGCGATCAGGTCGAGCATGCCCTGAGGTGTCGGCAGGACGCCGGCATAGGCCCGCGACGGCACGGCCGCGGGCACCCCCAGCAGCAGGAAGGCGAACACCAGCGCGAGGAGCACCTTCCACGACGGCCAGGCCCTCCGTGCGCCGACGAGTCCGACGCCCATG
The DNA here is from genome assembly GCF_001660485.1 of Agromyces aureus. Lineage (GTDB taxonomy): Bacteria > Actinomycetota > Actinomycetes > Actinomycetales > Microbacteriaceae > Agromyces > Agromyces aureus. Next base: position 2,994,523 of record NZ_CP013979.1, read on the forward strand.
CCCGCGATCATGGCCACGGCAGCAGCGACGAGGAACTCCGTGCTCTCGTAGACCGGCCACCACGGGATGAGCGCCGCGACGAGCAGCAGGACGAGCAGCGCGATCGAGACGGTCGTCGACCAGGCCGAGCGGCCGACGCCGTCCGGCGACCCGATGCCGGTGCCGGTCCTCCTTCCGGCGCCGGGGCTCCCCCGCAGTCGTGCGTTCACGCGACCGACGCCGTTCTGGCGAGCATGGCCCGAAGGTCCTCGAGGTAGCCGATGCCGAAGACGGTGAGCCCGGCGACCGTGCGCGCCGACGCGTCGCCCTCGGGCGAGCACTGCACGCCGATCGCGTCCACGCCCATCGGCAGGCGCGATGCGGCGGCCCGCAGCGGCGCGGTACCGCGGGCCGTGCCGGTCACGAGGAAGGCGAGCGAGACGCCGGGCAGGGCCTCGGCCGCGGCGGGCGCGACATCCGAGATCATCGCCGCATGCTCGTCGCGCTCGATCAGGCACAGCGAATCGAGCAGCCGGTCGCGCGTGACCGTCGGGAGTTCGCGCACGCGGCCGAGCGGGCCACGCGTCGACGTGCCCCTGGCAGCGGTGGCGTATCGAACGCCGGAGCCGGCCGCCGCCACCTGCCCGTGCGCCGGGCGAGCGCCCGACACCACGAACGACACCGTGCGAGCATCCCGGATCGCCCTCGCCCCGACCGATGCGGCGGCGCTGACCGCGAGCTCGAACTCGGCGTCGTCGATGTAGGCCGACGGGTCGAGATCGAGTACCACCAGCAGTCGGCTACGGCGGGTCTCCTCGAACTGCCGGACCATGAACGTGCCGGTCTTCGCGCTGCTCTTCCAGTGGATGAAGCGACGATCGTCTCCCGGCAGATACTCCCGGAGCGCGTGGAAGGCGATGTCGCTCGCGGTCAGGTCGCGTGTCGGCGATCCCTCGAGGTCGCGGATGAAGCCCGAGCTGAGGGCGGCGATCGCCACGGTACGCGGATGCACGTGGAGCTCGGCGACCTCCGACCAGACGATCTCGCGACGCATGAGTCCGAGCGGGTCGGCGCGGACGGTGCGCGCCGGGCCGACCGACACGACCCCGCGACGATCGGTCGGCACCCGGAAGGAACGGTCGAACGCGGCGCCCCGCGCGAGCCCCGGCAGGACCCACTCCATGACTTGGCGGCCGACGGGCACCTCGAGCTTGACGCCGCCCCACCTGCGATGGCCTGGGTTCTCGGCGACGAGTCGCGCCTGCGCGGGTTCGCCGACGACGACGCGCGGCGTGGGCAGCGACAGCCCGATCGTCGATGCACCGCGACCGAGGAGCCAGACGGATGCCGCGCACGCGACGAGTGCGAGCCCCCACCCGAGCACGAGGGACTCGCGCCATCCGAACGCCGACCCCACCGCGAACGCGGCGACCGCGCCGAGGATCACGGCCCAGCCGCGCGCCGTCACGACGGAGCCGACCGCGCGCCGCCATTCGTCGAGGAGTCCGAGCGCCCGACCCGTCCCGCGCACGAGGTGCGCGATCACCGCCGCGAGCACGCCCTCCCGACGGGCGTCCTCCGGCATCGAGGTGCGGGTCTCGGCGAGGCTCACGGTCTCACACGGCCTGCCTCGAGGATGGCGGCGGCGTCTCGATCAGCACCTGGGCGATCAGGTTCGACGCAGTCACGCCGTCGAACTCCGCCTCGGCGTCGAGGATCAGGCGGTGCGCGAGCACGGGCTCGGCGAGCGCCTTGACGTCGTCGGGCACCACGTAGTGCCGCCCTCGGCCGGCCGCATGCGTCTTGGCCGCGCGGATGAGGGCCAGCGCGCCGCGCACGCTCACGCCGAGCCGCACCTCGCGCGTGGTCCTGGTCGCATCGACCAGCCGTGACACGTAGTCGTGGATCGTCGGATCGACGTGCACCGTGCGCGCCGCGGCCGCCATCTGCACGATCTCGGACGCGTCGAGCTGCGGCTCGACCTCCACCCCGTGAGCCCGCTGGTCGGCGCCCTCGAGGATCCGGATGGTCGACGCGTGGTCGGGGTAGCCGATCGAGGTGCGCATGAGGAACCGATCGAGCTGCGCCTCCGGCAGCCGGTAGGTGCCCGCCTGCTCCACCGGGTTCTGCGTGGCGATCACCATGAACGGATGCCCCACCGGGTGGGTCCGCCCGTCGACGGTGACCTGGCCCTCCTCCATGACCTCGAGCAGGGCCGACTGCGTCTTCGGGCTCGCCCGGTTGATCTCGTCGGCGAGCACGATGTTGGCGAAGACCGGTCCCGGATGGAACTCGAACGCCCCGCTGCGCTGGTCGTACACGGTGACGCCCGTGATGTCGCCCGGCAGGAGGTCGGGCGTGAACTGGACGCGGTTGCTGGTGCCGTGCACCGATTGCGCCATCGCCCTGGCGAGGGAGGTCTTGCCGGTTCCCGGCACGTCGTCGAGCAGCAGATGGCCCTCGCTGAGGAAGGCCGTGAAGGCGAGACGCACGACCCGGTTCTTGCCGAGCAGCACGGTCTCGACGGCCCCGACCAGGCGGTCGAGGTTCGCGGCGAAGCTCGAGGCCTCGTCGGGGGTCATCGTCATTCGTCCTCCATCGTGCGTCACGGGTTCTGATACCTCACTCTCACGCCGGCGACCTCAACATCCAACCAGACCCGGTCGCCCGGCCGGGCTCCGGGGATCCGGCAGCCGGTGTCCCGCTGCGCGGCCACGCCGACGTCGTCGCCCTCGACTCCGCATCGGAAGCTCGCGGGGATCCCCGAGTTGTCCGGCGCCGATCCCCACGTCCACGTCGCGCCGGCGGCATCCCAGACGCGCGAGGGCAGCGCGAAGGTGAGCGAGGGGCGGGCATCGGTCGGCAGGATCTTCGACCACGGCCCGCAACTGCCCCACGGAGAGCATTGCCGGATCTGGAAGCGCACCGTCTCGCCGAACGGCCGGCCGAGGACGGCGCGGAGCCACCCGGTTCCGGCGAAGTCCTTTGGCGCGCCGAGCTGAGCACCGTCGGCGTCGACCGCGACGATCTGCAGTCGCTCGCCCGGCTGGACCTCGGAGATGTATCGATCCCAGGTGTCCTGGGTCATCCAGTCCATGCCGCTCTGCACCGACGTGACCGGTCCCGGCGGCTCGCGCACCACGACCACTCCGACCCCCGTGCTCGCGCACGCCGACCGGTTGTAGCCCCAGACCACGAACGCGTAGCTCGCGGCTTCGGTGGTCGCACCCGAGAACTGCACGCTCGAGGCATCCGGTCCGGTCGCGACCATGTCGAGCACCGTTCCGCCGCGCGACGGGCCGATGACGGCACCGGGGGCAGGCGCCGTGACCGAACAGCTCTGTGCGCCCGTCGGCGGTGCGGTCGTGCCCTCGGCGAGGCGCTGCACGAAGTACCCGCCGATCGCGTCGCCGTTGCCGTCGAACGGGCTCCAGCTGACGGTGACGGTTCCGGCGAGCGCATCGCCGACGACGCTGATGCCGCCCGGCACCGGGGCGCCGAACGGCGTACCGGAACCGGTGCTCTCGGCCCACACCGCCATCGCCGGATAGGCCTCGTTCCTGGCGCTCACCGAGAACTCGACCAGACTGCCGTTCTCGAGCGCACGCGAGTCGACCTGGCACCGCGAGGCGGTGCAGACCGAGGCGGCGTCGACCTCGGTCGGAACACCGCCGACGACCACGACGTAGGAGTGCACCGCGCTGCCCGCGCCGGCCGAGACCGGAGACCAACTGAGCCGCAGCCGGCCGTCGAGCGGTGCGGCGCCCAGCCCGGCCGGGGCCGGCGGCACGACGTCGGACCAGATCGGCCCTGGTGCGTCCACCGGGTCGGAGAGCCCGATGCCGTTACGGGCCTGCACGCGCAGCAGCACCGCATCGGCTCGACCGTTGCCGAGCGTCGCCACCCGACAGGTCGTCACGGCGCACTCGGTCGTCGCCAGCACGGCGCCCGACACCGGGTCGATGAGGCCGATGCGGTATCCGACGATCGGAGAGTTGTTGAAGGCGCCGGCGCCGAACACCAGGTCGAGGGTGCGATCTCCGAAGCCGGTCACCCTGGGCGCCGACACCGGCTCGGGGCGGTCCTGCACCGACACCGTGACGGTTCCCCACGCGAAGCGGTCCGGGTCGTCGGTCGCGTCGGCGACCTGGTACTGCAGGGTCGTGTTCACCGGTTCCGCATCGTCGGCGACCTCGACGAGCAGGGTCGACCCGCCCTCGACGGTGATCGAGACCCCGTCGGGCAGGGTATCGAGGCCGCGCAACGACTTCACGCGCAGCGGCGTGTCCGGGAACGGGTTCGTGCCGCCGTCGTTCGCGAGCACGTCGACGCTCGTCGCCGCACCGCGCTGCACGACCGCGGAGTCCGCCACCGGACGCGCGAGCGGCCTCGTCGACGGCACCACCTGGAGATCGATGCGCCCGGGGATGCCCTCGCCCGCCGCGTCGGCGACCTCGACGGCGACGGAGGCCTTCGAGCCCACGGGCTTCGACGCCGACGGGGTGACCGTCAGCCGATCGCCGTCGAGTTCGAACCCGAATCCCTCGGGCAGCGGATCGACGAGCCGGTACTCCAACTCGTCGGTCCGGTCCTTGTAGGGGTAGGTCGTCAATCTCCCGAGATCGATCGGCTTCGCCTTGCCCTGTTCGAAATCGATCGACCCGCCGTCGAACACGGGTGCCTGGTCCGTGGTCGCGTTCACCGTGATCGGGATCACGATCGTGCCCGTGCGGCCGGTCGGGTCCGCCCCGGATTCGCCGTCGGTGGCCGTGAACGAGATCGATGCGGGGCCGAAGTACCCCGCCTCGCTGCGGAATCGGAGGGTTCGCTCGTCGACCCAGGGGTCCGCGCCGTCGCTGTGCGCAGCCCGCACCGTCGCGGCATCCGCGATGCGAACCGGACGACCGGATGCCGCGATCACGAAGTCCTCGATGTCGAGCTCGACGCTCTGGCCGCTCCGCACGGCGACGCGGGGCGCGTCGCGTCGGAGCTGGGGGATCGCGTCGTCGCGCCCCGGCACGCGGATGAACGCGTGCGAGACGACCGAGGGATCCTCGGGGTGGGTCAGCGAGAACGGGATGATCCGGCGTCGGTCCTCGACGTCGATCCGGATGCGACCGTCGCGCAGCACTTCGGCGCCCTCGTCGAATCCGTCGACCAGGGCGACGTCGAGATCGGAGACGTCGGCATCGGCGAGGAACGCGTCGGCGAGCACGTCGACGTCGACCCGCTCCCGATCGAGGATGTCGGTGAGGTTCAGGACCACGTCGTCGACGTCGGGTCTGGCGAAGGGCGCGTCCTCGCTCGCGATGACGGTCAGGAAGCTCGACGCGGTGCCGAGCCGATCGTTGCCGACCGTGTACTGGAAGCTGTAGGAGCCCTCGACGTCGGGCACCACGACGTCGACCCGGTCGTCGATGAACGAGGCGGGTGCGCCGCCCTGCTGTTCGGAGACCCCCGTGATCTCGAGTGCGCCCCCGTCGGGATCGTTGTCGTTGGCGAGCACGCGCACCGAGACGGTGCGCCCCGGGCGCACGAGCACGGTGTCCTCGACGGCGACCGGGTTCCTGGCGCCCTCCGGACGTGCGGCGATGCCCACGCGAACGGTGCCGACGGCCCGCGCGCCGAGCGCGTCGACGACCGCGTAGGTGAAGGTGTCGGTGCCCGCCGAGTATCCGCCGGCCTCGTAGTCGAGCCAGTCCGGGCCGGTCTCCGTCACGGTGCCGAGTTCGGGGTTCGACTCCTGCCCGACGAGCAGCACCGAGTCGCCGTCGGGGTCGGTCGCGCCGAGCGGCACGGCGATGCGCACCTTGTCGCCTGCGAGCGCGCGAGCGGTGATCTCGGGCGGGGCGGGGGCGGCGTTGGTCTCGGGGTCGGCCGATCGCACCGAGAAGTGCACGGTCGCGCTCGCCACCTGCCCCGGTGTCCTGATCAGGTACGTGGCGTCGTACTCGCCCGGGGCCTCTGGAGCGAAGTAGCGCAGCCGGTCGCCGCTGACGAAGAGCAGGCCTGCCGGGGGTTCGACGACGAGCTCGGGGTCGAGGGTGAGCGGCAGCCCGTCGGGGTGCTCGTCGTTCGCGAGCACGGGCACGTCGATGACGTCGCCGGTGCGAACCGAGGCCGTGTCGGGGTTCGCGACGGGGGGCTGGGCGACATCCGGCGCCGGAACCTCGACCACGGTGACCGCCCCCTCCGCTTCGCCGAGGCCGTTGCTCACCCGGTACCCGAACGTGAGCGAGCCGAGCGGCAGGGGTGCGAGCAGCTGCACCCGGAGGATGCGGTGGTCGATGACCGCGACCCGCATCTCGTTCGTGTCGGCGCCGAGCAGGTCGGTGAGCACGAGCACGCCGCCCGTCGGGTCGATGTCGGTCGCGAGCACGTCGATGTCCATCGGCTGGTCGGCTCGGAGGAAGGCGGTGTGCGGCACGGTGATCGGGGTCGCATCACGATCGGATGCGGCCTGCACCTCGACGCGGATGAGACCGGTGACCGGGGCCGCCGTCTCGTCGGTGACGACGTATTCGAGGTAGTGCGTGCGCTCGGCCGAGCTCTTGAACCGGAACGTTCCGCCGTCGTAGTCGGGAGTGATCAGGGTGTCCTGCTTCGCCGGAACGCTCGTGAGCACGATGTGCCCGGTGCCTCCGTGCACATGTCGGAGAGGATCGACCCGCACCTCCTCGCCGGCCGTCGCGAGCACGACGAACGGCTCGGCGACGAGCGGCACGCTGCCCGGAGACCGCACATCGACCTGCAGGACCCCGGTTCCCTGGTCTCGGCCGTCGTCCGCGACCAGCGGCACGCGTCGCGTCGCGCCCGCCCCGCCGTGCTCGTCGAACACGACGGAACCGTCGGCCGTGAACGAGACCGAGTCGCCGTCGGGGGACGTGGCCGAGCGCAGGAAGAACGGATCGCCGTCGGGGTCGACCCAGTCGCCGAGCACTGCCGTCGTCGATCGGCCTCCGACCGCGACCGTGGTGGTGCGCTCGCGGACCTGCTCGGGTGGACTGTTCTCGTCGTCGGTGCGCACCCGCACGCCCACCGTTGCACGCGCGCTTCCCCCGCGGCCGTCGTCGACGGTGTACCCGAACGTGAATCCCTCGGTGACCGAATCGTCGAGCGAGACCTGCACCTGCTGGCGGTCGGTCACGAGATCGAGGCGCACGCCGGCCGGCAGCGCGCCGTCCACCGAACCGATCGCGAGCACGTCGCCGTTCGGGTCGTAGTCGTTCAGGAGTACCGGCAGGACCGAGGCCCGGCCCGGCCGTGCGCCGAACTCGTCGGCGACGGCGATGGGATCGACCTGGCTCCGCTCCAGCTCGGCCGGTCGATCGGCGTCGGGGCGCTCGATCTTCTCGTCGTCGGTCTCGGTCGCGAGCAGGTCGGCCCAGTTGTCGATGACCCGGTAGTCGGTCGCCGCGGCCCAGCTTCGGCCAGAGGAGCGGTCGTTCAGCACGAGCGAACGCCCGTTCGCGAAGAACGCGAGGTCGGCGCCGGCCGGCATCTCCGGGCTGAAGGTCTCGGGCGACCCGCCGTCGCACCAGCGCCACGCCGTGCTGCTCGACCAGGCCGCGTTCAGGCAGCCGCCGTGCCGAACGGGCGTCGTCGGGATTCCGACCGCGGGCGTCGCATCGGCGACGCGCGCGACATGGTCGGAGAGGCCGACGGTGACGAGGCCCGTGCGCGAGGCGATGGCGACGACCTCCCCGTCGACCGAGGGCTCCTGCAGGTGCGGGTCGTCGCCGGCGCCGACCAGGTCGCCGAGCGGCACGGTGCCGTCCGCGAAGTGCAGCAGCATGGTGCGTTCGTCGAGCACGGCCCACCTGCCGGCGACCGAGGTCATCTGGAAGGTGGAATCAGGGTCGGAGACGTCGGTCTGCCACTGTTCGACGACGGCCTCCGAGTCGTCGACGTCGACCCGCTGCACGATCCCCCTGGAGGGCGTGAACGCGAACAGTCGACCGTCGGGCGCCACGGAGACCACGCTGCCCGTGCCGAACGTCAGGGTCGGGTCGGAGTCGACCTGCAGGTCCACGACCTGGTCTGACGGCATGGTCCACACGTTGCCCTCGGCGGCGACGACGACCTTCGACTCGGTGATCGCGATGCTGCTCGCCGGCGGCACGACGACCGTCTCGGCGACGGTCGAGGTCGTCGGATCGATCACGGCGACCGTCGCCCGATCCGGGTCGATCGCGAGCACCGTCTGCCCTCGCTGCGCGATCTCGACCGTCGACCCGCCGGTCTCGACGATCGAGTTCAACTCGTGCACCGCCGTGTTCGCCCGCCCGACCGATTCGAGATCGTCGTTGGCGACCCACACGGCGGCGTCGCCGAGGTCGATGCGCTCGGCCGAGTATCCGCCGGATGCCGCGGCGACGCCGACGATGACGGCGACCACGGCCACGCCGATCGCCGCCGTCGCGACTGCGGACGGATGGCGGGAGACGACCGAGCGCAGCCTCATCAGTCCTCCGCGTCGATGTCGACGCAGCGTTCCTTGCTCGCACGGCCGGTCTTGCCGTCGCGGGTGACGGTCACCTCGGCGCACAGGTGGTCCCCGTCCGCGCCGACCACGTCGATGCGGGGCTCCCGCTGCACGGGACGGGCCGTGCCGTCGATGATGACGAGGTAGGCGTCACCGCCCTGCAGCCCCGGGTCGTCCCAGGTGAAGGTCACGAGGGTGCGGTCGGCGGTGGCCCGCACGTCGGTGACCACGGGGATCGGAGCCGTCGCGGTGCTGACGAGGTACGCCCCGCCGAGCGCGACCCCGACGAGCAGCACGGCGACGGCCGAGATCGCCCAGAACGCGCGGCGCGGGGCCCGGGGCGCGGGCGGCCGCGGCCCCGTGGATCCCGATCGCGTGTCGGAGCGCAGCGTCGTCGTTCCGGGCCGGTCCGCCGGGCGACGCGTTCGGCGGGCCCGACGATCCGGAGCGCCGGGAGCGCCCGCCGGTGCGGCGAGGATGCGCGTCCGTTCGTCGAGGTCGACCCCCACGGCGAGCGCCCAATCCTCGGTGACGACCTCGAGCGGGGTCTGCGGGAGCGCGAGTTCCTCTTCGACGGCCTGCAGGTCGCGCACGAACTCGAGCGCGCTGGACTGCCGGTCGGCGGGCCGTTTCGACATCGCACGGGCGAGCACCCGTTCGAGCGACTCCGGCACGTCGTCACGGCCGGTGCGGGGCAGCTTCGCGGTGCGGATGCGGGCCGAGACACGTGCGACGGCATTGTCGCCGCCCGGCTGCTCGAACGGGCTGCGGCCCGCGAGCAGCGAGTACACGGTCGCGCCGAGCGACCAGACCTCGCTCGCGACGGTGCCCGCGTCGTCGACGAGCACCTCGGGCGCCGACCAGGGCACCGAGAGTCCGACGGCGTCGGTCGAGGAGATCGCGCCGAGTTTCGCGGCGATGCCGAAGTCCGACAGCACGGGGTGCCCGTAGGCGGTGGTCAGGATGTTGGAGGGTTTGATGTCGCGGTGCAGCACGCCGTTGCGGTGCGCGGTCTCGACGGCGCTGGCGATGCGCACGCCGATCGCGAGCACCTCGGCGAGCGGCAGCGCCGTGCTGCGATAGCGCTGGCCGAGCGTGGCCGGGCAGAACTCCATGACGAGGTACGGGCGTCCGTCGGCCGCGACGCTCGCCTGGTAGACCGTCAGGATCGACGGGTGCGACGAGAGCTGCGCCATGACGTCGGCCTCGGATTGGAACATCTGCCGCGCCGCATCGTCGACGACCTCGGCGAGCAGCACCTTGACGGCGACGTGTCGGCGAGGCATGTTCTGCTCGTAGAGGAACACGTCGGCGAACCCGCCCGATCCGAGCACGCGGATGTACGAGAACCCCGGGAGGTTCGGCGGGGTGGACGGCAGTCGTCTCGACACGATCCTCCCTGATCTCGGTACCTGATCGGGTGCGTCGCGGCTCGATGCCGGCGGCATCCGGTCTGCTCATTCTAGGTCGGCCGACGCCGGCTCGACGGGCGGGTCGAGGGCTCGCGATCCGGCTGGCGAGGCGCCGTCTCCACCCTCCGACGCGCGTCGTCAGCGGGGACGACGGGTCGTGTGGGACGGGTTCAGGATGCCGCGGGCGAATCGAGTGCGCCCTCGGCCGCCGCCTGCTCGGGCGCGGGCTCGGGGCGGGTGACGTCGAGCACGTCGACGACGAGCACGGTGACGTTGTCGCGCCCGCCGTTGCCGAGGGCCGCCTCGAGCAGGTGCGCGGTGACGCGTTCGGCCGATCGGTCGGCCGTCATGAAGTGCCGGATGCCGTAGGAGGTGAGCTCCTTCGTCAGCCCGTCGGAGCAGATCAGCAGGCGCATGCCGGGCTCGACCGCGATCGCGCGGTAGTCGGGGATCGGCGACTCGTGGAACCCGACGGCACGCGTGATCACGTTGGAGTGCGGATGCGTGTCGGCCTCGTCGCGCGTGATCTGGCCCGCGTCGACGAGTTCCTGCACGATCGAGTGGTCGACGGTGAGCTGCTCGAGCACGCCGCCGACGAGTCGGTAGACCCGCGAATCGCCGATGTTGAACACGATCCAGGCGGGTTCGTCGGAGATGAGGCCGAGCGCGACGCCGGTCACGGTCGTGCCGCTGCCTTCGTCGGTCACGCCCGTGCCGCGGTGCATGTCCTGCACGGCGAGCCGCAGCGACTGGTCGATGTCGCCGGTGCCCATGACCAGCTTGCCGCCGTGCTCGGCGAGGCGGGTGACGACCGCCGCACTGGCGAAGTCGCCGGCGGCGTGGCCGCCCATGCCGTCGGCGACGGCGAAGATCGGCGCCTGGGCCACGAAGCTGTCCTCGTTGACCTGCCGCCGGTGTCCGACGTCGGTGCCCGCGGCCCACGACAGCGTGATCTTCGTCCCGTCCGGCAGCACGATCGGATGCCGGGACTTGCCGTTTCCGATCTGTGTCACGTGCGGGGCCTGTCGGTTCGGGTCGGACGGGGAGCTTCGTCGCTGGCTGGGAGGACCTCGATGATCGTATCGTCTCCGAGGTCGAGGGTGCTCCCCGGCACGACGACGATCGACTCGCCGGCTCGCATGCGCCGTACGCCGGTCGCGGTGCGGAGCACGGTTCCGTTGGTCGAGCGCAGATCGGTCGCGACGAGTCGTTCGCCCTCGACGCGGAGTTCGAGGTGGGTGCCGGAGACGACCCCCGTCGGCGAGCGCACCGGCACGAGCTCGGGAGCCGCCGAGGCGGCCGCCGGCGCACGAGGGGCGAGCGGACGGCGACCGACGAGGATCGGCCGGGTGACGGTTCGCACGTCGTCGGCGCCGATGCGCACCCGCGGCGGCGGGCCCGGCGCGAAGGCGCTGATCGGGTCGAGGTCCGCCGGACCCTCGACCGTCTCCGGTTCCTCGCCCGTGATCGCGATCGCGTCCGTCGCCGTCTCCGTCTCCGGTGCGTTCGTCGCATCGAGCGGACCGCCGCGCGCAGCCCGGTCGGACGAGGCGCCGAGGGGCACGTCGGCGCCGGACGGTCGCGCCTCGGGCGTCCACTCGACGTCGGTCGCCCTGAGGGTCGCCCGGCCCGGTGCACGGGCGCCGATCGCGGTGCCACGCGGCCGCAGCGGAGCCGCAGCCTCCGTGATGCGCACGCCGCTGACGTCGCGGAACTCCGCGAGATGCCACGGACGGATGCCACGGCCGTCGAACCGCCGTGAGCCGCCGGGCGAGTCGACGTCGACGACGGCCTCCCCGCGGACGACGGCCGTGACGCTCGAGGCGTCGGCGGTCGGCCACCAGACGACGGCGAACCCGCGATCGACCTCGCCCGCGGCATCCGGTGCTCCGGGGATCTCCTGGACCAACCGTTCGATGCCGACCGTCGCGTCGCCGGTGAGCCCGGCGAGCTCCGCGATCGCCCGGTCGTCGGCGGGCGCGGCGAGCACGGCGATGAACCGGTCGCCGACGACGACCTCCCATTCGCCCGCCCCGACGCGGGTGGCACTCGTGACGGTTCCGACGACCATGGGTTCAGTCTGCACCAGTGCGGGTCGGCCGATCGCACTCGTCTCACGCTCGGACACGCCGCCCCGGTTTTCGCGGTGGACGCGACGGAAGGCGTGGGAATCCGTTGCGAAGGGGATGGATTTCAACGGAATCCCTTGCCGCGGACCTCGCACACTGACACAATCGGTCGCATGACGAACACGGCACGAACAGCTGCACCGCGGCCCGTGCATCTCGACGACGTCTCGAAGGCGATCATCGAACAGCTCCAGGCCGATGGGCGCCGCTCATACGCCGACATCGGCAAGGCCGTCGGATTGTCCGAGGCGGCCGTGCGTCAGCGTGTCCAGCGCCTGACCGAGTCGGGCGTGATGCAGATCGTGGCGGTGACCGATCCGATGCAGCTCGGCTTCACCCGCCAGGCGATGATCGGCATCCGCGCCTCGGGCGACACCCGGGAGCTCGCGGCCAGCCTCGCCGAACTGGCCGAGATCGACTACGTCGTGCTCACGGCCGGCAGCTTCGACGTGCTCGCGGAGGTGGTGTGCGAGAACGACGACGAGCTGATCACATTGCTGAACTCGCGCATCCGCAACCTGCCGGGCGTGCGTTCGACCGAGACGTTCGTCTACCTCAAACTCCAGAAGCAGTTCTACAACTGGGGCACTCGCTAGAAGGGATCGACCATGACCGATCGAGTACGGGACAACGCAACGCTCCAGCAGATGGCGAACGACCACCTGTGGATGCACTTCGCCAGGCAGTCGACGATGCACTCCTCCGGGGTGCCCATCATCACGAGGGGCGAGGGCCACCACGTCTTCGACATCGAGGGACGCAAGTACTTCGACGGCCTTGCGGGGCTCTTCACGGTCAACGCCGGGCACGGCCGCAGGCGGCTCGCCGAGGTCGCCGCGCGCCAGGCCGAAGAGCTCGCGTTCTTCCCGATCTGGTCGTACGCGCACCCCGCCGCCATCGAGCTCGCCGACCGGCTCGCGACCCACGCGCCCGGCGACCTGAACCGCGTGTTCTTCTCGACGGGCGGCGGCGAGGCGGTCGAGACCGCGTTCAAGCTCGCCAAGTACTACTGGAAGCTGCAGGGCCGCCCGACCAAGCACAAGGTGATCTCCCGCTCGGTCGCGTACCACGGCACCCCGCAGGGCGCGCTCGCGATCACGGGCATCCCCGCCATCAAGGAGATGTTCGAGCCGGTCACCCCCGGCGGCTTCCGCGTGCCGAACACGAACTTCTACCGCGCCGCCGAGATGGGCGCGCCCGCCGAGGACATCGAGGCCTTCGGCATCTGGGCTGCCAACCGCATCGAGGAGCAGATCCTCTTCGAGGGCCCCGAGACCGTCGCTGCGGTCTTCCTCGAGCCCGTGCAGAACTCGGGAGGCTGCTTCCCGCCTCCCCCCGGCTACTTCACGCGCGTGCGCGAGATCTGCGACCAGTACGACGTGCTGCTCGTCTCGGACGAGGTCATCTGCGCCTTCGGCCGCATCGGCCACATGTTCGCGTGCGACGCCTACGGCTACGTGCCCGACATGATCACGTGCGCGAAGGCCATGACCTCGGGGTACGCCCCGATCGGCGCGACGATCATCTCGGAGAAGCTCTACGAACCCTTCGCCACCGGTGACACGTCGTTCTACCACGGGTACACCTTCGGCGGGCACCCGGTCTCGGCCGCGGTCGCACTCGAGAACCTCGACATCTTCGAGGAGGAGGGCCTGAACGAGCGCGTGCGCGAGAACTCGCCCCTCTTCCGCGCCGAACTCGAGAAGCTGCTCGACCTGCCGATCGTCGGCGACGTTCGCGGCGACGGGTACTTCTTCGGCATCGAGCTGGTCAAGGACAAGGGCACGAAGGAGACCTTCAACGACGACGAGGCCGAGCGCCTGCTCCGGGGGTTCCTGTCGAAGGCGCTCTTCGATGCGGGACTGTACTGCCGCGCCGATGACCGTGGCGACCCCGTGATCCAGCTCGCGCCGCCGCTGACCATCGGCCCGGCCGAATTCCAGGAGATCGAGCAGATCCTCCGCGGGGTACTGACCGAGGCAGCTACGAAGATCTGATGCCGCGACCCGTGCATGCCGCCACGGACGGGTCCGTGGCGGCGTACCGGGCGACGGGCTTCTGGTTCGACTCGCTCGTCGAGATGGGCCTCGACGACCTCAGGCCGCGACCCGCGCTCACCTCCGACGCCCGTTTCGACGTGTGCCTCGTCGGCGGCGGTTTGACCGCGCTGTGGACCGCGCACTCGCTGCTCGCGCTGGATCCGACGCTCCGCATCGCGATCCTCGAGCGCGAGATCGCCGGGTACGGAGCGTCCGGCCGCAACGGCGGTTGGTGCTCCGCGCTGTTCCCGCGCACGGCGGGCGCGATCGAGCGTCACGACGGGCTCGACGCCGCCGTCGCGATGCGACGCGCGATGATCGACACGGTCGCCGAAGTCGGAGCCGCGACGCGTCGCGAAGACATCGACTGCGACTTCGTGCAGGGCGGCACCGTCGTGTTCGCGCGCGATGCCGTGCAGCAGCGGGCCGCCGCCGCGGATGTCGCCGAGGCCGCGCAGTACGGGGTCGATCGCACCGGGCTCCTCGACGAGCTCGAGGTCGCCGCCCGCTTCGGCATCACCGGCATCGGCACGAGCCGCCCGACCGCGACCTTCGACCCCGATTGCGCCGGAGTCCACCCCGGCAAGCTCGTGCGCGGACTCGCGCGGGCGGTCGAGGCATCCGGCGTCTCGATCTTCGAACGCACCGAGGTGCTCGACTGGGCGGCGGGGCGCGTGAGGTTCCGGTCCCTCGACAGCGGGTTCGAGGGCAGCGTCATGGCCCGACGGGTCATCGTCGCGCTCGAGGGCTTCGGGTCGCAGTTGCCGCGCGTCCGACGCCGCATCCTGCCCCTCTATTCGCTCATGATCGCGACGGAGCCACTCTCCGACGCGACGTGGAACGAGATCGGCATCGAGCACGGCCAGACCTTCAGCGACTACCGGCACCTGCTGATCTACGGGCAGCGAACCGCCGACAACCGATTCGCGTTCGGCGGTCGAGGGGCCAACTACCACTGGGGCAGCGCCGTCGATCCCTCGTTCGAGCGCGTCGACGCCGTGTTCGAGCACCTGCATCGCACGCTGGTGGAGCTCTTCCCGATGGTCGGAGCCGTCACGGTCACCCACCGCTGGGGCGGACCCATCGGCGTCGCGCGCGACTGGACCGCGACGGCGAGCTACAATCCGCGCACGGGCGTCGGATTCGCCGGCGGCTACGTCGGCGACGGCCTGTCGACCACGAACCTGGCCGGGCGCACGCTCGCCGACCTCGTGCTCGAGCGCGATACCGAGCTGACCCGCCTGCCATGGGCGAACCATCGTTCGCCGCTCTGGGAGCCGGAGCCGTTCCGGTTCATCGGCGCGAACCTCGGCGTGCTCGGCATGCAGGTCGCCGACTTGGAGGAGCGCGCCACCGGCCGCGCCTCGCTCGTCGCCAAGGCCGTGGGCCGGCTCACGGGCCACTGATCGCTCCGTGGTGCTCGTCCGTCCGCTCCGGGCGCACGAAGACCCATTCGGGAAGCGCCCCCGATCCGATGTACTCCGCGAGCAGGCTCGACATCGAATGCGCCGGATCGCACTCGAGCGCCGAGTCGAGGAACGCGCCGGCGACCGATCCGCGCCCCTGCGTCCACGCGAGCCAACCGGCGATGCAGAGCGACCCGCTCCGACCGGCGGCCGGCGCGTGCGCGATCGCGTCTCCCAGGACCGCCAGCGCGCGTTCGACCCTGGCCCGGTCGGGTCGCAGCATCGACCGGCCCATGATGAGCCGTGCAAGCACCTCGTCGAGGTCGGCCCGCTCGGCGTGCCCGCGGTCGTCGTGATCGAGATCAGCCGCCGCGATCTCCGCGGCGGCGGTGTCGTGCGGCGCGTGCGAGACCTCATGGGCGAGTTCGCCGACCATCCGTCCGAACGCGATCTGCAGCATCATGGCGTCACGGAAGGGAGGCCGCGAGGCGAGGTGCACGAACCACGCGAGCCTTCGCGCGTCGACCGGTCTGCGTCGGGGGCGGGCGATGAGCGTCTCGACGAGCTCGACCGGGTCCGCGTCCCGGCCGAGCTCCGACATCGCGCCCTCGAGGCTCGGGAGGTCGCGGAACTCCGCGAGGGCCGCGGCGACCGAGGCGGCTCGCGCGGGGTTCGCCGGCGGCAGCCCGGCTCCCGGTCGATCGCCCGCGGCGATCCGGTCGCCGTCGGGCACGTCATTGACAGCGGCGCTCGATTCGATCAGGACGAGCGGATGCCCCATGGCCGGCGCATCCGGGTCGAGCAGCGAGCTCCAGCCGTCGGCTGCCTGGCAGAGCGCATCGCGGACGACGAAACCCGCCTGCCCCGCTCGATCGGCGACGAGTTCGAGCAGCGCGCGCTCGGGCATCCCACCGTTGTCGGCGAATCGGGCGTCGGTGTAGATCACGGGGACGATCGCATCGATGTCGACGATCCGGCAGATCGTGCCGATCACCGCCGCCACGAGACGGTCGTGGTCGACTTCCGCGAGGGGCAGGTCGTGGCGGAGCACTCCGACCGACCGGTTGCCGCTGAAGACGATGCAGAGCAGCGATCGCTCCGGCCGGAACCCGGCGAGCGTGGGAACGAGAGCGAGGAAGTCGTGCGCCGACGCGGCGCGGATGATGGCGGTCATGCCGCGAGCATCGAGCACCGATCCCGCAGACGTCGGCGCGCTCCCGCCGCATCGGTCGGTTGCATCGAAGCCACGGCTGTTGAGGACTGCTCGCGGTCTCGTCCTCCACAGGACGTCGTCCGCGGCCTGTTGCGCCATGTCCGATTCCCGCGAGTCGTTGTCGGATGCCGCAGCTACGCTCGAGCCATGACCGACCTGTTCCTCGCACGACTCGACAGCCCGATCGGGCGGCTCGAGCTCCTCGCAGACGACGACGCCGTCACCTCGCTCTCGATCGAGCGCGACGGCGCACTCCCCCATGACGCCGACCCCGAGCGCCGCAACGCGGTGCTCGACCGGGCACTGGCGCAGCTCGGCGAGTACTTCGCCGGCGAGCGCACCGACTTCGACGTGCCGGTGCGCCTGCACGGCACGGCCTTCCAGCTCGCGGTCTGGAACCGGCTGCAGCAGTTGCGATGGGGCGACGCGACGTCGTACGGCGCGCTGGCCGCGGCCGTCGGCAAGCCGGGCTCGGCCCGGGCGATCGGCGGGGCCGTCGGAGCCAACCCCGTGCCGATCCTCGTCGGCTGCCACCGAGTGCTGGCGTCCGACGGCCGGATCACCGGGTATTCGGCGGGCGAGGGTGTTCCGACGAAACTCTGGCTCCTCGGCCACGAGCTCATCGGCTTCGCCGCGTGAGCGTGATCCCCCGGCCCGAGCTCATCCGAGGCGACGACGCCCTGGTGCGATGCGGTTGGAGCGGCAACGACCCCGAATACCGGCGGTACCACGACGACGAGTGGGGCACGCCGCAGCACGATCCAGTGCGACTGTTCGAGAAGGTCTGCCTGGAGGGGTTCCAGGCTGGCCTCTCGTGGATCACGATCCTCCGCCGGCGCCCCGCGTTCCGGGAGGTGTTCCACGACTTCGACGTCGAGCTGGTCGCCTCCATGGGTGAATCCGACGTCCTGCGCCTCCTCGCCGACGAACGCATCATCCGACACCGGGGCAAGATCGAGGCGACGATCCAGAACGCCAGGGCCACGCTCGAACTCGATGAGCCGATCGATCGACTCATCTGGGCATTCGCACCGCCCGCGCGGCCCTCTGCACCGGCCACCTTCGCCGAGGTGCCCGCCGTGACGCCCGAGTCGACGGCGCTCAGCAAAGAGCTGCGAGCGCGGGGGTTCCGTTTCGTCGGTCCGACCACGATGTACGCCCTGATGCAGGCGGCCGGTCTCGTCGACGACCACCTCAGCGGATGCTTCAGGTCACCGGCGGCCGCAGCTGCGGCACACGACTCGGCGGCGGCGAGGCCGTCGCTCGAAGCGCAGGCGCCCTCATCCGCGCTCTGAACAGTGAGACGACGGCGCGCCGGACTCAGGCGACGAGGTCGAGCTCGACCGGCGCACCCTCGCCCGCCGAGCCGAAGCCCATCACGAAGCCGGATTCGGCGGCCCACCCAACGAGGTCGTCGACGGAATGGAGCTGCGGGCGCGTCTCGAGCAGGCGGCGCGTGAACCGACCTTTCGCCTGCTTGTTGAAGTGGTTCAGCGCACGTCGACGACCTCCGTCGTCGACGGCGACGACCCGCAAGAACACACTGCCCGCACGCACCGGCGCCGGACCGAGCTCCGCATACGCCTCAGAGCGGAGGTCGACGACCAAGCCCTCGTGCGAGACGATGCGCTGCGCGATCGACTCCCGCCAGAAGCGCTTGAGCGCCACGCCCGGGACCCGAGAGTCGTGCGAGAGCCGATACGCAGGAATCCGATCCATGGCACCGACCAGCCCGAAGAGTGCCGAGTGCACGAAGACCCTCTCGGCGGCGAACTCGCGAGCGCGCTCATCGAGCGTCTCGGCATCGAGCGCGTCGAACAGCACGCCGGTGAACCGATCGAGCGCCGGCATCGTCGCCGACGTCCACAGCGCTCGGTTGTGCTCGATCTCGCCGGCGAGCCGCGGCCCCAGCTTGAGCGCTCGCATCGCGGCTTCGTCATCGGCGCATAGCGCCACCAGACGATCGGCGAGCTCGGTGCGCTGGGCTGCCAGGTCTGGAAAGGACAGCTTCGACAGGTCGAGCGGCGCACCGGTGCCGCCCGCGCGCTTCGTCTCCGAAGGCGGCAGGAGGAGCAGCATCTACGAGGCGAGGAAGGCGAGCGTCGCGTCGACGTTGGCGCCGAGGGACTCGATGCTGTCGATCGTCACGCGCGGAAGCGCCGACGACGGGCCGGTCCAGGCGGCGTAGCCCTCGAGGCTCTGCTCGACCGCGCGCCACGTCGTCTCTTCGAGGTGCGGCAGGTTGCGCTCGCGCTTGGCGAGACGCGAACGGTGGAGCTCCTCATCGGAGCAGACCACCTCGACCACGCGAAGACGCACGTCGGTACGCACCGCGAGATCTCGCCACTGCAGGCGGGCCGCCTCGCCGGCGTTCACGGCATCCACGATGACCGTCCGGCCCGAGGAGAGCTCCTTCTCGGCGATCTCCTCGGCCACGAGGTATGCCGCGAGCCCGGTGGGCTCGTCGGCATCGATCCCAGCCCGCAGAATCGCGGACTCGATCGGGTCGACCGACACGACGGTCGCCCCGAGCCGGGCGCCCACGATCTCAGCGATCGTGGACTTCCCGGCTCCGGGCAGACCCGCCATGACGACGAGTTGCGTGATCGACAGCTCTCCGAACTGCCGATCCAGCGGCTGCTCCCCCGGCATCCGCTCGGCCTCAGGCCAGTTCGGCGTGAGATGCGACGATCTGCACGGCGTTGGACTGCACCGACAGGAAGCCGTCTTCGGCGTTCGCGGCGATCTTCTCACCGCTGGGGAGGGACACCCGGACCTCGCCGGCGGCGAGGACCGCGAGCATCGGCTCGTGGCCCGGCAGGATGCCGATCTGGCCCTCGACGGTGCGAGCGATCACCATGGACGCCTCGCCCGACCAGATCTCCCGGTCGGCCGAGACGACGCTCACCTTGAGTGCGGCCATGCTCAGCCGTTCTCCTTCTGGATGCGTGCCCACTGCTCTTCGACGTCGCCGATGCCACCGACGTTGAAGAAGGCCTGCTCGGCCACGTGGTCGAAGTCACCACGGGAGATCGCGTCGAACGACTCGATCGTGTCCTTGAGCGGAACGGTCGAACCCTCGACACCCGTGAACTTCTTGGCCATGTAGGTGTTCTGCGAGAGGAACTGCTGGATCCGGCGCGCGCGGGCCACCGTGATCTTGTCCTCCTCGGAGAGCTCATCGACACCGAGGATGGCGATGATCTCCTGGAGTTCCTTGTTCTTCTGCAGGATCTGCTTGACCGTGGTCGCGACGCGGTAGTGGTCGGCGCCCAGGTAACGGGGGTCCATGATGCGCGACGTCGAGGTCAGCGGGTCGATGGCCGGGTACAGACCCTTCGACGCGATCTCACGCGAGAGCTCGGTCGTGGCGTCGAGGTGCGCGAAGGTCGTCGCGGGAGCCGGGTCGGTGTAGTCGTCGGCGGGCACGTAGATCGCCTGCAGCGAGGTGATCGAGTGACCACGAGTCGACGTGATGCGCTCCTGGAGGACGCCCATCTCGTCGGCGAGGTTCGGCTGGTAGCCCACGGCGGACGGCATGCGGCCGAGCAGCGTGGAGACCTCGGAGCCGGCCTGCGTGAAGCGGAAGATGTTGTCGATGAAGAGCAGCACGTCCTGCTTCTGCACGTCGCGGAAGTACTCCGCCATCGTGAGCGCGGAGAGGGCGACGCGAAGACGCGTTCCCGGCGGCTCGTCCATCTGGCCGAAGACGAGGGCGGTCTTGTCGAAGACGCCCGCCTCCTCCATCTCGTGGATGAGGTCGTTGCCCTCACGGGTGCGCTCGCCGACACCGGCGAACACCGACACACCACCGTGATCCTGCGCGACGCGCTGGATCATCTCCTGGATGAGGACGGTCTTGCCGACACCGGCACCACCGAAGAGGCCGATCTTTCCACCCTGCACGTACGGCGTGAGGAGGTCGATCGACTTGATGCCGGTCTCGAAGAGCTGCGTCTTCGACTCGAGCTGGTCGAATGCCGGCGGCTTGCGGTGGATCGGCCAACGCTCGGTGATCTCGATCTGCTCGCCGGGCTCGCCGTTGAGGACATCGCCGATGACGTTGAAGACCTTGCCCTTGGTGACGTCGCCGACGGGCACCGAGATGGCTTCGCCCGTGTCGGTGACCTCCTGGCCGCGGACGAGACCGTCGGTCGGGTTCAGCGCGATGGCGCGGACGAGGTCGTCGCCGAGGTGCTGCGCGACCTCGAGGGTCAGGATCGTGCTGTGGTCACCGATGGTGACGGTGGTCTTCAGCGCGTTGTAGATCTCGGGAATCGAGTCGTGGGGGAACTCGATGTCGACGACGGGGCCGGTGACGCGTGCGATGCGCCCGACGGTGCCGGCGACACGCTCGGCGACCGGCGCGGTTGCGGTGTCAGTCATTCTGCTCTCTCTTTTCTGAGTTGCTACTTGGCGGCGACGAGCGCATCGGCGCCGCCCACGATCTCGGAGATCTGCTGCGTGATCTCGGCCTGGCGTGCGTTGTTCGCAAGGCGGGTGTAGTCGGTGATGAGCTTGTCGGCATTGTCGCTCGCCGACTTCATCGCCTTCTGGGTCGCCGCATGCTTGGCCGCGGACGACTGCAGCAGCGCGTTGAAGATCCGGCTCTCGATGTAGACCGGAAGCAGCGCGTCGAGCACGGTCTCCGCGTCGGGCTCGAACTCGTAGAGCGGCTCGATCTGCGCGTTCGCCTCGGCGACGCCCTCGACCACCTCGAGCGGCAGGAGCCGCACGACCGAAGGGGTCTGGGTCATCATGCTGACGAAGCGGTTGTACACCACGAAGATCTCGTCGACGCCGCCGTCGGACGCATCCCGGAGGAACGCCTCGAGCACCGCGTCGGAGATCTCCTTCGCGAGGTCGAAGTCGGGGTTCTCCGAGCTGCCCACCCACTGCTGCTCGAACTCACGACGACGGAACGCGAAGTATCCGACCGCCTTGCGCCCGACGAGGAAGTAGTTGACTTCCTTGCCCTCCGAACGGAGCAGCTCACTGAGCTGCTCCGCCTCACGGAGCACCTGCGAGTTGAACGCACCGGCGAGACCGCGGTCCGACGTGAGGATCACGACGGCCGCGCGCTCGATGCGCTCGGGCTCGGTGGTCAGCACGTGGTCGACGTTCGAGTGCGTCGCGACCGCCGAGACGGCACGCGTGATGGCTCGCGAATACGGCGACGACGCGGCCACACGAGCCTGCGCCTTCTGGATGCGCGAGGCGGCGATGAGCTCCATCGCCTTCGTGATCTTCTTCGTCGTCTGGGCAGACTTGATCTTCTGCCGGTAGACCCGAAGTTGCGCTCCCATGTCTCTCCTGTAGTCCTAGAGTCGATCGATCAGTCGTGTCGAGGCGCTCAGCGCTTCGACTTGACGACCTGCTCCTGGTTGACGGATTCGGCGTCGATCGGCTCGAACTGCTCCGAGCCCACGGATGCGAGCGGCTTGCCCTCGCCCGTCTGGAACTCGAGCTTGAACTTGTCGACCGACGACTCGAGGGTCGCAACGGTCTCGTCGGAGAGCACGTTCGTCTCGCGGAGGTCGGTCAGCACCGAGGTGTTGCGGCCGAGGAAGTCGAGCAGCTCGCGCTCGAAGCGCAGGATGTCTTCGACCGGGACCTCGTCGAGCTTGCCGTTGGTGCCGGCCCAGATCGAGACGACCTGCTCCTCGACGGGGTACGGCGAGTACTGCGGCTGCTTGAGCAGCTCGGTGAGGCGGGCGCCACGCGCGAGCTGACGACGGCTGGCCGCGTCGAGGTCGGAGGCGAACATCGCGAACGCCTCGAGCGAACGGTACTGGGCGAGCTCGAGCTTCAGCGTGCCCGAGACCTTCTTGATCGACTTGACCTGCGCGTCACCACCGACACGCGAGACCGAGATGCCCACGTCGACCGCGGGACGCTGGTTGGCGTTGAACAGGTCGGACTGGAGGAAGATCTGGCCGTCGGTGATCGAGATCACGTTGGTCGGGATGTACGCCGAGACGTCGTTCGCCTTGGTCTCGATGATCGGGAGACCCGTCATCGAGCCGGCACCGAGCTCGTCGGACAGCTTCGCGCAACGCTCGAGCAGACGCGAGTGCAGGTAGAAGACGTCACCGGGGTACGCTTCGCGTCCCGGCGGACGGCGGAGGAGCAGCGACACGGCGCGGTAGGCCTCGGCCTGCTTCGACAGGTCGTCGAAGATGATGAGGACGTGCTTGGAGTCGTACATCCAGTGCTGGCCGATGGCCGAACCGGTGTAGGGGGCGAGGTACTTGAAGCCCGCGGGATCGGAGGCCGGGGCCGCCACGATCGTGGTGTACTCCATGGCACCGGCGTCCTCGAGCGCGCCCTTCACCGAGGCGATGGTCGAGCCCTTCTGGCCGATGGCGACGTAGATGCAGCGAACCTGCTTGTTGACGTCGCCGGAATCCCAGTTGGCCTTCTGGTTGATGATCGTGTCGATCGCGATGGCCGTCTTACCGGTCTGGCGGTCGCCGATGATCAGCTGACGCTGGCCGCGGCCGACGGGGATCATGGCGTCGATCGCCTTGATGCCGGTCTGGAGCGGCTCGTGGACCGACTTGCGCTGCATGACACCGGGAGCCTGGAGCTCGAGGGCGCGACGGCCTTCGAGGCCCGTGATCTCACCGAGACCGTCGATCGGGTTGCCGAGCGGGTCGACGACACGGCCGAGGTATCCCTCGCCGACGGGGACCGAGAGGACCTCGCCCGTGCGGGTCACCTCCATGCCCGCTTCGATGCCGGTGAACTCGCCGAGGACGACGACGCCGATCACGTCTTCCTCGAGGTTCAGCGCGAGACCCAGCGTGCCGTCCGCGAAGCGGATGAGCTCGTTGGCCATGACCGAGGGCAGTCCCTCGACGTGCGCGATGCCGTCGGCGGCATCGGTGACGTATCCGACCTCGGTCTTCTGCGCCGTGCCCGGCTCGTAGGCCGCGGCGAACTCCGTGAGAGCCGTACGGATCTCATCGGGGCTGATGGAGAGTTCTGCCATTGTCTTTTCCTTTTCTGTACCGGTTGTACAGCTACTGGTGTGTCACGGCGCGGGACGCCGGTCGGTGTCGTCCGGCGTCAGCCGGCAAGCTTCTGCCTCAGCGAGCTGAGGCGAGAGGCGACGCTGCCGTCGATGACGTCGTCGCCGATCTGCACGCGGACCCCACCGAGCACGGCGGGATCGACGATGGTGTCGAATCGGATACGGCGACCCGCCTTGACGGCGAGTCCCTGCTCGAGTCGCGCCAGCTGAGCGGAGCTCAGCGGCACGGCGGTCGTGACGGTCGCCACCTGGAATCCGCGCTGATCGGCGAGGACGCCGGCGGCGGCGCGAAGCATCGCGCCGATGCGGCGTCCGCGGGGTGAGAGCACCAGGTGGCGCACGACGACGAGCGTCGCCGGGTCGGCCTTGCCTGCACCGAGCAGTCGCTCGACCAGTCGTGCCTTGGCGTCGTTCGCACCGAGCTTGGAACCGAGCGAGAGCTCGAGTTCCGCGTCGGAGGCGACCGCGCGCTCGAAGGCGAACAGCTGCTCGTCGAGCTCGACGCCTTCGCCTGCGGCGTCGGCCGCGACCCGAAGGCCCAGCTCCTCGACGCCGTCGAGGAAGTCGGCATGGCTGGACCACCGCTGCGATGCCGCAGCCGTGAGCAGCGTCACCGCGCCCGGGACGATGCGACCGCCGAACACGCTGGAGACCAGCGCGCCCTTCTGCGCAGCGTCGGCTTCGGTGTCGGTGAGCGCGGTGCGCAGGTGGCCCGAGCCGGCGATGAGTCGAACCGCGGCGAGGAGGTCCTCGGCGACCGACAGGTCGGCCCGGCCCGACGACGCGAGCTCGGCTCGCGAGGCGGCCAGGGCCTCTCTCGTTGCGCTACCCATGGATTACTTCGTCTCCCCTGCGGCGGCCTTCTCGGACGCCTCGAGGTCGGCGAGGAACCGGTCGACCACGGCCTGCGCCTTCTGGTCGTCGGTGAGCGACTCGCCGATGACGCCGGAAGCCAGGTCGATCGCGATGGTGCCCACCTCGGAGCGGAGCGAGACGAGCGCGGACTGGCGCTCGGCCTCGATCTGCGCCTGCGCGCTCGCGGTGACGCGAGCGGCTTCGGACACCGCGGTGTCCTTGGCCTCGGCGACGATCTTCTTGCCGTCTTCACGAGCGGTCTCGCGGATCTGACCGGCCTCGGCGCGCGCATCGGCGAGCTGGGCGGTGTACTCCTCGAGGGCGGCCTCGGCCTTGCGCTGGGCCTCGTCGGCCTTCGCGATGTTGCCCTCGATCGCTTCGCCGCGCTCATCGAGCATCGTCTGGACGCGCGGGAGCACGTACTTCCAGAAGAAGATCAGGATGATGACGAAGCAGACCGACGACCAGAGGATGTCGTACAGCTCGGGAATGACCGGGCTGTGCGTCTCGCCACCCTCGGTCGCAGCGCTCAGTACTGCATGGAGCACGTTGGCCTCCTCAGTTGCGGCGGGTGGATCAGACGAAGATGAAGTAGGTCGCGATGCCGATGAAGGCGAGCGCCTCGGTGAAGGCGATACCGATCCACATCAGGACCTGGAGGCGGCCGGCCAGCTCGGGCTGACGAGCGACGCCCTCGATGGTCTTGCCGACGACGATGCCCACGCCGATGGCCGGGCCGATGGCTGCGAGGCCGTAGCCGACCGTCGCGATGTTGCCGTTGATCTCAGCGAGAACGGTGGTTGCGTCCACGTTGGGTTTCCTTTCCTAGGGATGTTTCTGGGCGGGTGCCCGGGCTCAGTGCTCTTCGGCGACCGCGAGCTGGATGTAGACCGCGGTGAGAAGGGTGAAGACGTATGCCTGCAGGAAGGCGACGAGGATCTCGAACAGCGTGAACGCGAACCCGAAGGCGAGCGTGCCGGCGCCGACGAGGGTCCACCAGCCGCCGAGGGAGAAGACGAAGAACTGCGTGGCTGCGAAGAAGAGCACGAGCAGGAGGTGACCGACGATCATGTTCATCATGAGTCGCAGGGTCAGCGTGACCGGACGGATCACGAAGGTCGAGAGGAGCTCGATCGGCGTGACGATGATGTACACCGGCCACGGAACACCCGAAGGGAAGAGGGAGTTCTTGAAGAAGTTCTTCGGGCTCTTCTTGACACCCGCGTAGATGAACGTCACGTAGGACACGATCGCGAGGACCAGCGGCACGCCGATGACGGAGGTGCCGGCGATGTTCAGGAACGGGATCACGCCCGTGATGTTCATGAACAGGATCATGAAGAACATCGTCGTGAGGATCGGCAGGAATCGCTTGCCGTCCTTCTTGCCGAGGAGATCCTCGGCGACGTTGACGCGCACCAGGTCGAGACCCATCTCGAGCAGGCTCTGGAACCGACCGGGCACGATGCGCAGGTGGCGCGTGCCGAGCCAGAAGACCAGGAGCAGTGCCGCGACCGCGACGAAGCGGACGAGCATGATGCGGTTGATCTCGAACGGGGTGTCTTCGAAGAAGAGTGCTCCCGGGAAGAATTCGTCGATCGACGGCCCGTGGAATTCACCATCGTTGGTTGACATCGGAACCAGAAGGTTCAGAGCGTTAGCTAGCAGCGCTATCTCCTGTTTCGGGGCGTGGAGCTCGGCTCTCGCGACGACGAACATCGGAACGGTCTCACGCACATGCCGAAGCAGGCGTTTACCGGGGGGATCTCCATTACTCTAGCAAGACTTCGGGCATCGGACGAATCGCCGACCGCGTCTCAGCCGACATTTTCGACAACGCGTCGAAAATCAGTCCTCTCGAGGCGCCGGAGGCAGCTCGACGTCGCTGACATGCGGCATCCGGGACTTCGTGATGACGACCACGTCGACGACGAGCGAGGCCAGCACGCCGGCCACCAGGCTGAGGAACAGCACGGTCGTGTCGAGCCACGCGGCGTCGCGCAGCAGGACGACGAGCACGATGAAGACGATGAACTTCAGCAGCCAACCGCCGAGCACGATGCCGAAGAACGCGCCCACGAAGAGGTCGCTCGAGGCGAAGCGGTTCGCGGTCAGGATGGTCGCGGCCGTGATGCCCATGAACACGACCGCCATCGCCGTGCCGATGAGCGCCCCGATGAGCCCTTCACTGCCGGCGAAGACGTAGCCCAGCACCCCGCTCACGAGGAGCAGCGCCGCGGCGACGATGCCGCCCCAGACCAGCGCTTGGCGCAGGACGGGGTTCGAGGTGGGCGTGTTGTCAGGTCGTGCGTCGTTCATCAGGCTCCAAGTCGTGGGTCGCCCGATTGTACCGATGCGTCCTGAGCCGAATCTGTCGGCGGTGCCGAGGGCCGCGTCCGCGCCGGAGGCTCGGAACCGCTGCCTACGAGGCGGGCGGCGTCTGCGGGGCCTGCCTCGCCTGCGCCGGGGCATCCGTCGCCTGCGGAGCGTCGACGACCGCGATCGCGCCGGTCTCGAGCTCGTCGAGGTGCGGAGCCATGGGCGCGGCGGACGTCGCCTCTGCGGCCACCGTCAGGCGCTTGCGCCGCCCGAGGGGCGCGAGCGTGACGATCGCGCACGCGACGAACCCGACGCCCAGCAGGAGGAACGCCCATCGGGCGCTGATGCCGAAGTACACCGGGAAGACATACGTCAGGAGGCATCCGATCGAGGCGACCGCGGTCCAGCCGTAGAAGATGAGCACGGCGTTCAGGTGCGAGTGCCCCATGTCGAGCAGTCGGTGGTGCAGGTGCTTGCGATCGGCCGCGAACGGCGACTTGCCCGCGCGCAGGCGCCGCACCACGGCGAGCCCGAAGTCGAGCAGCGGGATGAGCAGCACGATCACCGGCAGGATGATCGGGATGAACGCGGCGAAGAGCTGGTTGAACCCGACGCCGGCGGGGTTCAGCTGGCCGGTCACGGCGATCGCGGAGGTCGCCATGAGGAGTCCGACGAGGAGCGCCCCCGCGTCGCCCATGAAGAGCTTCGCGGGCCGCCAGTTGAGCGGCAGGAAACCCGCGCACGCACCGACGAGGATGATCGCGATCATCGAGGCGAGGTTGAAGTAGTTCGTCGGCGAGGTCTGCTGCACGAGCAGGTAGGTGTAGACGAAGAACACGCCGTTCGAGATGAGCGAGACGCCGGCGACGAGCCCGTCGAGGCCGTCGATGAAGTTCACGGCGTTCATCACGAGCACGATCACGAAGACCGTGAGCGTCGCGAACATCCAGGAGGATCCGACGAGGATGCCGCCGATGGGCAGCGAGACGATCGAGACGCCCTGCCAGGCGATGAGGCCCGCGGCGATGAACTGGCCGGCGAGCTTCGTGGTCCAGTCGAGGTCCCAGATGTCGTCGGCGACGCCGATGAGCACGATGAGCAGGGCGGCGCCGAGGATGGCGAGCACCTGCGTCGGGTCCTGGAAGATGATCGCGACGTTCGCGAACCGCGTCGGGCCGAGGCTCGAGACGAACCACGCCGCACCGAAGGCGACGAGGATGCCGAGGAACATCGCGATGCCGCCGAGCCTCGGCGTCGGTCGCGTGTGCACGTCGCGCTCGCGGATCTTCGGGTAGAGCCGGTACTTCAGGCTCAGCTTCCACACGACGAACGACCCGACCAGGGTCACGAGCGCGGCGATGATCGCGAGCGCGAGGAACAGGGTCATGAGGCGGCGGCACCGGTCTCGTCGTCGGATGCCGCGGGCAGGTCGGCTGCGGACGGCTTCGCGTCGCGATCGGCGGGCGCGTCGGCGCTCACGGCGTCCGGCGCGGGCTCGGCCTCAGACGCGGGCTCGGGCGCGGACACGTCGCTGCTCCCGGCTTCCGGCGCGGGCGCATCGGCGTTCGCGGCCTCCGTCGCAGGCGCGACCGGCTCCACGGCAGGTGCGAGCAGCTCCTCGCCGACGACGGCGGCGATGCGCTCGCGCGAGATGACGCCGGCGCGGACGATGCGGATCGTGCCGCTGCCGTCGGTGAGCCCGGTGGCGTCGATGATGGTCGACGAGGTGTCGCCGGCACGTTCGCCGATCGCGTCGTAATCCGAACCGGCCGGTCCCCCGTCGAGGTAGACGGCGACGGACTCGCCGAGCATGACCTCGGCGTCGGCGGCCGTCGTGGCCGCGGGCTCGCCGCTGAGGTTCGCCGACGAGACCGCGAGCGGCCCGGTCTCGGCGAGCAGTTCGAGGGCGAAGCGGTTGTCGGGCATGCGCAGGGCGACCGTGCCCCGGGTCTCGCCGAGATCCCAGGTGAGCGATGGCTGCGCGTGCAGGATCACGGTGAGTCCGCCCGGCCAGAACTCGGCGACGAGGTCGCGCACGGGCTCCGGCACCTCGCGGGCGAGCGCATCGAGCGTCGGGATGCCCGGGATCAGCACGGGCGGCGGCGACGTGCGCTCGCGCCCCTTCGCCTCGAGCAGTCGCGTGACCGCGGCGGCGTCGAACGCGTCGGCGGCGAGGCCGTAGACGGTGTCGGTGGGGATCACGACGAGCTGGCCGCGGCCGATCGCTCCGCGTGCGAGGCGCATGCCCGTGAGCAGCTGGGATTCGACCGAACAGTCGTAGATGGCAGTCATGACGCGGTCGATTCTAGACCAGCCGGCCTCGGGGTTTCGGGCCGTGCACCACGCGGACGGCGGATGCCCCGTGCGCGGCCGGCACGCGGCATCCGCCGTTCGGATCGTCGTCGGAGGTGCGCGTCAGCGCCGACCGGCCTTGCGTGCGAACAGCCAGGCCCCCCAGACCGCGGCGACGACGATGATCGCGACGCACCAGCCCACCGCCCACCAGGCCTGGTCGCCGAGCGGGGCATCGGCGAGCAGCGCCCTGATGGTCTCGATCACGGGGGTGATCGGCTGGTGCTCGGCGATCGGCCGGAGCCACTCGGGCATCGTGTCGACCGGGACGAACGCGCTCGAGATGTAGGGCAGGAAGAGCAGGATGAAGCCGTAGCCGCTCGCCGCCTCCGGCGTGCCCGCGGCCAGGCCGATCGCCGCGAAGAGGTAGGTGATCGCGAGGATGTAGAGCGCGACGAGGCCGAAGACCGCGACCCACTCGAGCGGCGTCGCCGATGGCCGGAACCCGACGAGCAGGCCGACGCAGATCACGACCGCGGTCGCGACGAGGTTGCGCACGAGGCTCGCCACGACATGCCCGGTGAGCACCGCACCGCTCCGGATCGGCATCGTGCGGAAACGGTCGATCACGCCCGTCGTCATGTCGCGCGAGACCGAGACGGCCGTCGACGATGCGCCGAACCCCGCGCAGAGCAGGATGATGCCCGGCACGACGTAGTCGACGTAGCCCCCGGTGGGGTCGATCGCGTTGCCGAAGATCCACGTGAACATCAGCATGAGCATCACGGGCAGCATGACGGCCATGAGCATCGATTCGACATCGCGCACCGAGTGACGGAAGCTGCGCCCGATGAAGACGGTCTCCGCGGTCAGCGCCCCGATGCGCGGGCGTTCGCCCACGGACGTGGCGGCGGTCGGCCCGGCGGCGTGGGTGACGGTGGTCATGGTGCTCACTTCGCTTCCTGCAGTTCGGGTGCGGATGTCTCGGGGGCGGACGCCTCGGGGCCGGATGCCTCGGGGTCGGATGTCGCATCGCGGCCGGTGATGGCGAGGAACACGTCGTCGAGGCTCGGCCGCCGGATCGCCACCGTCGCGCCGGCCGCCGCCGCTCCTGGCAGCAGGTCGATACGCTCGACCGCGGCGCGGAGGCCGTGCACGGTGCCGTCGGTCGGCAGCTCGGCGAGCACGGAGCCCGACTCGTCGCGGAGTTCGACCACCTCTCCCCCGATGCGCGCCTTGAGCTCGTCGGCCGTGCCCTCGGCCGCGATGCGCCCGTGGTCGAGCACCGCGATGCGGTCGGCCAGGCGGTCGGCCTCCTCGAGGTACTGGGTGGTGAGGAACACCGTGGCGCCGTTGTCGGCGAGCGAGCGGATGACGGCCCAGAGCTCCTGCCGACTGCGGGTGTCCAATCCGGTCGTCGGCTCGTCGAGGAAGATCACGGGCACGGCGACGACGAGGCTGAGCGCGAGGTCGAGCCGCCGCCGCATGCCGCCCGAGTAGGTGCCGACGCGCCGGCCCGCGGCATCCGCGAGGTCGAAGCGTTCGAGGAGTTCGGCGGCCCTGGTTCGTGCGCCATGGGCGGACAACCCCGAGAGCCGACCGAGCATGACGAGATTCTCGGTGCCGGTGAGCACCTCGTCGACCGCAGCCGACTGGCCCGTGAGGCTGATGCGGCGACGCACCTCGTCGGGTCGGGCGAGCGCGTCGTGCCCGGCGACGGACACCGTGCCCTCGTCGGGCCGCACGAGCGTGGTGAGGATGTTGACGGTCGTCGTCTTTCCGGCTCCGTTGGGGCCGAGCAGCGCGAAGATCGTGCCGACGGGCACGGCGAGGTCGAGCCCCGCGAGCACGTCGGTGCGACCGAAGCGCTTGCGGAGCCCGTGGGCTTCGATGGCGAGTGGCATGGTGTCTCCGATCGGTCCGGTCTGCGTCTCGGCGACCCCGGCGGGCATCTGCGTGCGGCGCAAACTGTTTAGGTCATCTACAGTTGTATAAGTAATACACAGTTCTAGACTGTCGTCAACACCGACACGAACGGATGTCCATGAACGAGCAGCGGCCCGACCCCGAACTCCCCCGCGGCGTCGCCCTCGCCTGGGGTGTCGCCGCGCACCCGCAGCGAGGCCCGAAGCGCGAACTCTCGATCGAGCGCATCGTCGAGGTGGCCATCGAGATCGCCGATGCCGAGGGCCTCGCCGCCGTGTCCATGAGCCGCGTGGCCACCACGCTCGGGTTCACGACCATGTCGCTCTACCGCTACGTCACGAGCAAGGACGACCTGATCCTGCTCATGCAGGAGGCTGCGAGCGAGCTGCCCGTGCCCGACGCGAGCCTCGAACGCGGCTGGCGCGACGGCATCACCGCGTGGGTGCTCGGCATCAGGGCCGGATACGAGGCCCACCCGTGGCTCGTCGACATCCCGGTCTCCGGCGCCCCGATCACGCCCAACGCGCTCATGATCGTGGACTGGTTCCTGCGGGAGGTGCGCGACCTGCCGCTCAGCGACGGCGAGAAGATGTCGAGCCTGCTCATGTTCACCAGCTATGCGCGCGCCACGAGCGCGCAGGACCGGGACATCGCCCGAGCCGCCGCGGCGACGGACCAGGCCGAGGTGACCGGCGAGCGCTACCTCTCGACGCTCACCGAGTTCGTCACGCCAGAGCGGTTCCCGTACCTCGCGCCCCTGTTCCTGGGCGGCGGCTACGTCGAGGAGAGCGCGGCAGACGGTCCGTCCGCGCCCAACACCGCCGACGACTTCGTGTTCGGCCTCCAGCGCATGCTCGACGGCATCCAGACGTACGTCGAGCAGCACTCCGACGGGCTTCCGGCTGCTCCCGCGCCCCTGCCGCCGTCACTCGAGCCTCCGCGAGACAAGGCGGTCCGCGAGGCGGCGAAGCTGCGTCGCGAGGCCGAGCGGGCGCTGCGAGAAGCGCAGAAGCGGGAGCGCGAGGCGGTCAGGGGCGCGCGCGAGCGAGCCGAGCGCGACCGGGAACGCGCCGAACGGGAGCAGGAGCGGGCGGCGCAGCGAAAGGGCTGAGTCGGGCGGATGCCGCGGGCGGGCGCCCGTGGTGCGCAATCCGTCTCAGCGGGCGTCGCGTCTCAGCGGGCGTCGCTGCGCCTCAGCGGGTCGCGGTCGTCGCCCGGTCGCGCCCGGTCAGGTCGCGGTGGTGCGAGATCGCCCGCCAGCCGTCGGTGCGCAGCAGATCCGCGATCGCCGCCGACTGCGTCTCGAAGTGCTCGAACACGAGCGTGCCGCCGGGGTGCAGCAGCGCGAACGCGCGCACCGAGAGCGCCCGGATCACGTCGAGCCCGTCGCCACCGCCGTAGAGCGCGACATCCGGATCGTGCACGAGCACCTCGACGTCGCGCGGCAACTCGGCCGCGGGCACGTAGGGCGGATTCGACACGACCACCGAGACCCGGCCGTCGAGCTCGGGCAGCGCGTCGGCGAGATCGCCGACGACGAGCTCGACCGCGACGCCCGTCTCGTCGATGTTGCGCCTCGCCCAGACCGCTGCCTCGGGTGAGATCTCGACCGCGTGCACCCGCGCGTGCGGCACCTCGGTCGCGAGCGCGAGCGCGAGCGCGCCGCTGCCCGTGCCGAGATCGACGGCGATCGGCGACGCGGCCGGCACCGCACGCAGGGCGTCGATCGCGAGCTGGGCGACCGTCTCGGTCTCGGGCCGGGGCACCAGCACGCCGGGGCCGACGAGCAGGTCGAGGCTGCGGAACGGCGCGCGCCCCGTGATGTGCTGCAATGGCTCGCGCGCCGCCCGGCGATCGACGAGCGCCGCCAGCGCGGCGGCATCCGCCTCGTCGAGCTCGCCGCCCATGATCAACCGGGCCTGCACGCCGCCGCGCGAGAGGTCGAGCACGTGCCCGAGGAGCAGCTCGGCGTCGACCTCTGCGTCGGGCACGCCCGCGGCCGTCAGGCGCGAGACGATCGCCTCGCGCACCGCCCTGACCGAACGATCGCCGGCGGGCCGCGGCATCCGTGCATCCATGAAATGGAATGTAATGCACGTGACCGTGAGGAACCCCCCGCCTAGGCTTGACGACGGCGTTCGCTGCCGCACCCACACCCGAGAGGAAGCCCCCAATGGCCCAGATCTTCGACAACATCACCGAGGCCTTCGGTCGCACGCCGCTCGTGCGCCTGAACCGCATCAGCGAGGGTGCGGGCGCCACCGTGCTCGGCAAGCTCGAGTTCTACAACCCCTCCGCGAGCGTCAAGGACCGCCTCGGCATCGCCATCGTCGACGCCGCAGAGGCCTCCGGCGAGCTCGCACCCGGCGGCACCATCGTCGAGGGCACCAGCGGCAACACGGGCATCGCCCTCGCCATGGTCGGCGCGGCGCGCGGCTACAACGTCATCCTCGCGATGCCCGAGACCATGTCGGCCGAGCGCAAGGCGCTCCTCAAGGCCTACGGTGCGCAGCTCGTGCTCACGCCCGGCTCAGAGGGCATGAAGGGCGCCGTCGCGCGCGCCGAGCAGATCGTCGCCGAGACCCCCGGTGCGGTGCTCGCCAAGCAGTTCGCGAACCAGGCCAACGTCGAGATCCACCGCCGCACCACGGCAGAGGAGATCTGGGCCGACACCGACGGCGGCGTCGACATCTTCATCTCGGGCATCGGCACGGGCGGCACCATCTCTGGCGTCGGTCAGGTCCTCAAGGAGCGCAAGCCCGAAGTGCAGATCATCGGCGTCGAGCCCGAGGAGTCCCCCATCCTCAACGGCGGCGCCCCCGGCCCGCACAAGATCCAGGGCATCGGCGCGAACTTCGTGCCCGAGATCCTCGACCGCGAGGTCTACGACGAGATCTTCGACGTCAACATCACGCAGGCCGTCGCCACCGCGCGCCGTCTCGGCACCGAAGAGGGCATCCTCGGCGGCATCTCGTCGGGCGCCACCGTCTACGCCGCGATCGAGGTCGCCAAGCGCCCCGAGAACGCCGGCAAGACGATCGTCGTCATCCTCGCGAGCTACGGTGAGCGCTACCTGTCCACGGTGCTGTACGAAGGTCTGCTTGACTGACCGGGTGAGCTTCTTCTCCCGACTGAAGGAAGACCTCGCGACCGCTCGTGCGCACGACCCCGCCGCACGCAGCGATCTCGAGGTCTTCCTCGTGTACTCCGGCCTGCACGCGGTGTGGGCCTCCCGCCTGACGCATCGACTGTGGCGCGCGGGGTTCCGTTTCCCGGCGCGCGTGATCTCGCAACTCACGCGCTTCACCACCGGCATCGAGATCCACCCCGGCGCGACCATCGGGCGCCGCTTCTTCATCGATCACGGCATGGGCGTCGTGATCGGCGAGACCGCGATCATCGGCGACGACTGCATGCTCTACCACGGCGTCACGCTCGGCGGAAAGGCGCCGCGGCACACGCCGCCCGGCACCAAGCGGCACCCGACCCTCGGCGACGGCGTCACCATCGGCGCCGGCGCGAAGGTGCTCGGCGACATCACGATCGGCGAGTGGAGCGCCGTCGGCGCCAACGCCGTCGTGACGCGCAGCGCTCCCCCGCACTCGTTGCTCGTGGGCGTGCCCGCGACCGCTCGACCGTTGAGCGCCGCGGCCGCCGATTCGTCGCGCGGCGTGCACGACTGGCACATCTGACCACGAACGGCACGTCTGACGAAGAGCCGTTCGACGCCGAGTACGACGAAGGGGCGGATGCCGCGGCATCCGCCCCTTCGTCGTGTCATCACGGTCTCGTCACCGCGGTCTCGTCACCGCTGAGGCGGCGTGACGTGCGTCGACTCGTGCGTCAGCCTTCGGCGAGACCGGCGAGCTGCGCCTCTTCGTCGGCCTGGATGGCCGACTCGATGATCGGCTCGAGCGCGCCGTTCATGACCTGGTCGAGGTTGTACGCCTTGTAGCCGGTGCGGTGATCGGCGATGCGGTTCTCGGGGAAGTTGTACGTGCGGATGCGCTCCGAACGGTCCATCGAGCGGATCTGCGACTTGCGGGCATCGGATGCCGCGGCGTCGAGCTCCTCCTGCTGGCGCGCGAGGATGCGGGCGCGGAGCACGCGCATGGCGGCCTCGCGGTTCTGCAGCTGCGACTTCTCGTTCTGCATCGACACCACGATGCCCGTGGGCAGGTGGGTGATGCGCACGGCCGAGTCGGTCGTGTTGACCGACTGGCCGCCGGGACCCGACGAGCGGTACACGTCGATCTTGAGGTCGTTCTGGTTGATCTCGACCTCTTCGGGCTCGTCGACCTCGGGGAAGACGAGCACGCCGGTGGTCGACGTGTGGATGCGCCCCTGCGTCTCGGTCACGGGCACGCGCTGCACGCGGTGCACGCCGCCCTCGTACTTCAGGTGCGCCCAGACGCCCTGCGACGGGTCGGTCGCGTTCGACTTGATCGCGACCTGCACGTCTTTGTAGCCGCCCAGGTCGGACTCGTTCTGGTCGAGGAGCTCGACCTTCCAGCCCTTCGACTGCGCGTACTGCATGTACATGCGCAGGAGATCGCCGGCGAAGAGGGCGCTCTCGGCGCCGCCCTCGCCGCCCTTGATCTCCATGATCACGTCGCGACCGTCATCGGGGTCGCGCGGGATCAGGAGTCGCCGGAGCTTCTCCTGAGCCTGCGCGAGGCTCTCCTCGAGCGCGGGCACCTCTTCGGCGAACGCGTCGTCCTCCTTCGCGAGCTCACGCGCGGCGGCGAGGTCGTCCTGCGCCTCGTGCCAGGCCGAGTTCGCGGCGACGATGCGGCTGAGCTCGGCGTAACGCCGGTTCACCTTCTTCGCACGCGCGGCGTCGGCATGCAGCGCCGGGTCGGCGAGCGCCTCCTGGAGCGCGCCGTGCTCGGCGAGCAGGCCCTTGACGGATTCGAACACGGATGCCTCAGCGGTGGTCGTGCTCGTTCGCGTGCGATGCCCCGTGGCCGTTGGCCCCCACCGGCATCGACTTCTGCATGAGCATCAGGAACTCGACGTTGGACTGGGTCTCCTTCAGGCGGCCCAGCACGGCCTCGAGCGCGGGCTGCTGGTCGAGGCCCGCGAGGGCACGACGCAGCTTCCACGTGATCTTGACCTCGTCGGGGCTCAGCAGCATCTCCTCGCGGCGGGTGGACGACGCGTTGACGTCGACCGCCGGGAAGATGCGCTTGTCGGCGAGCTGGCGCGAGAGGCGGAGCTCGGAGTTGCCGGTGCCCTTGAACTCCTCGAAGATGACCTCGTCCATCTTGGAGCCGGTCTCCACGAGCGCGGTCGCGAGGATCGTGAGGGATCCGCCGTTCTCGATGTTGCGCGCTGCGCCGAAGAAGCGCTTCGGCGGGTAGAGCGCCGAGGCGTCGACGCCGCCCGAGAGGATGCGGCCCGAGGTGGGTGCGGCCAGGTTGTAGGCGCGGCCCAGGCGGGTGATCGAGTCGAGCAGCACGACGACGTCGTGGCCGAGCTCGACGAGTCGCTTCGCACGCTCGATGGCGAGTTCGGCGACCGTCGTGTGGTCTTCGGCCGGACGGTCGAACGTCGAGGCGATGACCTCGCCCTTGACCGTGCGCTGCATGTCGGTGACCTCTTCGGGGCGCTCGTCGACGAGCACGACCATGAGGTGGACCTCGGGGTTGTTGATCGAGATGGCGTTCGCGATCTGCTGCAGCACTATCGTCTTGCCCGCCTTCGGGGGCGCGACGATGAGGCCGCGCTGGCCCTTGCCGATGGGTGCGACGAGGTCGATGATGCGCTGCGTGAGCTTGGTGGGCTCGGTCTCGAGGCGCAGGCGCTCCTGCGGGTAGAGCGGCGTGAGCTTCTGGAACTCGACGCGCGCGCCCGACTCCTCGATGGTCTGGCCGTTCACCGAGTCGACCTTGACGAGGGCGTTGTACTTCTGGCGGCTGTTCGACTCGCCGTCACGCGGCTGCTTGATCGAGCCGACGACCGCGTCGCCCTTGCGCAGGTTGTACTTCTTGACCTGGCCGAGCGAGACGTAGACGTCGCTCGGGCCGGGCAGGTAACCCGTCGTGCGCACGAACGCGTAGTTGTCGAGCACGTCGAGGATGCCCGCGATGGGGATCAGCACGTCGTCGTCGAGGACCTCGGGCTCGAGCTCGTCGCCGCCGGTCTGGCCGCGACGCTTGCGGTCGCGGTAGCGGTTGCGACGGCCGCCGTCGGCGTCGAGCGCCTCGGCGTTGCCGCCTCGGCTCTGCTGACCCTGCTGGCGGTTCTCGCCGCCCTGCTTGGCCTCGGCGTCGGCGCCCTGGCGCTCGCGCGGCTGGCGGCCGCCCTGCTCGTCGGCCTTGCGCGGCTCGGCGTTGCCGTTGCCGCCCTGGCCGTTGCCGTTCTGGGTGTTGCCGTTCTGGGTGTTGCCGTTCTGAGCGTTCTGCCCGTTCTGACGACCCTGGCCCTGCGCGTCGGCGCCCTTCTGCGCGTCCTCGCCCGTGCGCTCGGCGCGCTCGCGCTCTCCACCGCGGCGACCGCGGTTGCGGCTGCGACCCTGGCGGGGCTGGTCGGCTGCCTGCTCGCCCTCGGCGTCGGCCTGGGGGGCGCGGCCGGCCTCGCCGGTCGCGGCCGCGAGCTCCTCGCGCACGGCGGCGCGGGCGGCCTCGCGGGCCTCGTCGCTGTCGGTGCCGGATGCCGCGGGCACGAGGTCGACGCCGGAGGCGCCGGCGTTCGCGTGCTGGGCGGCCGCAGTGGTCGCGCTCGTTGCGCGGCGCGGCTGGCGACCCTGACGGGTACGCGCCGGAGCGGCGGGCGCCTCGGGCTCGGCGGCGGGCGCCTCGTCGACCGGCGCCTCGACGGGCGCGGCTGCGACCTCGTCGGCGGCCGGGGCCGCCGCCTCGGCGACGGCTGCGGGGGCCTCGACGGCCTCGGCGACGGGGGCCTCGGCGGCGGGAGCCTCGACCGGCGGCGCGTCGACGGCGTCGGGCGTCTCGACGTCGGGGGCCTCGCCGATCTGGTGGGCCGAGATCAGGTCCACGAGCTCGCCCTTGCGGCGCTTGGAGGCGCCGGAGATGCCGAGCGAGGCGGCGAGCTCCTGGAGTTCGGCCACCTTCAGGGTGGTGAGTCGGGTGCGGTTCGCCGCGCTCAGTTCAGCGTGGTCGGATGCGTTGGTCACTTGGGTATGTTCCTTTCCCCTGGTCGCAAGATATGCGGACCCAGAAGAGCTGGTCGCTGACACGTCAGAGGTCATGCGCGGAGGCGCAGACGTGCGCGAGCGAGAAAGCAATGATTGCCGGGAATTGCACGATGCGACGTTGAACGCGAACAGTGCGTCGCTCGTCGGGTGCGCTCCAATGCTATCACCAGACGAGCCATGCGCCGATTCGTGACGCGCCCTGTGGAGAACGAAACGGAGAACAGGCTCCCGCTCAGTCGGCCACGGGCGTGACGGTGGCTCCCAGGAAGTCGACCGCGAGCGGCAGCGGCTGCCACGCCGTCTCGGCGGACTCCTCGACGAGGCGCACCGCCTCGGCGCGTGCACTCGGGTCGCTCGCCAGCACCAGGATCGACGGTCCGGCGCCGGAGACGACGGCCGGGTGACCGGCCGCGCGGAGCACCCGGATGAGCCGATCGGTCTCGGGCATCGCCTGAGCCCGGTAGTTCTGGTGCAGCTTGTCTTCGGTGGCCTGCAGCAGCAGCTCGGGGCTCTGGATGAGGGCCGCGATGAGCAGGGCCGAGCGCGACACGTTGAACACGGCGTCTTCATGGGGCACCGACTGCGGCTGCAGCGATCGCGCGAGCGCCGTCGACATCTCGTGCTCCGGCACGAGCACGAGCGGCGAGACGCCGCGGTGCACGATGAGCTTCTTGTGGCGCGGACCCTCGGGCGTGACCCACGCGATGGTGAGTCCGCCGAAGAGCGCGGGAGCGACGTTGTCGGGGTGCCCCTCGAGCTCGGTCGCGATCTCGAGGAGGTCGTCGGCGCTGAGCTCGACGACGCCCTCGAGGAGCCCGGATGCCGCGACCACGCCGGCGACGATCGCCGCACCCGACGAGCCGAGACCTCGGCCGTGCGGGATGGTGTTGTGCGCCACGAGGCGGATCGACGGCATCTCCACGCCGACTCGCGAGAACGTGTGCGCCATGGCGCGCACCACGAGGTGCGTCTCGTCGAGCGGCACCTCGCCCTCGCCGACGCCGTGCACCTCGATGTCGTGGGCCGCGGCATCCGTCGCCTCGATCTCGAGCTCGTCGTAGCGAGCGAGCGCGAGGCCGAGCGTGTCGAAGCCGGGGCCGAGGTTCGCACTCGTCGCGGGCACCTTGACGCGCACGCGACGGCCGACGAGGTCGACCGGGCCCGTCGACGCCTGGGGCACGGTCACGCTCATGAGGCGAGTCCGAGCACCGCGGCGATCTGGGCCGTGTCCACGGGAACGATCGTGGGCTGCACGTCGGAGCCGTCCGCCGTGCGCAGGGCCCACTGGGGGTCCTTGAGGCCGTGGCCCGTCACCGTGAGCACGACGCGCGCGCCCGCCGGGATGACCCCCGCGGCCGAACGCTCGAGCAGGCCGGCGACCGAGATCGCCGATGCGGGCTCGACGAAGATGCCGACCTCGGCCGAGAGGATGCGCTGGGCCTCGAGGATCTTGTCGTCGTCGATGGCGCCGAAGTAGCCGTCGGTCTCGTCGCGCGCCGAGAGGGCGAGCTCCCACGAGGCCGGGTTGCCGATGCGGATCGCGCTCGCGATGGTCTCGGGGTGCTTCACCGGC
Organism: Agromyces aureus; assembly: GCF_001660485.1. Taxonomy (GTDB): domain Bacteria; phylum Actinomycetota; class Actinomycetes; order Actinomycetales; family Microbacteriaceae; genus Agromyces; species Agromyces aureus. The sequence continues at coordinate 3,034,346 of NZ_CP013979.1, forward strand.
TCGCCGCGCACGATCGGCGCGGAGCCCGAGGCCTGGAAGCCGAACATGCGGGGCATGCGCGTGGCGTTGCCCGCGGCGATGTCTTCACGGTAGCCGCGCGTGTAGGCGGTGTAGTTGCCCGCGTTGCCGACCGGGATGAAGTGGAAGTCGGGGGCGTCGCCGTGGGCCTCGACGATCTCGAACGCCGCGGTCTTCTGACCCTCGATGCGGTCGTTGTTGACCGAGTTGACGAGGTGCACCGGGTAGTTCGCCGCGAGGTCGCGGGCGATGTCGAGGCAGTCGTCGAAGTTGCCCTGCACCTGGAGGAGCTCGCCGTTGTGCGCGATGGCCTGGCTGAGCTTGCCCATGGCGATCTTGCCCTCGGGAACGAGCACGGCCGCCTTGATGCCGGCGTGCGCCGCGTAGGCCGCGGCCGACGCGGACGTGTTGCCGGTCGAGGCGCAGATGACGACCTTCGCCCCCCGCTCGACGGCCTTCGTGACGGCCATGGTCATGCCGCGGTCCTTGAAGGAGCCGGTCGGGTTCATGCCCTCGTACTTGACCCACACGTCGGCGCCCGTCCGGCGCGACAGCGCCGGCGCGGGCAGGAGCGGCGTGCCGCCCTCGCCGAGGGTGACGACCGGCGTGGCATCCGTGACGTCGAGACGATCGGCGTACTCGCGGATGACGCCTCGCCACTGACGGGACGTGGCCTTGGGGCTGGGCTGGTTCACAGTGTTCCTTCGACTCGGAGGACGGACGCGACGGATGCGACGACGGGATTCTCGGCGAGGGAGGTGACGGTCTCGGCGAGCGCGGACTCCGTCGCCTCGTGCGTCCCGATCACCAGCGTAGCCCGCTCGGAGCCACTGCTCACCGTCTGCTGGAGCTGCTCGACCGACACCCCGTGCTCGCTGAACACGCGGGCGATGCGCTCGAGCACGCCGGGCTCGTCGACGACCTCGAGCGTGATCGCGTAACGCGTGGTGATGCGGCCGATGTCGAACATCGGCAGCTCGGCGTGCGTGGACTCCGCCATGCCCGGGCCGCCGATGACGTGGCGACGGGCGATGGCGACGAGGTCGCCGAGCACGGCGGAGGCGGTCTGCACTCCCCCGGCGCCGGCGCCGTAGAACATGAGCGGGCCTGCGGCCGATGCCTCGACGAAGACCGCGTTGTTCGCGCCGCGCACCGAGGCGAGCGGGTGCTCGCGCGGCACGAGGGCGGGGTACACGCGGGCGGACACGCCCTCCTCGCCGGTCTCGGCGTCGACGAGGCGCTCGCAGATGGCGAGGAGCTTCACGACGAAGCCCGCTCGGCGCGCCGAGTCGACCTGCGCGGCGCTCACCCCGGTGATGCCCTCGCGGTGCACGGCCTCGACGGGCACGTTCGTGTGGAAGGCGATGCTCGCGAGGATCGCAGCCTTCTGCGCGGCGTCGTAGCCGCCGATGTCGGCCGTCGGGTCGGCCTCGGCGTAGCCGAGCTCGGTCGCGGTCGCGAGGGCGTCTTCGAGCGAGGCGCCCGTGGTGTCCATGCGGTCGAGGATGAAGTTCGTGGTGCCATTCACGATGCCGAGGATGCGCTCGACGCGGTCGCCCGCGAGGCTCTCGCGGAGCGGACGCAGGATCGGGATCGCCCCGCCGACGGCGGCCTCGTAGGAGAGCTGCGCGCCGACCTGCTCGGCGGCGGCGAACAGTTCGGGGCCGTGGGTCGCGAGCAGCGCCTTGTTGCCCGTGACGACGTCGGCGCCGGAGGCGATCGCCTGGAGCACGAGCGTGCGGGCGGGCTCGAGGCCGCCCATCAGCTCGATGACGATGTCGGAGCCGAGGATCAGCGCATCGGCGTCGGTCGTGAGGAGCGCGCGGGGCAGCTCGACGTCGCGCTCGGCATCGACGTCGCGCACGGCGATGCCGACGAGCTCGATGCGCGCGCCGATGCGCTGCGCGAGCTCGTCGCCGTGCTCGAGGAGGAGCCGGGCGACCTGCGAACCGACCGAGCCGGCTCCGAGGAGGCCGACCCGGATGGAGCGGTACTCGATCATGCGGTGATTCCTCCGGTGGAGTTCGGTGCGGTGCGCGTCGCGGTGAGGCCCGCGTCGCGCGCGAGCAGGTCGTCGACCGTCTCGCCGTGCACAATCACGCGCGCCCGGCCGTCGCGGACGGCGACGACCGGCGGGCGCGGAACGTGGTTGTAGTTGTTCGCGAGCGACCAGCAGTAGGCGCCGGTGGCCGCGACGGCGAGGAGGTCGCCGGGAGCGACGTCGTGCGGCAGGTAGTCGGCGTCGACGACGATGTCGCCCGACTCGCAGTGCTTGCCCGCGATGCGCACGAGCGCAGGAAGCTCGTCGGACACGCGGCCGGCCAGGCGCACCGTGTAGTCGGCGCCGTAGAGCGCGGTGCGGGCGTTGTCGCTCATGCCGCCGTCGACCGAGACGTAGTGCCGCCACCCGCCCTCGATCGGCACGGGCTTGACGGTGCCGACGGTGTAGAGCGTCACGCCGGCGGGGCCGATGATCGAGCGGCCGGGTTCGAAGGCGAGCTTCGGCACGGGCACCCCGTGGTCGCGGCACGCACTCGCCACCGCATCGGCGATGCCCTGCGCGATCTGCTCGATCGGCGTGGGCTCGTCGGCCGAGGTGTAGGCGATGCCGAAGCCGCCGCCGAGGTTGAGCTCGGGCAGCGGCGCGACCCGTGCGAGTTCGGCGTGCGCGGCGAGCAGTCGCTCGGCCGACTCGGCGAAGCCCGCGGAATCGAAGATCTGCGAGCCGATGTGGCAGTGCAGTCCGAGGAACTCGAGCGACGCGTGCGAGCGGATGCGCGTGCCGAGTTCGACGGCGCGCTCGAGCGAGACGCCAAACTTCTGGTCCTCGTGGGCGGTGGCGAGGAACTCGTGGGTCGAGGCGTGCACTCCGCTGTTGACGCGAAGGCGCACGCGCTGCACGCGTCCGGCCAGCGCAGCGGCCTCGGCGACGCGCTCGATCTCGATCTCGGAGTCGAGGATGATCGCTCCGACCCCCGCGCCGACCGCGCGTTCGATCTCGGCGGGCGACTTGTTGTTGCCGTGGAACCCGATGCGGGCCGGGTCGGCGCCCGCGGCGAGCGCGACCGCGAGTTCCCCGCCGCTGCAGACGTCGACCGCGAGGCCCTCGCCCGTGACCCAGCGCACGATCTCGCTCGAGAGGAACGCCTTGCCCGCGTAGTAGACGGTGACACCGGTGCCGACGGATGCCGCGGCGGATTCGAATGCGGCCAGCAGGCGGCGCGCGCGGGCACGGGCGTCGGACTCGTCGACCACGTAGAGCGGAGTGCCGTAGGTCGCCGCGAGCGTCTCGGCGTCGACGCCGCCGATGACGAGGCGCCCGGCGTCGTCGCGATGCGCGCCGATCGGCCAGACCTGCTCGGCGAGGGCGTTCGCATCGGCGGGCGCTTGCAGCCATCCGGGGACTGCGGTGGTCGTTGCCACGGGGAAACCTTCAGGGACGTGGTGGATCGAGAACCTCGCTCGCGGCGTGCGAACCCGGATCGATTCGGCTGAGCCTGCTGCGAACCGCCATTGTGGGGCGGCCTCCGGGGAGTCTACCGAGTGCCCGGGCAGCCGCCGAATCGGGTGACGCCCGGCTCAGTCGCAGGTGCCGAGCGCCTGCAGCGACTCCTCGCCGAGCGGGAGGTCGCTCGCCGTGACCGAGACCGTCGCCCGACCGGTCGTGATCTCGACGTCGTCGACCTGCGCGCCCGCGGGCAGGTACTTCGCCACGCACACGTCGATCGGGTTGCGGAGCAGGCTCGGCATGTTCTCGACCACGAGCGCGCGGTCGCCGGAGCCGAGCTCGACGCCGACGGGCGTGAGCAGGACCGACGTTCCTGCGGCTTCAGCCGTGGCGGTCACCGAGTACGGGATCGCGAGCCCGAGCAGTTCGAACTGCCCGGTGTAGCCGAGCGTGCCGTCGCCGAACACGATCTCGCCGTCGACGCCCGGCACCTCGACGAGCGCGTTGACGGATGCCGCGTCGGCCGTCAGGGTGCCCTCGACGAGGTCGATCGTGCCGCCTTCTTGGACGGGCACGCCGTGGGCGACGAGGTGCACGTCGATCGGGTTGCCGTCGACCTCGAGCTTCGGCGCGTCGGCCGTGATCTGCTCGAGCGAGCCGGTGAGCAGCTGCGCGAGCACCGAGAACCCGCCGATCTTCACGTCGACGTCGCCCTGCACGTTCTCGGGCAGCGACGCCTGCGCCTCGTCGGCGATGCGCTGCTCGATCGCCGAGCGCGTCAGGAGGTCGGCGACGACGAGCACCGCGACGACGACGAGCACGATCACGCCCGCGAGGATCCAGCGGCGGCGCGTGCGGCGGCGTGCCGAGTCGACGGGAGGCTTCTCCGCCGGAGGCACCGCTGCCGCCGCGCCGGCGTCTTCGGCCGGGGCGACGGGCGCGACGCCGTCGCGGATCACCTCGGTCTGCTGGTGGTCGGCCGGAAGCGGCTCGAGCACCGCGGTGGGGGCGAGCGCGTCGTCGGCCACCACGGGCTCGGGCGCCACTGGCGCGGGCGCGACGGGCTCGGGCACGACCGCTGCGGCCTCGGCGGCCTCGGCGGCTTCGTGGGGCTCACGGCCGCCCGCGGCATCCGTCTCGTCGAAGCCATCGCGGGGTGTGCTCATCGGTGCCTCCGTGCTCGTGGTGCCGGGCGTTCGTGCGTGCCGAAGCAGCGTACCGAAGTCACATGCGCTCGGGCGCGGACACTCCCACCAGGTCGAGGCCGTTGCGGAGGACCTGGCCGGTCGCGTCGTTCAGCCACAGGCGCGTGCGGTGCAGGTCGCCGATGGGCTCCTCGCCGAGCGGCAGCACGCGGCAGTTGTCGTACCAGCGGTGGTAGAGGCCGGCGAGCTCCTCGATGTAGCGCGCGACCCGGTGCGGCTCGCGCAGTTCTGCGGCCTGGGCGACGATGCGGGGGAACTCCTGGAGTGCGCCGAGCAGGGCCGACTCGGTCTCGTGCTCGAGCAGCTCGGGCGCGAAGCTCGAACGGTCGACGCCGACGGATGCCGCGTTGCGGTCGACCGCGGAGGTGCGGGCGTGGGCGTACTGCACGTAGAAGACGGGATTGTCGTTCGTGCGACGCGTGAGGATCTCGGGGTCGATCGTGAGCGGCGAGTCGGCCGGGTAGCGCGCGAGCGTGTAGCGCAGGGCGTCGGTGCCGAGCCAGGCCTGCAGGTCGTCGAGCTCGATGATGTTGCCCGCGCGCTTGGACAGCTTCGCGCCGTTGATCGAGACGAGCTGGCCGATGAGCACCTCGATGTCGCGCTCGGGGTCGTCGCCCGCGGCGCCCGCGAGCGCCTTCAGGCGGTGCACGTAGCCGTGGTGGTCGGCGCCGAGCAGGTAGATCTTGTGGCCGAAGCCGCGATCGCCCTTGTCGAGGTAGTACGCGGCGTCGGCGGCGAAGTAGGTGTACACGCCGTTGCCGCGACGGATCACGCGGTCTTTGTCGTCGCCGAAGTCCGTCGTGCGCACCCACACGGCGTCGTCCTCGTCGTAGACGTGGCCCTGCGCGCGCAGGCGCTCGACGGCCGTGTCGACGTCGGAGAGGCCGTCGTCGTGCTTCGCGTGCAGTCGGCGCTCGCTGGTCCACACGTCGAAGTGCACGTTGAAGCGCTCGAGCGACTCGCGGATCTCGCCGAGCTGGAGCTCGTAGGCGATCTCCTTCGCCGTGTGCATGGCGATGTCGTCGGCGAGGGCGAGCAGGTTCGGCTCGCGCTCGAGCACGCGGGTCGCGAGGTCGGCGATGTAGCTGCCCGGGTACCCGCCCTCGGGGGTCGGCTCGCCCTTCGCGGCCGCGAGCACCGACAGGCCGAAGTTGTCCATCTGGTTGCCCGCGTCGTTGATGTAGTACTCGTTCGCGACGTCGGCGCCCGCGGCGCGGAGCACGCGGGAGATGGCGTCGCCGAGCGCGGCCCAGCGGGTGTGGCCGATGTGCAGCGGGCCGGTGGGGTTCGCCGAGACGAACTCGAGGTTGATGCGCTCGCCCGCGAGCTTGTCGGTGCGGCCGTACGCGGCGCCGGCGTCGACGATGGTCTTCGCGAGCGCGCCGGCGGCGGCCGCGTCGAGGCGGACGTTGATGAAGCCCGGGCCGGCGACCTCGGCGCTCGTGACGCCGTCGACGCCCGCGAGGCCGGCAGCCAGCTCGGTCGCGATCTCGCGCGGGTTCGAGCCGAGCGGCTTCGCCAGGCGCATGGCGATGTTCGACGCCCAGTCGCCGTGGTCGCGGTTCTTCGGGCGCTCGAGCACGATCTGCTCGGGCGAGAGCGACAGCTCGACCTCGGCGCCGGCTTGGCGACGTCGCTCGACCATGGCGGTCACGAGGTCGAACAGGGCGCGCGAGAGGTCGTCGGGAGTCACCCGCAAATCCTACCGTTCGACGTTGTACAGTCTGTCCATGCCTCGCCCCGCCCTGCGCCGCCCTGCCCGAAGCCTCCGTTCCGTCATGGGTTCGACGATGCTCGTCGCCGCCGCCGTGGCGCTGCTGAGCGGGTGCAGCCCGACCGGCGCCGAGCCCACGCCGTCGGCCTCCGCCCCGGCGAGCGGCTCGCCCGCGGCATCCGACCCCGCGGTCACGCCCGAGCCCACCGAGAGCGTCGATCCGCCCACGCCGTTCGCGATCGCCTGCGACGCGCTCGCCACGCCCGACCAGCTGTACGCGTTCAACCCGAACTTCGGCGCCGCGCCCGACTACGCGCCGACGGCGGCGACCATCAAGACCGTGGCGACGGATGCCGCGGGCACCGCGTGCGGGTACCTCAACCAGACGAGCGGCGATCTCATCGAGGTCGCCGTGGCGACACCGTCGGCCACCGCGCTCACGGCGTACGCCAACGAGGCGGCGGCGTCGAGCACCGCGGTGCCGACGTACGGCACGCCGCCCGCCGTCACCGGCTTCTTCGAGCACAGCGGATCGAACGGCCAGGTGCAGGTCTTCACGGGCGCCTACTGGGTCGTGCTCGACTCGGTCGAGTTCTTCGAGCCGGGCGACGCGCAGCGACTCGTCGAGGCCGTGCTCGCGAACCTCCCGGCGAGCTGAGCCGGCCCGACGAGGCGCCCGAACGAGCAGCATCCGATCGAGCTGAACCCACCCGAGCTGGACCCGACCCGAGGAGCGACGCGGTGACGCCGAACACACCTGGTACCCCGTCCTGGCTCGGCGCGGTCAACGACCGGGCGGGGCTGACCGTGCTGCTCGATCACGGACCGCTCACGCGCAACCGCATCTGCGAGCTCGTCGGCGTCTCGAAGCCGACGGCGTCGCAGATGATGAGCCGGCTGCTGCAGCTCGGGGCGATCGAGGAGCAGGGCCTGCTCGCGGGCTCGGCCGGCCGTGCGGCCGTCGTCTACGCGGCGCGCACCGACCGACGCGTGGGCGTCGCACTCGACCTCGACGCGTTCGAGCTGCGCGCGACCGTCGTCGACGCCGCCGGCACCGAACGGCCGACCGTGCGGATGCCGCTTCCGCGGGACCCGACGGCGCGATCCGCCGTCGAGGAGGTGCGCCGGGCGATCCACGCCGCGAGCGCGGCCGCCGGAACCTCGCCGGACGCGGTGCGCACGGTGTGCCTCGGCATCCCCGGCTACGTCGACCCCGGCGCGGGCGGCGAGCTCTTCAGCGAGACGCTGCCCGGCTGGCCGGTGCGGGGCCTCCGAGGCATCCTCGAAGCCGACCTCGACCGGACCGTGCTCATCGAGAACGACGTGAACCTCGCCGCCCTCGCCGAGCGCGAGGTGGGCGTCGCCGTCGGCCGCGACGTGTTCGCGCTGCTCTGGCTCGGCAACGGCGTCGGCGCCTCGTTCGACGTCGCGGGCGACCTGCACCGTGGCTCCTTCGGCGGCGCGGGCGAGATCGGGTTCCTGCCGGTCTCGTCCGAGGCGAACATCATCGACCCCGCCGCACGCACGGTGCAGGACCTGGTCGGCGGGCGGGCGGTCGCGCTCCTCGCCCAGCGCCACGGCATCCGCGCCGACGGGTTCCACGCCGCACGAGAGGCGCTCGCCGAGCCCGGTGCCGACGAGGCGCGACGCGCCGTGTTCGAAGACCTCGCCGTTCGCGTGGCCCACGTCGCGCTGCCCGTGATCGCGACCCTCGATCCCGGCCTGATCGTGCTCTCGGGCCCGACCGCGAACCTCGGCGGCGAGGCGTTCGCCGAGGCGGTCGCGGGCGGCATCCGTCGCATCAGCCGGTGGTACCCGGAGGTGCGCGCGACCGGCGTCGAGGGCGACGCCGTGCTGCGCGGCGCGAGGAGCCTGCTCGGCAGCCGTGTGCGCGAGGAACTGCTCGACTCGGTCGCCGCGCTCGGCCGGGCCTGACGCCGCGCTCGGCCAGGCCCGAGCCCGCCGTCGCAGCGCCCCCGCGTTCGGAACGACCCCGCGAACGGTGCTAGTGTTGCTGGCTGTGCGCCTCCGTAGCTCAGGGGATAGAGCGCCGGTTTCCGGTACCGTAGGTCGGGGGTTCGAATCCCTCCGGGGGCACAGAATCCCGTCGATTTCGACGGTCACCCAACGAAACGCGTCAGCTGTTCGTCTCTTCAAGTGACGGCGGAACCACCGCCGTCGGGAGGAGCCCGACTTGGCCCGCACCTGGGACGACGTCGCGACACGACTGGTCGCCGAACGCGGTGATGCGCTCACGCGCTACGCGTACCTGCTGACCGGCAGCGCCGACGACGCCGCCGACCTCGTGCAGGACGCCCTCGTTCGCACCTTCGGCACCCCGCGGTTCCAGCTCGACCTGCCGCGCGCCGAGGCCTACGTGCGGCGCGCGATCCTGAATGCGGTCATCGACCGGTCCAGGCGCGAGGGCACCTGGCGGCGGGTGCGGCATCTGGCCGTCGCGCCGTCGGTCGCCATGCCGGAGTCGGCCGGCACCGACGAGCGCCTCGACCTCATGCGTCGCGTGCGGTCGCTCGCGCCGCGTCAGGCCGCGTGCATCGTGCTGCGGTACTACGAGGACCTCACGGTCGACCAGGTCGCCGCGACGCTCGGGCTCAGCTCCGGCGCCGTGAAGCGGTACCTGAGCGATGCGCTGCGTGCGCTCTCCTCCTCGATCCTCGCGTCGGATGCGGCAGCCCCGCGTCCGGCGCCCATCCGGACGGAGGGTGACCATGTCGCCTGACCCCCACTCCCCCGATCCCTCGTCGCGCGATCCGCTGGGGCTCTCCGAGGCGCTCGCCCGCGATGCGGATGCCGCGGCCGGGCGCCCGGTCGACCTCGACGCCGTGCTGCGCGGCAGCCGCGACCGCCGTCGGCAGCGCAGGCGCACGCTCGTCACGGCGACCGCGTCGGTCGCCGGCTTGCTCGTCGTCGGCGCGCTCGCGTTCGGCGTGGGCTCGATGACGCCGAACCTCGCGACCACCGCGGGCTCGAGCGCCGAGGACGCCCCCGTGTCCGAGAGCGCCGACGGCCTCGACGGGTCGTCGGCCGGCCCTGAGGCCGTCGCCCCGCGCGACGGCGAGCAGTTCGGCGACGACCTCCTCGTCGTCGGCGCCGACTCGCTGAACCGCTGCGGTGCGCCGATCGCGCCGGCGACGGATGCCGCGGCCGCGCCGGTCTCGATCGTGCTCGTCGCCCCGGCCGGGCCGGTCGCGCCCGGCGCCGAAGGCGTGGTGCGCGTGCGCCTCGTCAACGAGGGCACGACGACCGTCGAGGGATCCGTGCGGCCGGCGCCGGCGGTGACCGTGTCCGACGCCGGCACGACCGTGTGGCATCCGTCGCTCGCCGTCGGCGAGCCGTCCGTGCCGGTGCGGCTCGCGCCGGGCGAGCAGCTCGAACTCGAGGCGCGGTTCGCCGCGGCATCCTGCACCGCCGCCGACGAGCGAGCCGGCGCGGTCATGGCCGACCTGCCTCCGCTGGACCCTGGCGCCTACGAACTCTCGGCCGTCGTCCCGTTCGTCGCCGCACCCGGTTCGACGCCGGTGCTGATCGTGTCGCCGACGGTGCCGGTGACGGTCGGCTGAACCGGGGCCGACGGCGCGCGGGCCGCTCGGTCGTGGACGGCGTCGGCGGCGCGCCATAGACTCGAAAGCGGTCCGTTTCCGGGGTCTGGAAGGCATTGGTGCATGACGTCGAACCGTCGTAGTCCGGCGATCATCACGAGCCTGCTCGGAGTCGCCCTCGCGCTCGGAGGGGCGGTGCTCGGCGGCGTCGTGCTCGCCCCGACGGCCCCCGCGTGGGCCGAGGACCCGGTCGACTTCGGCTCGACCCCGATCGTCGACACGGTCGGCGCCCTCGGAGACCGCACCGACGAGGTGCTCGCCGCGATCGAGCAGACGTACGACGCCACCGGCCACCAGCTCTTCGTGGCCTACGTGAGCGAGTTCACGAACCCCGAATCGGCCGTCACCTGGGCCAACGACACCGCGGTCGCCAACAACATGGGCGACGAGGACTACCTGCTCGCCGTCGCCGTCGACGGCCGCGCCTACTACCTGTCCGCGGCCGACGGCGCAGAGATCTCCGACGCCGACCTCGACCGCATCAGCAGCGAGGTCATCGAACCCGAACTCGCCGACGACGACTGGGCGGGCGCCGCGATCGCCGCAGCGCAGGCGCTCGACACGAGCAGCTCGGGCTCGGGTTGGGGCTGGGTGTGGTTCCTCGTGATCGCCGCAGCCGTGGTCGCGGTCATCGCGATCGTGCTCTCCCGAAGGTCCAAGAAGAACCGGGCGACGGATGCCGCGGGCGGCGGCCCCGGCGCCGCTCCCCTCGTGCCGCTCGACGACCTGCGGCGCACGGCCGGGTCGGCGCTCGTGCAGGCCGACGACGCCGTGAAGACGAGCGAGGAGGAGCTCGGCTTCGCCACCGCCTCGTACGGCGATGAGGCGACCGCCGCGTTCCGCGCCGCGCTCGCGGCCGCGAAGGCCAAGGTCGCCGAGGCGTTCGGCCTGCAGCAGCGACTCGATGACGACACGCCCGACACCGACGCCGACCGCCGCGCCGCCTACGAGGGCATCATCCGGCTCACGGGCGAGGCCGACGCCGCGCTCGACGAGCAGGCCGAGGCGTTCGACGCCCTCCGCGACCTCGAGCGCAACGCGCCGGCCGAACTCGAACGCGTCACCGCCGAGACGACGGCCGCCGAGGCCGCGATCGGGCCCGCCGCCGAGCGCCTGCGTGCGCTCGGGCAGGCGTATGCGGCATCCGCCCTGGCCGCGGTCGCCGACAACCCGGCGCAGGCGAGCTCGCGCATCGCGTTCGCGACCGAGGCCCTCGCGCGGGCACGGCAGGCCGTCGCGGCCTCGCAGAGCGCCGATGCGGCCGTCGCGATCCGCGCGGCCGAGGAGTCCTCCGACCAGGCCGTACTGCTCGCGCGCGCCGTCGACCGGCTCGCCGACGAGCTCGCACAGGCCGATCGCGCGATCGACGCCGGCATCGCCGACCTCGAGGCCGACGTCGTCACCGCACGCGAGCTCGGCGGCGGCGCGGCGCAGACCGCCGAGCGCACCGCGGCCGCCGCGGCCGAGCTCCGCGCCGCCTCCACGGCTGCCCTCCGCGACCCGCTCGCCGCCGGCGCGCGGCTCGCCGCCGCCAATCATGAGATCGACGCGGTCATCGCCGGGGCCCGCGAGGCCGCCGAGCAGGCCGCACGCGCGCAGGCGCTGCTCGAACGGTCCATCGCCGGCGCGCGCGTGCAGGTGCAGACCGCCGAGGACTACCTCGTCGCGCGCCGCGGAGCCGTCGGCACCGAGGCCCGCACCCGACTCGCCTCGGCCGCGCAGCTGCTGCAGCAGGCCCAGACCGGCACCGACCCGGAGCTCGCACTCGAGGCGGCCCAGCGCGCGGAGCGCCTCGCGTCCGAGGCGCTCTCGCTCGCCCGCAACGACGTCGAGGGCTTCGGCGGCGGGTTCGGCGGCTCGGGCGCCGCGCCCGGATACGGCGCCGGCCGCGGCTCCTCCGGCGGCGGCGACCTCATGGGCGCCGTGCTCGGCGGGATCCTCATCGACTCGATGCTCGGCGGCGGCCGACGCTCCTCGGGCGGGTCAGGCGGGTTCGGCGGCTTCGGCGGCGGATCCTCCGGCGGCGGGTTCGGCGGCAGCAGCCGCTCCGGCGGCGGGCGCTCGGCCGGCAGCTTCGGCGGCAGCGCGACGCGCGGTCGTCGCGGAAGCGGGGGGCGATTCTGACCAACCGGCACCTCGCATCCGGCGGCGACGACGCCAGCCCGCGGCATCCGCTCAGCATCTGACGACGACCTGTACGTGACCAGCACCCGACGAAAGGAACCATCATGACCAAGCAGTCCATCTTCGGAAGGATCTCCACCCTTCTCCGCGCGAACGTGAACGCGCTCATCGACCAGGCCGAAGACCCGCAGAAGATGCTCGACCAGATGGTACGCGACTTCACGAACAGCATCGCCGACGCCGAGGCCGCGATCGCCGAGACCATCGGCAACCTGCGCCTGCTCGAGGACGACCACCGCGAAGACGTCGAGGCCGCCCGCACGTGGGGCGAGAAGGCGATCGCGGCGAGCCGCAAGGGCGACGAGCTGCGCACCGCGGGCGACACCGCCGGCGCCGACAAGTTCGACAACCTCGCCAAGGTCGCCCTCGGGCGCCAGATCTCGGCCGAGAACGAGGCGCGTGCCGCCGAGCCGCAGATCGCCTCCCAGACCCAGGTCGTCGACCAGCTGAAGTCCGGCCTGAACGGCATGAAGGAGAAGCTGGTCCAGCTGAAGAACAAGCGGTCCGAGCTCGTCGCCCGGGCGAAGACCGCCGATGCGCAGCGCCAGGTGCACGACGCCGTGAAGTCGATCGACATCCTCGACCCGACGAGCGAGCTCGGCCGCTTCGAAGACAAGATCCGTCGCGAGGAGGCCGTCGTCCGCGGTCAGGCCGAGCTCGCCGCGTCGAGCCTCGACGCGCAGTTCAACGAGCTCGACGACCTCGGCGAGCTCACCGAGGTCGACGCGCGTCTCGCCGCCCTCAAGGCCGGGGGCGGCAGCCAGGGAGCGATCTCCGGCTGAGCCGCGATCCCGCTCGACGATGCGCCCGCCGATCCGGCGGGCGCATCTTCGCGTGAAGAACCAGCCGGTCGAGATCGGAACGGTTGGCGCCGGCCGTTCGGATCGCGGGATACTGGGCTCATGCCCGCAACGTTCGTCGTCGTCCCGCTCTGGCAGGGCTCCATCTCCTCCCGCGCGATGAGCCTCGCCGATGGCGCAGCGGCCATCCGGGGCGATCTCCCCGCGAACGCGACCGTCACCGTCGAGGTGCCCGTCGAGGCCGGCGAATCGCTCGGCACGGGCATCCGCCGCTACAGCGCGGTGCTGCGAACCCGGGAACGCACCGAAGAGGCCCTCGCGGCCGTCACGGGCACGGCCATCACGGTCGGCGGCGACTGCGGCGTCGCGCTTCCCGGCGTGGCCCACGCGGCACGTCGATCGAACGGCGGGCTCGCCGTGCTCTGGCTCGACGCGCACCCCGACCTCAACACCCCCGACTCCTCGCCGTCGGGCGGCTTCGGCGGCATGGCCCTGCGCCACATCGCCGGCGAGGGCGCCGACGGCCTCGCCCTCGAGGGCGAGAGCCGGGTCGCCCCGAATCGGCTCGTGCTCGGCGGCGTGCGCGCGATCGACGCCGAGGAGCACCGCTTCATCGACGAGCACGGCATCGACGTGCTCACCGTCGAGGACCTCTCCGACCCGAGCGTCGTCATCGCCTCGCTCGAGGCCACGGGCGCCTCGCGCGTGTACGTGCACATCGACCTCGACGTGCTCGACCCCTCGGCGCTCGCCGGGCTGTCCTACCCGATGCCCTTCGGCGTCGACGCGACGACCCTCGTCGCGCTCGTGAAGGCCGTGGTCGCACGATTCCCCCTCGCGGGCGCGGCGATCACCGGATTCGCCCCGAGTACGCCCGAAGCCGCCGACGACGACCTGCCCACGATCCTGCGACTCGTGGGCGCGCTCGCGAGCGGTGCCGCGGCCGATGCCGAGGGCGACCCCGCGGCATCCGTCGCACCTCAGGCCTGACCTCGTCGCGCAAGGGGGTGCGGCCGCCCCGATGGCGTGCCTAGGCTTGGACCATCCGTCCGCACCGGCGGGTGCGAGAGGAGACCGATGCAACGCGAAGTCGACGTCGTCATTCTCGGCGCTGGACCCGTGGGCGAGAACGTCGCCGACCGGGTTCGCGCCGCCGGACTCGAGGTGGTGATCGTCGAGCACGAACTCGTCGGCGGCGAATGCTCGTACTGGGCGTGCGTGCCCTCGAAGGTGCTGCTGCGCAGCGCCGCGGCCCTGCGCGCAGCCAAGCGCGTTCCGGGCGCGGCCGAGGCCGTCACGGGCGACCTCGACGTCGAGGCTGTGCTGCGTCGGCGCGACTCCTGGGTCTCCGACTGGGACGACCACGGCGCGGTCGGATGGCTCGACGACGCCGGCATCGGGCTCGAGCGCGGGCACGGGCGCCTCGACGGGCCGAAGCGCGTGGTCGTCACCCGCGACGGCGACGACGAGCGCGACGAAGCGGTGACCTTCGTGGCCCGGCACGCCGTGATCGTGGCGACCGGCTCCGACCCGGTGATGCCGTCGATCGAGGGCCTGGCCGAATCCTCGCCGTGGACGAGCCGCGAGGCGACGAGCGTGGAACGCCCGCCCGCGAGACTCGCGATCCTCGGCGGCGGCGTGGTCGCGTGCGAGATGGCGACCGTGTTCGCGGGCTTCGGCACCGAGGTGGTCGTGCTCGCGCGCAGCGGGCTGCTCGGCGCCATGGAGCCGTTCGTGGGCGACGCGGTGACCGCGGGCCTCAGAGGGCTCGGCGCGACGGTGCGCACGGGCGTGCAGGCCACGCTCGTCGAGCGCACGGCCGACGGCGAGGTCGTGCTCACGCTCGACGACGGATCGACCGTGGTCGCCGACGAGGTGCTCGTGGCGACCGGCCGCAAGCCCCGCACCGACGCGATCGGCCTCGAGACCGTCGGGCTCGAACCCGGCGACTGGCTACGGGTCGACGAGGGCATGGCGGTCGAGGGCGTGCCGGCCGAGCCCTCCGGCGAGAATGATTCCGGCTCGGGCACCCCGTGGCTCTACGCGGCGGGCGACGTGAACCATCGCGCCCTGCTCACCCACCAGGGCAAGTACCAGGGGCGCGCGGCGGGCGACCTCATCGCGGCGCGCGCCGCGGGGCATCCGGTCGACCTCGCCGAATGGGGCGTGCATGCCGCGACGGCCGACCACGTGGCAGTGCCGCAGGTCGTCTTCGCCGAGCCCGAGGCGGTCGCGGTCGGGCTCACCGAGGCGGCCGCGACGAAGGCCGGTCGCTCGGTGCGCACCGTGGAGGTGTCGATGACCTCCGCCAGTGGTGCCGGCATTCTCGCCGACGGCTACGAGGGCCGAGCGAAGCTCGTGATCGACGACGAGCTCGGCACCGTGATCGGGGCGACCTTCACCGGGCAGGATGTCGCGGAGCTGCTGCACGCCGCGACCGTCGCGATCGTCGGCGAGGTGCCCGTCGAACGGTTGTGGCACGCGGTGCCGTCGTTCCCGACGATGAGCGAGATCTGGTTGCGGCTGCTCGAGGCCGACGGACGACCGGAGGCCCGGGCATGAGCCGGAGCCCGATCCGGCTCACCGATTCACCCATCAGCCGCGCCGGCTTCTGGTGGGCGACGTGCGTGGGCTTCGTGTGGGGCTCGCTCTGGAGCACGGGCCGCGTCGAGCGCCGCAACGGCCTGTTCGTGTTCACGGGCATGCCGAAGTGGACGTTCGGCCGCGGCGGCTCGTGCGTCGGCGCCTGCTACCTCACGAACCGCAACGACTCCGACATCGTGCTCGGCCACGAGGCCGTGCACAAGCAGCAGTGGCTGAAGTACGGCATGCTGCTGCCGTTCCTGTACCTGCTCGCCGGCCGCGATCCGCTGAAGAACCGGTTCGAGATCGAGGCCGGGCTCGAGGCGGGCGGGTACCTGCCGAAGCGACGGCGACCGGATGCCGCGCGGCGGGCGCGCTGAGCGAACGACTCGCACTGCCCGGCGCGCCGCGCCGCGGCATCCGCTCGCCCTGATGGCGTTCGGGCACGTGCGTGAGACGACGACGGCCGGCGAGCCCCGCAGAACGGGATTCGCCGGCCGTCGGCCGCCGATGGGCGACTACTCGGCGAGCACCCCGGCGATCGAGTCGATGAGCGTGGGCATGCCGCCCTCCCACTTGAAGCTGAGCGCGGTCGGCGGCGAGACCGACGACACCGTCACGGGGTCGTAGACCTGGGCGACCTTGCCGGCCGCGACGGCGGGGATCGCCTGCGTCTCGGGCTTCGTGAGCAGGGCCTCGGCCTCCTCCTTCGAGTTGGAGTAGTTGACGATGAAGTCGGCGTCGAGCTTGTCGAGCTGCTCGTAGCTCAGCTCGTAGAAGAAGCCGCCGTCGCTCGTGTCGAGTTCGGCGACGCTCGGGGCCACTTCGAGGCCGAGCTCGGTGAGGATCGCGATGCGCGGGTCGGCCCCGGTGTAGACGTAGACGAGTCCGTCGCCGTCCCAGATGCCGGCGAAGGTCTTGCCCGCGAACTCGGGGTGCTTCGCGGCCTCGTCGGCCAGGTAGCCGTCGATCTCGTCGAGCACGGCCTCGCCCTCGGCCTCGCGGCCGAGCGCGGTCGCGGTGATCGAGATGGTGTCGTCCCACGGCGTGGTCCAGGGGGCCTCGGGGTAGGCGACGACGGGCGCGATGTCGCTGAGCGTGTCGTACTGCTCCTCGGTGAGGCCCGAGTACGGTGCGACGATGAGGTCGGGCGCCGCCTCGATGAACTCCTCGTAGGGGATGGTCGCGCCGCCCTCGTCGTCGTTGATGACGACGGGGTGCTCGACGCCCGCGGCGTCGTAGGCTTCTTCGACCCACGGCAGCAGGTTGCCCTCGCCGACGGTCCAGCTCTGCTCGGCGACCGCAACCGGGTACACGCCGACGGAGATCGCGGCCTCGGTGGAACCCCAGCCCCAGGTGGCGACGCGCTCGGGTGCGGCCTCGATGACGGTCTCGCCGAACGCATGCTCGATCGTGATCGGGAAGCCGGTGCCGACGGCCGAGTCGGAGGCCGAGGTGGACTCCTCGGGCGTACCGGAGGCGCAGGCGGTCAGGGCCAGGGCCGCGGCGGCGAGGCCGGCCACGGCGATGAGCGGACGTCGAAGACGCACGGAGAACTCCTCGGTTCGATGGGTGGGGATAAGGCAAGGCTAACCTAATAGCTATTCGCGGGCGAACCGGCGACGTCACGGGCGCATCACGATTCGCGCGACGCTCCCCCGTCGAGCGAGGCCCCGTCGAGCGCGGCCGTGTGGAGCGCCGCCGTGTGGAACCGGCCGACGGGCACGATCATGGGCGACCCCGCGACCGGATCAGGGATCACCGACGCCTCGAGCGCGAAGGCCCGACGCACGGTCTCGGGGGTGAGGATGTCGGCGGGGCCGCCCTCGGCGATGATCGACCCGGCCGACATCACCACCAGGTGGTCGGCGTAGCGCGCCGCGAGGTTCAACTCGTGGAGCACCATCACGACCGTCGTGCCGCGCTCCCGGTTCAGGTCGGTGAGCAGGTCGAGCAGCTCGAGCTGGTGCGTCACGTCGAGGTAGGTCGTGGGCTCGTCGAGCAGCACGATGTCGGTCTGCTGCGCGAGCACCATGGCGATCCAGACGCGCTGGCGCTGGCCGCCCGAGAGCTCCTCGAGGCGACGCTCGGCGAGGTCGGCGATGCCCGTCGCGGCCAGGGCCTCGGCCACGAACCGGTCGTCGTCGCTCGAGTGCCGGCCGAACCAGCCCTGGTGCGGGTAGCGCCCGCGGCCCACGAGCTCGGCCACGCGCACGCCGTCGGGCGCGATCGAGGACTGCGGCAGCATGCCGACCCGGCGCGCGAGCTCTCGGCGCGGCATCCCCGCGACGTCGCGGCCGTCGAGCGTGACCCGGCCGCCCTCGAGCTGGTGCAGACGGGCGAACCCGCGCAGCAGGGTCGACTTGCCGCACGCGTTGGGGCCGACGATCGCCGTGATGCGCCCGTTCGGGATGACGAGGTCGAGCCCGTCGATGACCCGGCGGCCGTCGTACCCGAGGCTGACGCCCTCGGCGGCGAGGCCGACGGGCTCGGAGGCGAGGGCGGAGCGCGACGGTGTCGACGGTGTCGCCGACGACGCCGTCGACGGGTCCGACGGCGGAACGGATGCGGGGAGTGCGGTCATGCGCGGCCCCTCCTCTCGGTGCGGGCGAGCAGCCACAGCATGTAGGGCGCGCCGATCAGCCCGGTCACGATGCCGACGGGCGCGGTGAAGTCCGGCAGGGCGAACTGGCCGATCACGTCGGCGCCGAGCGTGAGCACGGCGCCCGTCATGACCGACGCGGTGAGCGCGGCGCTGCCGTCGTCGACGAGTCGCCGCGCGATGGCGGGCGCGATGAGCGCGACGAACGCCACGGGCCCCGCGACGGAGGTCGCGATCGCGATGAGCAGCACGGCGATGAGCAGCAGGATGCCGCGGCGCACGTTCGTGCGCACGCCGAGCGAGGACGCGTGGTCGTCGCCGAGCGCGAGCACCGGCAGCCCGTGGGCGAACACGGCGGCGAGGAGGCATCCGATGACGACCCCGATCATGAGGATCGTGAGCGCATCGCCGCGCACATCGGAGACGCTGCCCACGGTCCAGAGCAGGGCCGCCTGCGCCTGCCGGATCTCGGCGCGCGCGAGCAGCCAGGCGATGAGCGAGCCGCACACGTAGGCGAGCCCGACGCCCACGAGCACGAACCGGATGCCGTGCAGGCCCTGTCGCCACGCGGTCGCCCAGATGATCAGCGCGACGAGGAGCGCGCCGGCGAGCGCGAAGCCCGACACGACGACGCCCGCGAGGCCGAGCCCGAGGATCGCCCAGACGGCGCCGAGGCTCGCTCCGGTCGAGACGCCGAGGATGTCAGGGCTCGCGAGCGGATTGCGGAGCACGGCTTGGAACACCGCGCCGGCGAGGCCGAACGCGGCGCCGACGAACACGGCCGCGAGGATGCGCGGCAGCCGCAGCGTGAAGACGACGAGCTGCTCGGTGCGGTCGCCCTGGCCGAAGAGGGTCGCGAGCACGCGGTCGGGCGACACGCTCGCGGCGCCCGACGAGATCGCGATGAGCGCGAAGGCGAGTCCGAGGGCCGCGCCGACGACGAGCGTGACGACGAGTCGCCGCCGGTTGCGACGGCGGACGGCTGCCACGGTCAGCCGCACGGCCTCGACATCACGGACAGGCGTGGTGACGGCTTCGGTCGTCGTCGTCATCACAGTCCCGCCACGGTTCGGCTTCTCGCGATCGCGATGAGCACGGGGGCGCCGAGGAACGCGGCCACGACCCCGGCTTCGAGCTCGGCGTTCGGCACGATGAGCCGGCCGATGACGTCGGCCGCGAGCAGCATGATCGGTCCGAGCAGCAACGCGGTCGGCATGATCCACCGGTAGTCGGCGCCCACGAGCCGCCGCGCGGCGTGCGGCACGACGAGGCCGACGAGGGCGATCGGCCCGGCGAGCGCGGTCGCGGTGCCGCAGAGCAGCACGAGCGCGATGCCGGCGATGAGCCTGGTGGTGCCGACGCGCTGGCCGAGCGAGTTCGCGACGTCGTCGCCGAGGGCGATGAGGTTGAGTCGGTTGGCGAGCACGAACGCGACGACCGCCCCGACGAGGATGAACGGCCAGAGCACGGCGGCGACGTCGAGGCCTCGCCCCGTGAGCGAGCCGACGGCCCAGAAGCGGTACTGGTTGAACGTCTCGGGGTCGCGGATCAGCACGAGCGCGATGAGGGGCGTGATGAACGCCGTCACCGCGGCGCCGACGAGTGCGAGCCGAACGGGCTGCCCGCGACCGATCGAGAACACGACCGCCGCCGCCGCGGCCGCACCGCCGAACGCGAACCAGATGTACCCGAGCGGCGAGCTCACCCCGAGCACGGCGATGCAGAGCACGACGGCGAGCGAGGCGCCGGAGTTGAGGCCGAGCAGGCCGGGGTCGGCGATCGGGTTGCGCGTGACGCCCTGGATGAGGGTGCCCGCGAGGCCGAGTGCGACGCCGGCGAGCAGGCCGATGACGGTGCGCGGCACCCGCAGCTGCCAGACCACGTTGTGGTCGGCGTTCGCCGGATCGCGCCCGATGACGGCCTGCCAGACGACGCCGGGGTCGATCGAGCGCACGCCGAGGGCGAGGCTCGCCGCGACGATCACGAGGAGCGCCAACGCGCACGCGGCGAGCACGACGATCGCCCGGCCGGAGCCGACCCGACGCGCGCGTCGCCGCACCGGCGGACGGGCGGATGCGTCGTCGGCTCTCGCGGCGTCGGCGCTCGAGACGTCGGCGTCGGTCCGCGACGCCGTCGTGCCCGACACGGCCTGCGGGCCGCTCACTCGAGTTCGGCGCGCCCGCGGCGCCAGTAGCCCATGAACGCGACCTGGCGGCGGTCGAGCCCGGCCTCGCGCACGAGGAACCGGCGGAGGCCCGTGATGACGGAGGCCTCGCCCGCGAGCCACGCGTAGCAGGCGCCGTCGAGGCTGTGCCCGTCCGGCACGTCCCACAGGGGCGTGTCGGGGAGGTCGTCGCGTTCGGCGGCGGCGAGCGCGGCGGCCGACTCGTCGGTGCCCGCCCGCGTGACGCCGAGATCGGCGAGGTGGCGCACGACCCAGTCGCGCACGGCGGGTGCGAGCAGCGAGCCGTGCTCGGCGGAGGTGTGGGCCTCGACGGCACCCGCGGCTCCGTCGCGCGCGAGCCAGCGCACCTCGACGCCAGCGGGGGCACGCACCTCGAGCCGGTCGCCCGACTCGGGAACTTCGAGGAACGCCGCCCCTGAGGCGTCGGCGGGCAGCGACTCGAGGATCGCGCAGATCGCGGGGGTCGCGGTCTCGTCGCCGGCCAGCAGCAGGGTGTCGACCTCGCCCGGCCGCCAGTCGATTCCGGCCGTGCGGCCGGCGCCGAACTCGTCGGGGCCGATGAGCACGATCTCGTCGCCGGGCTCCGCACGTCCGGCCCAGGTCGAGGCCGGTCCGACGTCGCCGTGGCAGGCGAAGACGATGTCGACCTCGAGCTGCTCGGGTCGCACGGCGCGCACGGTGTACGTGCGGAACGGATTGCGCTGCTCGCCGGGCAGTTCGCGCCATGTGGTGTACCAGTCCAGGCCGTCGGGGAACGAGGCGAACCCGTTCGACGCGAGCGGCAGCACGACCTTGACGCGCTGGTCGAGGCCGGCCGTGCCGAAGTCGGCCAGGTCGTCGCCCGTGAACGTGACGTTCACGAAGGTCGGCGTCAGGCGCTCGACGCGCGCGACGGTCACCGCGAAGTTGCGGTACGCGGGTCGGTCGCGACGACGAGGAGCTTCGACGACTGAGGTAAGCATTACCTAAGTCTGACACACGGGCTCGCGGCATCCGAACCGGCGATGGGCTCGCGGCATCCGAACCGGCGATGGGCTCGCGGCATCCGAACCGGCGATGGGCTCGGCCGCGAGTCGTCACCAGATGGGCGGATGCCGCGGCGCGCGCCGCAGACGACGTTCGAGCTGCGCCGCGAGCGCGAAGAGCGTCGCCTCGCCTCCGGGCCGCCCGATGAGCTGGACGCCCATGGGCAGCCCCGACTCGGTGAACTCGACCGGGATCGTGATCGCCGGAAGCCCCGCGACATTGACGAACGACGTGAACGGCGTGACCTGCACCTGCTGCGCGAAGTTGCGCTCGCCGTCGTCGCCGTCGTACCAGCCCACGGCCGGCGGCGTGAGGGCGAGCGCGGGCGTCAGCACGGCGTCGTACGACGCGAAGCGCGCGATCGTGCGCCGCTCGAAGTCGGACAGCCACGAGAGCGCCTCGGCGAGCTGCCTCGCCGGCAGCGCGCGCCCGCGTTCGAGCAGCCACTGCGTGAGCGGTTCGAGACGCTCGAGCCGCTCGTCGTCGACGGGGATGGTCGCGGCACCCGCCTGCCAGATCGTGCGGAACGCGTCGGGGTAGCCGGGCTCGGGGGCCGACGGCACCTGCTCGACGCCGTGGCGGGCCGCGTCGAGCACCGAGATCGCGCGGTCGAGCGCCGAGCGCGCCTCCGGCGCCACGGTGATCTCGTACCCGTCGTCCCACGGGGTCTCGGTCAGCACGCCCACCTGGAACCGGCCCTCGCCGCGGATCGCCTCGCCCAGGTACGGCCCGTCGTCGCCGGGCGCGCGCACCGCGAACGGGTGGGCGACGGGGTACCCGGCGGGGGCGATGATGCCGTCGAGCAGCAGTGCGGTGTCGGCGACCGTGCGGCCGATCGCCCCCACGACCCCGAGGCCGGCGAGCCCGCCGAGCCCGGATCCCGACGGCACGCGTCCGCGCGACGGCTTGATGCCGACGAGCCCGCACACGGCGGCCGGGATGCGGATCGATCCGCCGCCGTCGGATCCGGGCGCGAACGGGAGCATGCCGGCGGCGACGGCCGCCGCCGCTCCCCCGCTGGAACCTCCCGCCCCGAGCGCCGGATCCCACGGGTTCCGCGTCGGACGCCCGATGAGCGCCTCGGTGTACGACGGCAACCCGAACTCGGGCGTCGCGGTCTTGCCGAGGCTCACGGCGCCGGCGGCGTCGACGGCCTGCACGAGGTCGTCGGAGGCATCCGGCACGAAGCCCTCGAATGCGCGGGAGCCGAACGCGGTCGGCACCCCCGCCCGCGGGTGGAGGTCCTTGTCGGCGAGCGGCATGCCCCAGAGCGGCGCGGTCCGCGGCACGTGCGCTTCGACGAACCGGGCGCGTTCGAGCGCGAGCTCGGGCGTGAGCGTCGCGAACGCGGCCACCGCCGGGTCGAGTCGCTCGGCGCGTTCGAGGTAGTGCTCGGCCAGCTCGACGGGCGACACCTCCCCGCGCTGGAGCAGTCGGTGCAGTTCGAGGGCGGTCAGCTCGTGCAGTTCCACGCGTCGAGCCTACGACCGCCGGCGCCCCGCCTCCCGCTAGCATGTCGCCCGTGGGCACGAATCCGGTCACGAAGAGGGTCACGAGCTCGATCACGCGGCATCCGCTGATCTGGGGCGTCGGGTGGAGCGTCGTGTTCGGCGCGGCGCTCGTCGTCGCGGTCTCCCTCGACTGGCACGGTCTGATCGACTGGCTCCTGATCGGCCTGCTCGTGCTGCCGTCGACGATCGCGACCGTGCTCGTGCTGGCGGCGACGCCGAGAACGCATTTCGAGGAGATGAGCTCGGTGTTCTCGCACTTCTTCGTGCGCTACCTCGCGCTCGTCTTCGGCCTGACCGCGTGGGGGCTCTCGGTGGTCGTCGGCGCGGCGATCTCGCAGTCGATCCAGCTCGGGGCCGAGGGCAAGGAGGACGAGATCATCGGCATCGGGCTCGACCTCATGCTCGTCGTGGTGCCGGTCGTGGCCGCCCTGCTGTGGGCGGCCTTCGTGCTGCGCTGCGCGTGGTTCCTCGTGCGGGTGCGGGGCTGGGCCGAGGTGCCGACGGCCGATCGGGTGCCCCCGCACCTGTTCGAGAGGCGACCGGCGCTCCGCCGGGTCGTGGTCGGTCTCGCCCATCCCGTGCTCTTCGCGGTGACCGGGCTGGTCGTGGCGATCGCGGGGCCCTCGGGAGCCGGGACCCTCGAGATCACCTTCTGACGGTCTCCTCGACCGTCGCCTGTTACTTCAGCGAGCGCTGCAGCAGCACCGTGCCGAGCCACCGGTCGAACTTGAATCCGACCCGGCCCATGCGCCCGATCTCGGTGAACCCGAACTTCTCGTGCAGCGCGATCGACGCCTCGGCGCCCTGGTCGGCGATGACGGCGAGCATCTCCTTGAGCCCGGCGGCCTTCGACCGCTCGATGAGCTCGCCGAGCAGCGCACGGCCGAGCCCCTTGCCGGCGGCGGCGGGCCCGAGGTAGATCGAGTTCTCGACCGTGAACCGGTAGGCCCGCTTCGGCTTCCAGGGCGCGACGAGCGCGTAGCCGAGCAGCTGACCCGACGGCGACTGGGCGACGATGAAGGGCATGCCCTGCTTGGTCAGGGCTGCGAACTTCGCCTTCCACTCCCTGAGCGTCATCGCGTCTTCATCGAAGGTGACGGTCGAGTTCGCGACGTAGTAGTTGTAGATCTCCCGCACGGCGGGCAGGTCGGCGGCCACGGCGTCGCGGATCTCGAAGGTGAACGGCGCCTCGGGCTGCGGCGGCTTGCGCAGGTGCGGCGGCAGCCGGCGGCGCATCTGGTATTCCTCCTCGAGCATGGCGACCACCCTACGCCGCGCAGGTCACGGGCAGATTTCCGAGGGGCGGATGTCGCAGCTCGAACTCCGAGGGGCGGATGCCGCGGCATCCGCCCGGCGATCAGTCGAGCGCCCAGTCGACGGGCGTCGCGCCCTGCGCCGCGAGCAGCTCGTTCGCACGGCTGAACGGCTTCGAGCCGAAGAACCCCCGGCGGGCCGACAGCGGACTGGGGTGCGCGGACTCGATCACGGGCGTGTCGCCGAGGAGCGGCTTCAGCTGTTGGGCGTCGCGCCCCCAGAGGATCGCGACGAGGGGCGTGCCGCGTGCGACGAGCGTGCGGATCGCGTGGTCGGTGACCTGCTCCCAGCCTTTGCCGCGGTGCGAGCCCGCTTCGCCCGGGCGCACGGTCAGCACACGGTTCAGCAGCATGACGCCGTTGCGGGTCCACGGCGTCAGGTCGCCGTGCGCGGGCGGCACGACTCCGAGGTCGGCGGCGAGCTCGGCGTAGATGTTGCCGAGGCTCCGCGGCAGCGGGCGCACGGCACGGTCGACCGCGAACGAGAGGCCGATCGGATGCCCAGGGGTCGGGTACGGGTCCTGGCCCACGATGAGCACGCGAACGTCGTCGAGCGGTGCGGCGAACGCCCGCAGCACGTGGTCGCCGGACGGCAGGTAGCCGCGCCCGGCCTCGGTCTCGGCGCGGAGGAAGTCCCCGAGGCGTGCGATGTCGGGTGCGACCGGGGCGAGCGCCCGCGCCCACGAGGGGTCGACGAGCCCGCGCGTCGCGAGCTCGTCGAGGCTCGCCACGTCAGGCGCCGATGGTCGAGACCAGCACGCCGCCGTCGCCGGGGAGGACGCGCCAGACGCTGCCGGATCCGACGACCCGCAGTCCGCCTTCGCCGATGACGAGCACGGTGCGCTCGTCGATGCCGAGCGCGCTCTCGATGAGCCCCGACTCGACGGCCGCGACGAGGCGGGAGAGGTTGCCGCGCTGGGCGACGTGCGCGTCGACGGACACGTCGATGAGCCCGAGCCCGGCCTCGACCTCGATCTCGGTCCCGGCCTCGCCGGGTTCCTCGGGAGCGACGACGACGCCGTCGATGCGCGACCCGCCGCCGAGCGACCCCTCCGCGGCGATCATCGCCCCGGCCGAGATGCCGAGGTACGGCACGCCGCTCGCGACCTGTCGCCTGATCTCGCCGAAGACCGGCTCGATACTCGCGCGGACCTCTTCGACGATGCCGCCGCCGACGACGATGCCGTCGACCTCGGCGATGGACGCGAGCTCGACGTTCGCGCCGCGCTCGGCCGCGGTCAGCTGGGCGTCGAACTCACCCGCGGCGCGCAGGACCCCGACCAGCACCTCGGCCTGTTGCACGCCGCCCGGATGCACCGAGAGCACCGCGATGCGGGGCCGGGCACGCCCCTCGGCGCGCCCGCGAGTCGCCGCCTCGGCGAAGAACGGCGCATACAGCCCGGCGTGCTCGGCGCTCAGCGCGCCGCCGCCCACGAGATGCACGCTCATGCGATCGACCCGTCGGCGGCGGCCGCGACGCGCGCGACCACGTCGGGCACCTGCACGGGCGGCAGCGCCGACCAGGGGAAGACGATCCAGTCGTCGGTGCGCTTGTAGTCGAAGTCGGGCTCGAGCACGGTGTGCGACTTCGTGTAGAGCGTCGCGCTGCGCACGTCGGCGCCCGCGTCGCCGAGGATGCCGACGACCTTCGCGAGCGTGCGCCCCGAATCGGAGACGTCGTCGACGAGGAGCACGCGCTTGCCGCTGAGGGCCGGCGCGTCGAGCATCGGCGGGTGCAGCACGGGCTCGGGCAGTCGTTCGTCGACGCCCGAGTAGAACTCCACGTTGATCGAGCCGCAGGCCTTCGTGCCGAGCGCGTAGGCGATGGCGCCCGCGAACAGCAGCCCGCCGCGCGCGATCGCGATCACGACGTCGGGCCGGAACCCCGAGCCGAGCACATCGGCCGCCACCTGCCGCGAGGCCACCGCGAAGTCGTCCCAGGTGAGGATCTCGCGCCGGATCCCGTCGCCGGTCGTGCCGGCGTCATTCGCATCGAACGTCATGCTCCAAGGCTAGTCGGCGCGCCGCCGACGCCGGTCAGCGATCGCGGTCGTCGCGTGAGCCGCCAGCCGGTCGGTCGTCGGCGACCGGTTCGTCTGCGGCATCCGGAGTCCCGAGCATCTCGAGCATCGCGCCCGCACCGCTCGCATGGTGCGAGCGCACCTGGCTCACCTTGTCGCCGATGTACGAGATGACCGTCGCCGACGCGGTGCCGACGATGACGACGCCGCCGGCCATGAGGAAGACCGCGTACAGGCGCCCCTCGGTCGTGATCGGGTACATGTCGCCGTAGCCGACGGTCGCGAGCGTGACGATCGCCCACCATACGGAATCGCCGAACGTCGTGATCGTCGCACCGGGCGCATCGCGCTCGGCCTGCAGGGTCGCGAGCGCGACGAAGTAGACGAAGACCACGGCGTAGGTCGTGCCGTAGATGATGATGTTGGCGCGCACCGCCGCGCCGCTCCGGCGCTGCAGGTACGGCACCTGGCGCAGCAGTGCGAGCACCCGGAACGCCCGGAACACCGGCACGATCGCCGAGAGCATGTCGATCGGATGCGTCCGCACGAACGCCCACCGGCCGCCGCGCGGCGTGAGCGAGATGCGCACGATGACATCGGCCACGAACACCAGCCAGGCCGCGATGAGCGAGATGAACAGCACCGAGCCGGGGCCGCGCGGAATCCACGGCGCGAGCACGTAGACGGTGTACGCGGCGATGTAGACCGCGCCGAGCACCACGAGCGGCACCGTCGTGACGCGCTCCCAGGCGTCGCGGCGAGGCGCCGGCATCGCGGGCCGGGCGGCCATCAGTCCTCCGTGCGCACGGTCAGCGGTCCCTTGGCGACGAGGTGCGGCGCGGACTGCGCGACGGGCTTCACCACGATGAGGTCGAGGTCGACGTGCCGCGGCTTCGTGACCGCGTCGACGATGACCTCGGCGATGTCCTCGGCCACGAGCGGCTCGGGCACGCTCGAGTAGACGGCGTCGGCCCTCGCCCGGTCGCCGCCGAAGCGCACGAGCGCGAACTCGTCGGTCTTCACCATGCCCGGCGCGACCTCGATGACGCGCAGCGGTTCGCCGTTGAGTTCGAGCCGCAGCACCGCGGTGAGCGCGTGCGCCGCGAACTTCGCCGCGTTGTACCCGCCGCCGCCGACGTACGCCGTGTGACCGGCGATCGAGGTCACGTTCAGGATGTCGGCGACGCCCCGCTCGACCGCACCCCGCCGCAGCAGCGGCAGCAGGGCCGAGATCACGCGCTTGACGGCGAGCACGTTGACCTCGAACATCCACGCCCAGTCGTCGACGTCGGACCGCTCGACGCTGTCGAGCCCCTTCGCGCCGCCCGCGTTGTTCACGAGCGCGTGCACCCCGCCCGTGGCCTCGAGGTGGTCGCGGAGCGCCTCGACGTCGGCCTGCACGGTGAGGTCGGCGACGAACACCTCGGCGCCGGTCTCCGCGGCGAGCGCCAGCAGGCGGTCCTCGCGGCGCGCGACGCCCAGGACGCTCCAGCCCGCGGCCCGGAACGCGCGCACGGTGGCCGCCCCGATGCCCGAACTCGCACCCGTCACGACCACTCGCAGTTCACTCATGGCCCCATTCTGCCGTGCGAGGGGCGGATGCCGCGTGCATGCGCCGTGCGCCGTCGCACGCCGCGCCGCGCAGACGGGCAACCTTCCCGGCCCGGCCGACCTGCGGCATCCGGCGCTCTGCGCTTGAATGGAGCGATGCACGGAACCGGCACGGCACGACCTCATACCAGGCGACGCGTGCCGCTCTGGGACAACGCCCGCTGGATCGCGATCACGCTCGTCGTGATCGGCCACGGCATCCTGCCGCTGATCGCCGAGTCCGACAGCGCCTACAGCGTCTACCTGTTCATCTACTCGTTCCACGTCGCCGTCTTCGTCACGGTGAGCGGGTACTTCGCGAAGTCGGGGCCGCCGAACGCGAAGGCGCTGCGGCAGATCATGACCGACATCGTCTTCCCGTTCTTCATCTTCGAGACGATCTGGAGCCTCATCAAGTGGCTCCTCGGCGGCGAGTTCGCGCTCGATTTCACGACGGCGTCGTGGACGCTCTGGTTCCTCATCGCGCTCGCCGTCTGGCGCATCGTGCTGCCCTACCTCGTGCTGCTGCGGTATCCGCTCGTCATCGCGATCCTCATCTCGATCGGCGCGGGGTACACCGAGACCATCGACTCGACGCTCGCGCTCTCGCGCACGCTCGGCATGCTGCCGTTCTTCGTGTTCGGCTGGAAGCTGCGCCAGTGGCAGGTGACCGACCGCTGGCTCGACCTCGGTCCGGCGGTCGCCTGGCGCTGGCGGGCCGGCGCGATCGTGCTGCTCGGAGCCGTGCTCGCGTTCATGCCGGCGACGATCGAGACCCTGCGCGACCTGAAGCTGCGCCGGTTCATGCTGTACGACGAGTCGTACCAGGCGATCGGCTACGACGAACCGTGGTCCGGCGCCATCCGCCTGGTGCTGCTGCTGCTCGCGATGCTCCTCACGATCGCGTTCCTGTTGCTCATGCCGCGCGGAAAGCACTGGTTCACGGCCTTCGGCGGCGCGACGATGTACATCTATCTGCTGCACACCTTCGTGCTCTATCCGTTCCGCGAGACCCCCGTGCTCGCCGGCGAGCAGCCGTTCTGGGTGCTGCCCGCGATGATGCTGTTCTGCATCGGCCTCTCGATCGTGCTCGCGCTGAAACCCGTGAGGCGGGTGTTCCGGCCGCTCGTGCAGCCGCGGGCGCGATGGCTCTTCCGCCCCGAGCCATCGACGGCGACCGGCACGATCGTGCTGCCGCCGCAGCCCGACGAACGCTGAGCGCCGGGCGCGGCGCGGCGCGACGGCCCGTGACGCCGTGTTTCCCCGGCCGTTGCCGCCCGTCGGCCGCGAACGTAGCGTGGCCTCATCACGGCGAGCCCGCGCCGCGATCCCAGAGCACCGTCCAGAAGGAGAACACGATGAGCGAACGCGCCGCCGACTGGCGTTTCGAGACCAAGCAGGTGCACTCCGGGGCGGCACCCGACCCGGTGACCCACGCCCGCGCGACCCCGATCTACCAGACCACGTCGTACGTGTTCGACAACGCCCAGCACGCGCAGAACCTGTTCGCGCTGGCCGAGTTCGGCAACATCTACACCCGCATCATGAACCCGACCCAGGCGGTCGTCGAGGAGCGCCTCGCCGCGCTCGAAGGGGGCACCGGCGCCCTCCTCGTCGCATCCGGCCAGGCGGCCGAGACATTCGCGGTGCTGAACATCGCCCAGGCGGGCGACCACATCGTCTCGTCGAGCTCGATCTACGGGGGCACGTACAACCTCTTCAAGTACACGCTCGGCAAGCTCGGCATCGAGACCACGTTCGTCGAGAACCAGGACGACGCCGACGAGTGGCGTCGCGCGGTCCGCCCGAACACGAAGCTCTTCTTCGCCGAGACCATCGGCAACCCGAAGATCAACGTGCTCGACATCGAGCTCGTCGCCGACATCGCGCACGAGTCGGGCATCCCGCTCATCGTCGACAACACGATCGCGACGCCGTACCTGATCCGTCCGTTCGAGCACGGCGCCGACATCGTCGTGCACTCGGCGACGAAGTTCCTCGGCGGCCACGGCACCGTCATCGGCGGCATCATCGTCGACGGCGGCACGTTCGAGTGGTCGAAGAACGTCGAGAAGTTCCCCGGCCTCACCGAGCCCGACCCGTCGTACCACGGCGCGAGCTACACGGCCGCGGTCGGCGACCCGCTCGCCTACATCATCAAGGCACGCGTGCAGCTGCTCCGCGACCTCGGCGCGTCGATCGCCCCGGCGAGCGCGTGGCAGCTCATCCAAGGCATCGAGACGCTGTCGCTCCGCATCGAGCGCCACGTGTCGAACACGCAGGAGATCGCGGAGTGGCTCGACAACCACCCCGACGTCGCGAGCGTCAACTACTCGGGCCTGCCCTCGAGCCCGTGGTACGCGGCCGCCAACAAGTACGCCCCCAAGGGCGTCGGCGCGGTGCTCTCGTTCGAACTCAAGGGCGGCGTCGACGCCGGCCGTGCGCTCGTCGACAACCTCGACCTGTTCAGCCACCTGGCGAACATCGGCGACGTGCGCTCGCTCGTGATCCACCCCGCGTCGACGACGCACTCGCAGCTCACGCCCGAGCAGCAGCTCACGACCGGCGTCACGCCGGGTCTCGTGCGCCTCTCGGTGGGCATCGAGAACGTCGAAGACCTCAAGGGCGACCTCGAGGCCGGCTTCGCGGCGGCACGCGCGGCGACGGCGGCCGCGCGACTCTGAGGCTCCCGACTCGTTCGTCCGGTCTCCGGACGCCGACCACCAGTACGGCGGATGCCGCGGGCCACGCTTGCCCGCGGCATCCGCCGTTCGTCGTCCCACTCGCGCTACCACACGTCGGAGCGTCACGCCCGCCGCCGTCGTCCCGCGAGCCGCTCGTGTAACAAAGCCCCGAGCCGCCTCGGCATTCGGGAGAATCGAGAACATGGACTGGCAGACCACGGCAGCCGCAGCACCGGCTCCGATCATCCCCGAGGCGCACACGCTCGCGGTGGCCGGTCGCGCGCCCGTCACGGGTGCGTGGCGCGCCGGCGACCCGGTGGGCGACCGCCGCTTCATGCAGATCGGCGACCTGGCGCTCGAGTCGGGGCGCACGCTGCCCGGCATCGACATCGCCTACGAGTCGTGGGGCGAGCTCTCCCCCGCGCGCGACAACGCCGTGCTCGTGCTGCACGCGCTCACGGGCGACAGCCACGTGGTCGGCCCGGCCGGTGCCGCGCACGCGAGTGCCGGCTGGTGGCCGGGCGTCGTCGGCCCCGGTCTCGCGATCGACACCGACCGGTGGTTCGTCGTGGCCCCGAACGTGCTCGGCGGCTGCCAGGGCACCACTGGGCCGTCCTCGCTCGCGCCCGACGGCACCGAGTGGGGGTCCAGGTTCCCGCTCCTCACCATCCGCGATCAGGTGCGCGCGCAGATCGCGTTCGCCAGTGAACTCGGCATCGAGCGCTTCGCGGCCGTCGTCGGCGGCTCGATGGGCGCCATGCACGTGCTCGAGTGGGCGATCGAGGCGCCGCAGGCGGTCGAGCGCATCGCCGTGCTGGCCGCGCCGGCAGCGACGACCGCAGATCAGATCGCCCTGAACTCGGTGCAGCTCGAGGCCGTCCGCTCCGATCCGGCGTTCCGCGACGGCGACTACTACGACGCGCCCGACGGCGTCGGCCCGACGCGCGGGCTCGCCCTCGCCCGCCGCATGGCGATGCTCAACTACCGCACGGCGGCCGAGCTCAACGACCGCTTCGAGCGCAGTTGGCAGAGCGACCTCGACCCGCTGGGCGGCGGCGGCCGGTTCGCCGTCGAGTCCTACCTCGACTTCCACGGCAACAAGTTCACGCGTCGCTTCGACGCGAACAGCTACCTCGTGCTCACCGAGGCGATGAACTCGCACGACCTCGCGCGCGGGCGCGGCAGCGTGGCCTCCGCGCTCGCCCGCGTCGAGGCGAAGAGCCTCGTGCTCGGCATCGACAGCGACCGCTACTTCCCGCTCGCGGGGCAGGTGGAGCTCGCCGCGGGGCTGCCGAACAGCGTGCACGGCCGAGACCCCGTGATCGTGCATTCCGGGTACGGCCACGACGCGTTCCTCATCGAGCACGGCGCCGTGGGCGCGGCGCTCGCCGACCTGCTCGCCCGCTGACCGCAGGCGACGCTCCGGTTCGGGTCGAGAACTCCGACCCCGAGAGTGCCACTCCGGTACAGTTCGAGAAGACGAAGCGGCCGGACGACGGATGTCGCGGGCGCCCGTCGATCGGGTCCGGTCGGGGTCCGACCGTGGCGCACACCGACGAGGGGGTGGCGTGAAGCGCATCCACAAGGAACGCGACCGCCTGCTGCGGCGCCTCACGCGCATCACGGGCCTCGCCGGGGCCACCGCGGCCTTCCTCTGCGTGCTGGTTCCCGGGTCCGGCAGCACGCAGGAACTCGCGATCGCCCTGACCCTCTCGGTCGTGATCGCCGGACTCGTCTTCCTGCAGACCATGCGCGGCTCGTTCGCCGCCGCACTCGGCGTGGTCGCGGCATCCGTCGCCTTCGTGCTGACGTTGGGTACGGCGCCCGTCCTCGACCCGGCGACCGGCTCGGCCATCGCCGTCACGGGCGGCGTGGCGTCGGCGTCGGTGGCCGCCTCGCTGGTCGTGCGCCGCCACGGCGTGCTGCTCGTCTGCGGGCTGGCGGGCGCACTGGTCGCGACGATCGTGTGGACCTCGGCCGCGACCGGCCATCGGATGATCGAGATCCTCGTGACGACCGTGGTCGGCTGGTCGGTGCTCGCGGTGCTCGGTGCGTGGTTCGACAACGGTGTGCGCATCGCCGAGACGCGCATCGGCGAGGTCGGCCGGGCGCACGAGGCCGAGCGCATCGCGAGCGAACTCGAGGCGCAGCAGCGCCAGGACGCGCGGGTGCTGCACGACACGGTGCTCGCGACGCTGTCGCTGCTCGCGCACTCGGGGGTGGGCGTCAGCGCGAACGCGCTTCGCGATCAGGCCGGCGACGACGCGAGGCTGCTGCGCCAACTGCGCCTCGGTGTGCCGCTCGACAACGGGTCGAACGCGATCTTCTCCCCCGGCTCCGACGACGACCTGCTGAGCACGACGTTCGAGTCGGTGCGCCAGCGGTTCGTGCGCATGGGACTCGACGTGAGCTGGCACGGCGCGGGTCAGCTCGTGCTGCCCAGGGAGACGCTCGACGCACTCGTCGGCGCGCTCGGCGAATGCCTCGAGAACGTGCGCCGGCACTCGGGCGTCACCGAGGCCGACGTCACGATCACCGACGACGAGCACACCGTGCGCGCCATGGTCACCGACAGCGGCGACGGGTTCGAGCCCGACTCCGTCGATCCCGCCAGGCTCGGGTACGCCGAGTCCGTCGTCGGCCGACTGTCTGCGGTCGGCGGGCGTGCGCGCATCTTCTCGTCGCCCGGTTCGGGCACGACCGTGATGCTGGAGGTGCCGAAGCCGTGACCACGGGATCCGCCCGGGTGCGCTCGGGCATCGGCGAGCACTCGTTCCTGCGCCCTGCACGGTCGGCGAGGGCGGCGAGCAACATCCGCTCGAGTCACGGCGGTCGGCGGCTCGCGATCGGGGCGACGATCGCCGCGGGCCTGATCATCCTCGGCCATCTCGTGCGCGCCGTGGCGATGGTCCCGTACTTCCCGCCGGGGCTGGGGCCCTGGCCCGGCTGGATCGCCCTGCTCGGCATCGTCGCCATCGGGTGCGTGGGCTGGCAGGTGTTCCGGGGCATGCCCGACTGGTTCTACGTGCTGCTGCTCGTCGGCCTCGCGGTTCCGGTCTGGTTCGACCTGCAGGCCACCTCCGGGCTCGCCGCGATCGGCGTGACGCCGACCGCGGCGCCCGCGATCGGAGCCGTGCTCATGCCGGTCTCCACGATCCGCTCCCGTTCGCTGCCGATCATCATCGCCTGCGGGGTCGCCTTCGCGCTCGTGTTCGACGCGATCGTGCAGTTCGGCGCAGCGGGCTCGGCCGTCGTGCCGCTGTTCGTGCTCGCGGGGGGCACCGTGCTGCCGGTCGCGCTCACGGTCGCGATGCTGCAGGGGTTCAGCCGGCTCGTGCGACACGAGGCGGACCTCTCGCTCGTGCAGAGCACCGTGGGCACGGCCCGTTCGGCGGTCGGCATGCGGGCCTCCGAAGAGCTCGCGAAGCTCGACTTCGACGCCGAGAACCTGCTCGAGGACGTCGCGGCCGGCCGCATCGGGCTTCCGCTCTCCGACGACGATGCGGCCCGTGCCGGCGGGCTGGCCGCCGGCCTCCGCATCCGGCTCATCGAGGGCCGCAACGACACCTGGCTGAAGCACGCGGTCACCGAGTCGCAGTACCTCAGCGGCCGGGTGCAGGTCGACGACCCGACGGGACTCGCCGGGCCGCTCTCGGCCGGGCAGCGCGAGGGGCTGCTCCTCGCGCTCTGGCTGCTCGTCGCCGACCCGGCGAAACCGTCGGCGGTTCCGGCCTCGGTGAAGGTGATCTGCCGCGAGCCCGTCGAGCCCGTACTCGACGATGACGACGCCGAGGCCGACGTCCTGCACGTGGCGACCTCCGTCGACCTCGCCATCGACGTCGAGGGGGTCATTCACCGTCGCGTCGACCCCGCAACGTGGGACGCAGTCGCTAATGTCGGAGTGCACCAGATGATTTCGCATGCAACGGGGTTCCGCATCGAGATCATCTGCCGCATCGAACCCGAGGCGCTCGCGCCCGGTCAGCGTCACCCGGCTGGCCGCCCGATAGAGGAGAAGTCGCATGGCTGACACCGAGGTACCCATCCGGTTGGCGATCGTCGACGATCACCGCATGCTGCTCGGTGCGCTCTCGGAGTGGCTGCGGGGCACCGCAGCCGACATCGACCTCGTCGCCGCCGTGCCGTCGTGGTCCGAGCTGCTCGCCCACCCCGCGTTCCCCGTCGACGTGGTGCTGCTCGACCTCGACCTCCGCGACAACATCCCCATCTCGCTCAAGCTCTCGATGCTGAAGTCGGCGGGCGTGCAGACGATGCTCATGAGCACGTACTCCGAGCCGGCCGTGGTGCGCGAGGCGCTCGGGTCGGGTGCGCTCGGCTATCTCGTGAAGTCCGAGCCCGTCGAGAACATCGTCGAGGCGATCCGGGCGGCGCGCAACGGCGAGACGTACCTCACGCACGAGCTCGAGGTCGCGCTCGCGGCCGAGGGCACGGTGCCCAAGCTCTCGGCGCAGGAGCGACGCGTCATGGCGCTCTACGGCGCCGGCCAGCCGGTCAAGGCGGTCGCCTTCCAGCTCGGCATCTCGGAAGAGACCGCGAAGAGCTACCTCAAGCGCATCCGCGAGAAGTACCGCCTGTCGGGGTTCGACGTCGGCACGAAGGTCGCGCTGCGCAAGCGGGCGATTCTCGACGGCATCCTGCTGCAGTCCGACTGAGCGAGCGGATGCCGCGGCGCGCCGTCGCCTCGGCGGCGACGCGCTGATCCGGTTCGCCGAGGCGCCCCGGTCGGCCGGATCGCGATCGTCGACCCGCACCGCGCTCCACCTCGGCGTCCGCCTCCCCGCGTGTCGGGTCGGCGAGCCGGGTTCAGACCTCGACGACCTCCATGGCGCCCGTCGCGTAGGGCACGACGACGCCACGTCGACCGCGCGAACGGTCGATCGCGAACGAGACGATCGCGAGGGCGATGCCCGCGAACGTGAGCGCGAGGCCGATCCAGATGGGCGCGACGTAGCCGAGTCCGCCGGCGATCGCGACCCCGCCGAGGAGGGCGCCGAGGCTGTTGCCGATGTTCAGGGCCGAGTGGTTCAGGGCGGCGGCGATCGATTGGCTGTCGCGCGCGACATCCATGAGCCGTGCCTGGATCGTGGGCGAGAGCGCGGCCGACGACCCGCCGATGAGGAAGACGCCCACGAAGAGGCCCACGGGGTTCGTCGCCGTGAGCCCGAGCACGAAGAGCGAGACCGCGAGCACGGCGAAGAAGATGTACATGCTGCGTCGCACGCTCCAGTCGGCGAGGCGGCCGCCGACGAAGTTGCCGATCGTCATGCCGAGCCCGAACGCGACGAGCACGACCGGCACCATCGCGGCGGGCAGCCCGGTCACCTCGGTGGCGAGCGGGGCGACGTAGCTGTAGACCGCGAAGAGTCCGCCGAACCCGATCGCGCCGATCGCGAGGGCGAACCAGACCTGCGCCCGCGAGAACGCGCGGAGTTCGCGCTTCATCGTGGCGTCGGGGTCGCCGGGCTGCCAGGGCACGGCGAGCGCCACGGCGACGAAGGTGAGCGCGAAGATTCCGGCGACCGCCAGGTAGGCCGTGCGCCACCCCTGCGCCTGTCCGAGCCAGGTGATCAGCGGCACGCCGATGACGTTGGCGATGGTGAGCCCCGAGAGCACGAGGGCGACGCCGCGGGCGCGCTTGCCGGGGCCCATGAGGCTCGCGGCGACGAGCGACGCGATGCCGAAGTAGGCGCCGTGCGGCAGCGCCGAGAGGAACCGGGCGGCGAGCACGAGCTCGAACGTCGGCAGCACGGCCGACGCGATGGTGCCGAGCGTGAACGCCGTGAGCAAGGCGAGCAGGAGGCGCTTGCGCGGCCACCGGGCTGCCAGCGCGGCGATCGTGGGGGCACCGACGACGACGCCCAGCGCATAGGCCGAGATGATCCAGCCGGCCTGCGCGTTCGCGTCGTCGGGCGAGCTCGCGGCGACCGCCGGCAGCAGGTCGCGCCCGATCTCGGGCAGCAGGCCCATGGCCACGAACTCGGTCGAGCCGATGCCGAACCCGCCGAGTGCGAGGGCGAGCAGTGCGAGGCGCACGCGAGTCGGCGACAGGGTCGACGTCTGGTCGGTTCGGCTGCTCATCCGTCGATTCTCGCACAGGAATCGAATCGATTCGACCCGCGCTTCGGATGTCGCGAGCCGGCGGAGCCGCCGCGGATCTCGGTGGGTGGCGGGCTCATCCCGCCCGGCACTGGAAGCGGCCCACTCACTCGGAGAGAGTGGACCGCGCGCGTGGAAGAGTGAACGGGTCGAGAACTGCGGATCGGACGGGTGAGCGGATTGACCGAAGGCGGGAAGCCATCGAGCAGCACCTACGCGGGGCTCACCGTTGCCGCGGCGGCCGGCGTCGGATTCCAGATCGTCGCGTGCGGCGCGAGAGCCCAGCAGTCGAGCGGGTACGCTCTCGCTGAAGCCATGGCGGTGTGCGCTCTTCTCCTGTTCGTGGGGTGGTTCTACTTCGCGAACGTGTTGGCCCGAAACGCTCGTGCGCTGCGGGACTTGGAATCGCAGCACGGTTCGGGGATGTGGCTCAGTTCGCGAGTACCGGGGATGACGGCTGCTGTGAAGAAGCTGACCGGCGGAGCTCGGAAGCCCTCGACGATGTACGCGGTTCGGCTCGGCACTGATCACCTCGAGTTCTTCATGGTCCCGAGCGGCCGGACGTTTCTTACGGTCGAGTACGACCGCATCCTCAGGGTGGACATCGGGCGAGAGGCGCATGCCGGATCCTCATCAGACGCTCTCTACGTCGTGATGGATCTCGACGGAACGGAGCTCTCACTGCCGTTCGTGCTCGCACCGCGGGACGAGCCCTCCAGCTTCCGAGTGCAGGTGCCCGAGCAGCTCCGGGACTCGAGGCGACAACTGATGGATGCCATCGCCGCAACTTCGAGAAACGGCAAGGTCTGACTTCGACCGAAGTGATGCCCGGGGCCAAGCCACCGCCAGCACCCGTACGCGCAAATGGCAGACCCACGCCGCCCTTCTGGGCTTCGGGGGGCCTGTTCTTTCGAGCAGCGACTACTGCTCGCAGGACACCGCTACCCACATGCCCGCTGCGCCAACTGCCTTGTCGTGTGCGACGTTCTCCGAGTCGTGATACTTCACCACATCTCCTTCGTCGACCTGCTGAAAGGACACCTGACACGCATTGACGTTGAGCTGGAGCCGGCTCCATGACTGCCACTCGTCGTTCAAGCCGCCTTCCTCGAAGCCTGCACCATCGAGGCTGGACTTGAGGAGATCCCCCGCGGCTGGTCCTTCGAGTCCGTCGATGTCGTGGACTCCCTCGATGAGCATCTCGCGGGTGGCCCATCCGTTGAGAGCTCCGGCACCGGACCTCGCCTCGAACACGATCTCACCGATCGATGCGACATCCAGTTCAGCCACGACTGCGTCAACTCCATCGAAGCTTGCAAGGTCATTACGGCCCAATGGATCGCAGCCCGTCAGCGCCAGGGAGGCGAATGAGGCAGTCACGATCGAAGCTGCAATCAGCGCAGCGTTCGACCGAGGCGTCGAATTCCGAGCGCGTCGTCGCACATGCATGTCCGAACTGTAGCGGTGCTGCCAGAGCACACGAGCTCGTCGCCGCGAGCCTTGCGTCCTGGGTCCAGCACGAGCAGGCTAGCCATGGCGCTAAGACCATCTACAGGCAGCCCGGCAGGGCCTGGGTTTACACAACCGCAGGCTCAGACGCTGGTCGGTACATAAGCCGGAGCACGTCGTTCTCTTCTGACACTGAAGGAGCGATGATGGCTGCGCCCACTTGCACCAAGCACCCGTACCCGACTGCCCTCGCGGCTGGACTTGCGCTGCGCAGAATCCGGAGCGCTTCACCGCAACGCCACGAGGTGGGCATCCATCCGTGCGCAGTGTGCCGGGCGTTTCACCTCACCTCGAAACCAGCAGCAGCGCGGAACCGATGGACGCTCGCTGCCTTCGCAGCGTTGAGATGAGCTCGTCCCAAATGCACTGCTCGTGGAGAAGGTGAAGCCGACACAAGGGCTGGTAGCCGGTTAGCGAACGTTCGTATCGATGGTGGACCGGGAAGCGATGGCAGAGCGCCTACGCGTCCACGACTGGACAAGAAGACGCAGCTCGACACGTCGGCCAGGTCATGACGGGGTTCGTGTTTTCTCGTACAGTACTGAGAGCCGTTCTACTGGCGTGCCAGCAGGCTCACCCTGCTTGGCTCGACTCATCGATCGCGCGCTCGAGGCGTTCGACCTTGCCGTGGAGCTCACCGGTGTAGCCGGGCCGGATGTCAGCCTTCAGCACCAGGGACACTCGCGACCCGAACGGCAGCACTGCCTCGGTTGCGCGCTTGACGACGTCCATCACCTCGTCCCAACTTCCTTCGAGCTCCGTGAACATGCTCGTCGTCCTGTTGGGCAAGCCGGACTCGCGAACCACAGTGACAGCCGCAGCGACGGCGTCATGCACGGAGCCGCCTGCATCTGCCGAGGCTTCACCGGTGATTTCCTGAGCAATTCCTACGCCAGAAGGCGCTACGCTGAACGCAACAAGCATGTGATCAGGCCTTTCTTCCAGAAGTGGCGCTACGTGTCCAACTATTCGGGAGCCCCGACTCCCGCACGATCCTGACCGCCGCGGCGACCGCGTCGTGCACGCTGCCGTCGCTGCGGCCCGTTCCGCTCGGTGCGACCGAGAATGCCACCAGCATGAGTCCTCCTCGCGGGCTCGTGCTTCACCCCGACCGGGGCGCGGAATCCCGCCTGGCCCCAGCCTGCCACAGTGCTGCGATCGCCCACACGAGCAGGGCGACGAGCAGGGCGACCTTCGTCGTCAGCAGCAGCACGAACGCCGGGTTCGCGGCGAGCAGCCAGCCGTACCAGTACGGGTAGATGAGCTGCGTGCACAGCGCGATCGACGCGGCGACGGCCGCGGGCACCGCGAAGCGGCGCGGGCGGTAGACGAGCCCGAGGATCACGGGTGCGGCGAGCCACGCGATGAACTGCGGCGACCCGACCTTGTTCGCGAGCATGAGCACCACGACGAACGCGAGCGCGAGCGGCGGCAGCACCCGCCCGAATACGGCACCGCGACGCACCGCCCGCACCCCGAGCAGCACGACGGCGAGCACGCCGATCGCCATCGCTGGCGTCGTGAGGGCGGCCGCGGCATCCGCCCCGGGCCCTTCGATCTGGAACGTGAGGATGTCCTGCGAGTACACGACGCGCACCCCGGGCGCGCCCGCGACGATCTGCCACAGCCAGACGACCGCGAGCGGCGCCTCGACCTGCAGCCCGCGCCCCGCCTGCTCCTCGACGAAGCCGAACACGTTCAGCCCCGAGCCGGCGAGCAGGCTCACGCCGAGGATGCCGACGCTCAGCGCCGCGGCGATGCCCACGACCTCGCCGCGACGCCGCGACGCGATCACGAGCGCAGCGACCAGTGCGGCCGGCCACACCTTGACCCAGGCGCCGACCGTGAGCAGCACGGCCGCGACGCGCGGGCGACCGGCGGCCATCAGCAGACCCAGGATCGCGATGGGCACGGTCACGGCGTCGATGCGCCCGAGCGCGATCGGCCCGAGCAGCAGGAGGAACCCGAGCCACCACCACGCGGCCGTGCGGCGCGGGCGCGAGAGCCCGGCCGACCCGAGCAGCACCGCGAACGCCACCGCGTTCAGCAGCGTCACGATCACGAGCCACGTCTGCGCGTACCAGTCCGAGCCGAACGCGAGCGACGCCGCCATCGGCAGGAACGCGAGGATCGGGTACACCCACGGCGCGTCGATGCCCATGCGCAGCCAGTCGTTCGCCGCGTTCTCGGCCCACACCCGGTAGACGCCGGTCACGTCGCCGAGCGGCTGCCCGGGCGCCGCGAGGTTCAGCCAGACGAGCCACGCGTGCACGAGCACGAATGCGATCCAGAGTGCGACGCGTCCGCCGACGAGCGGGGCGGTGCTGCGAGCGACGGATGCCGCGGGCGCCGCCCGCTCGCCCGCATCCGTCATGACGGCGAGCCTATCCGAGTGTCACATTCCGCCACGCGCAGCCCCGCGGGCGCCCGGATCGGGGAAGCTTGGAGGACCCGACCCCGGAGGCAGCCATGACCCGACGCCCACTCGCCGCGATCCTCGTCGCGGCAACCGCCACCCTCGTGCTCGCCGCGTGCTCCGCCGGCGGATCGGGCGACTCCGGCGGCAGCGCCTCCGGCAGCGCCGACGGCTACGTCACCGAGGGCAAGTTCACCGTCGGCACGGGCGAGCCGGCCTACTACCCGTGGGTCATCGACGACGCCCCCGAGTCGGGCGAGGGCTTCGAGCCCGCCGTGGCCTACGCGGTCGCCGCGCAGCTCGGGTTCGACGCCGACGACGTGGTCTGGGTGCGCACGACCTTCGACCAGGCCATCGCGCCCGGCGCGAAGGACTTCGACATCAACCTGCAGCAGTTCTCGATCACGCCCGAGCGCGCCGAGAACGTCGACTTCTCGTCGCCGTACTACGAGACGACGCAGGTCGTCATCACGGTCGAGGGCTCGCCCGCGGCATCCGCGACCTCGATCGCCGACCTGAAGGACCTGCTGGTCGGCGCACAGGTGGGCACGACGAGCTTCGACGCGATCGAGAGCGAGATCGCCCCGACGGCCGGCGCGCAGGTGTTCAACACGAACGACGACGCGAAGCTCGCCCTGCAGAGCGGCACGGTCGACGCGATCGTCGTCGACCTGCCGACCGCGTTCTACCTGACCGGCGCCGAACTCGACGGCGGCAAGATCATCGGCCAGCTGCCCTCGACCGCGGGCGGCGACGAGTTCGGGCTCGTGCTCGCCAAGGGCTCGCCGCTCACCGCGAAGGTCACGGCGGCAGTCGACGCGCTTCGAGAGGACGGCACGCTCGACGAGCTCGCGACGACCTGGCTCGGCGGCGACGCCGCCCCGCTGCTCGACTGAGCCGCACGGCACGGATCGACGGAGACGAACGGCGGCGCACGCGGGCGATCGCGTGCGCCGCTACCGTTGCATGGTGGCTGAATCAACCAAGGCGGGCGGCGTGAGCCGCGCCGACCTCGACGCGTCCGACGCGTCGAACGCGCCCGCGTGGCGGCCGAGCGACCTCGAGGTCTCGCGGCGCACGTTCCGGCGCAAGCAGACCCGTCGCTCGGTGCTCATCAGCGCCGTCTCCACGGTCGTGTTCGCGGGGCTGCTGCTCTGGGCCGTCGCCGGCTCCCCCGGGTGGACGAAGGTCCGCGAGTCGTTCTTCGACCCCGAGGTCGCGCTCGCGTCGCTGCCGCGCATCCTCGAAGGGCTCTGGCTGAACGTCCAGGTCCTCGTGGTCGCCGCGATCGGCGTCGTGATCGTCGCCCTGCTGCTCGCGTCGATGCGCACGCTCCGCGGCCCCGTGTACTTCCCGCTCCGCGCGCTCGCGGCGGGGTACACCGACCTCTTCCGTGGCATGCCGCTCATCATCGTGCTCTACCTCGTGGGGTACGGCATCCCCGGACTCGACTTCTTCCCGCGCGTGCCGGTCGCGGTGTGGGGCACCATCGCACTGATCCTCACGTACTCGGCCTACGTCTCGGAGGTGTTCCGGGCCGGCATCGAGGCCGTGCACCCGTCGCAGCGACTCGCCGCGCGCTCGCTCGGCCTCAGCCACGGCCAGACGATGCGCCGCGTGGTGCTCCCGCAGGCCTTCCGCAAGGTCACGCCAGCACTCATGAACGACTTCGTCGCCATGCAGAAGGATGTCGGCCTCATCTCGGTGCTCGGCGCGATGGACGCCGTGCGCGCCGCCCAGATCGAGACGGCGCACTACTTCAACTTCACGCCGTAC
Organism: Agromyces aureus; assembly: GCF_001660485.1. Lineage (GTDB taxonomy): Bacteria > Actinomycetota > Actinomycetes > Actinomycetales > Microbacteriaceae > Agromyces > Agromyces aureus. The sequence goes on from NZ_CP013979.1 coordinate 3,076,668, forward strand.
GTCGTCGCCGGGTTGCTGTTCGTGCTCCTCGCGTGGCCGATGATCCGGCTGACCGATTGGCTCTCGGCACGCATGCGGGTGCGCGAACAGGGCGGGAGCATCGTATGAGCGAGCCGAGCGTGACGACACCGACGTCCGAGGAGACCGCCACGCCCGGGCTGCTGCGGCTGCGAGGCATCCGTCGCTCGTACGGCGAGAAGCTCGTGCTCGACGGCGTCGATCTCGACGTCGACACGCACGAGGTCGTCGCGCTCGTGGGCGCCTCGGGCTCGGGCAAGTCGACGTTGCTGCGCACGATCAACCTGCTCGAGACGATCGACGACGGCGTGATCCTGCTCGACGGCGAAGACGTCAGCGACCCCCGCGTCGACGCCGACCGGGTGCGCGCCCGCATCGGCGTCGTCTTCCAGCACTACAACCTGTTCCCGCACCTCAGCGTGCTCGACAACGTCACGCTCGCGGCCCGTCTGGTGCACCGGATGCCGCGTGCCGCCGCCGAGGCGAAGGCGCTCGAGCTGCTCGACTCGGTGGGCCTGGCGGAGTTCGCGAAGGCGTTCCCCGACCGGCTCTCGGGCGGACAGCAGCAACGCGTCGCGATCGTGCGCGCCATCGCGACCGGGCCCGAGCTGCTCCTCCTCGACGAGGTCACGAGCGCGCTCGACCCCGAACTGGTGGGCGAGGTGCTCGCGCTCGTGCGCTCGCTCGCCGATCGCGGCACGACGATCGTCATGGCGACGCACGAGATGGCGTTCGCGCGCGAGGTGGCCGACCGCGTCGTGTTCCTCGACGCGGGACGCATCATCGAGGACGCCCCCGCACGGGAGTTCTTCGCGTCGCCCCGCGAGGCGCGAACGCGCGAGTTCCTCGCGCGGTTCCTCCGCGCGTAGGCGCATTCCTCCGCGCATCGGCGCCCAGTCCGCGCCGGCGCGATGCCGTCGCTGCGCCGCGGTCCCCCGGTGCCGCGCCCGTCTGCCCGTCAGTCGCCGCGAGTCGCCAGCAGTTCGCCGACGACGCCGGGCACGGCCTGCGCGATGTCGAGTGCGACGATCGGGCCGCCGCCGTTCGCGGCACTCGCGCGCCTGGCCGCCTCACCGTGGATCCAGACGGCGGTCGCGGCGAGCGACGTGAGCGCCTCGGCATCGCGGGCGAGCCGGGCATGGTGGGTCGCGGCGAGCGCGCCGAGCATGCCGCCGAGCACGTCGCCCGTGCCACCCGTCGCCAGCCAGTGCGTCGGGGCCTCGAGCACGAACGCGTTGCCGGCGGGGTCGCAGACATGCGTGGTCGCACCCTTCAGCAGCACCACGACGCCGAGTTCGCGCGCCGCGCGCTCGGCCCATTCGGCGGGGTCGGCGCGGATCTCCTCGAAGCTCGATCGGATCTCGCGCGCGGCGAGGAGCCGCGCGAGCTCGCGGTGGTGCGGCGTGATGACGGTCGGGGCGGTGTGCGTGCCGACGAGGTCGAGGGCGCCGGCGTCGAGCACGACCGGAACGCCGTCGGCGAGCGCGTGCTGCAGATCGCCGAGCAGCACGAACGAACGCCGGGTCGGGTCGATGCCCGAACCCAGCAGCCACGCCTGCACGCGGCCGCGGCCGACGACCGTCTCGGGCCTCCGCAGCAGCACGGCGGCGCGCACGCCCCTCGGCCCGATGTAGCGCACGAGCCCGACGCCGGTGCGGTGGGCGGCCTCGACGCCGAGCACGGCCGCGCCCGGGAACTCGACCGAGCCCGACACCAGTCCGAGCACGCCGCGCGAGTACTTGTCGTCGTCGGCGCCGGGCGCCGCGATCCACGCGGCGGCGTCGTCGGCCCGCCAGCTTCTCCACTCGGTGGCCATGCTCCAACGATAGGTTGGACGACGATGTCAGCGACAGCCCTCGAACCCATCAGTCTCGCCCCGCGCGTGGTCGTCTTCGACTACGGCGAGGTGATCTCCCGCTCCCCCAGCGCCGAAGACCGGGCGGAACTGGTCGCGCGTGCAGGCGTGTCCGCTGCCGACGAACCCGCGTTCTGGGCGGCGTTCTGGCAGCATCGGCCAGCCCTCGATCAGGGCACCCTGTCGATCGCGGAGTACTGGGCGGCCGTCGCCCGGGCGATCGGCGCCGACTGGTCGACCGTCGACGTGCACGAGCTCTGGGCGATCGACCACCGCAGCTGGCTGAGCGTGGATCCCGGCACCCTGCGCGTGCTCCACGCCCTGCGCGACGGCGGCACGCGTCTCGCGCTGCTCTCGAACGCGGGCGCCGACTTCTCGGGCTGGCTCCGCTCCGGATCGTTCGCACCGCTCTTCGAGCGCGTGTTCGTCAGCGGCGAGCTCGGACTCGTGAAGCCCGACGCCGCGATCTACGAGCACGTCATCGCCGAGCTCGGCATCGAGCCGTCGCAGTTCGTGTTCATCGACAATCGGGCCGACAACGTCGCCGGTTCGCTCGCAGTCGGCGGCGACGGCTTCGTGTTCACGGATGCCGCGTCGCTCGAGTCGTGGCTCAGGGAGCTCGCCGCATGAGCGCCGAGCCCGAGGCATCCGCACAGCCCGCCCTGTTCACGCCGATCACCATCCGCTCGCTCACGATCCGCAACCGGGTCTGGGTTCCGCCGCTCTGCCAGTACTCGGTCACCTCGCGCGACGGCGTGCCGCACGACTGGCACCTCGTTCACCTCGGCTCGATGGCCGCGGGCGGCGCTGGCCTCGTGATCGCCGAGGCGACGGCCGTGAGCCCCGAGGGCCGCATCTCCGACTACGACACGGGCCTCTGGAACGACGAGCAGGCCGAGGCGTGGTCGCGCGTCACCCGGTTCCTCCGCTCGCAGGGTGCGGCGGCCGGCATCCAGCTCGCGCACGCGGGCCGCAAGGCGTCGGTCTGGCCCGAGGTCGTCGGCAAGCGGGGCTCCCAGCCACTCGACGAGGGCGGCTGGACCACCGTCTCGGCGTCGGCGCAGGCGTTCCACGGGCTGCGCGAGCCCGTGGCGCTCGACGAGGCCGGCATCCGGGGCGTCATCGCGGACTTCCGCTCGGCGGCCAGGCGCGCGCTCGATGCGGGCTTCGACCTGGTCGAGGTGCACGCCGCGCACGGCTACCTCGTGCACCAGTTCCTCTCCCCGCTCTCGAACCTGCGCGACGACGAGTGGGGCGGCGACCTCGAGGGGCGCTCGCGCCTGCTGCTCGAGATCGTGCGCGAGGTGCGCGCCGAGATCGGCGACGGCGTACCGCTGTTCGTGCGCTTCTCGGCGACCGACTGGGTCGAGGGCGGCTGGGACGAGGCGCAGACTGCGATCGTCGCGCGCTGGTGCGAAGACGCGGGCGCCGACTTCTTCGACGTGTCGACCGGCGGCCTCGTCGCCCACGCCGACATCCCCGTCGGGCCCGGCTACCAGGCGGGGCACGCCGAGTACGTCGGCGAGCACGGCGACGTCGCGGTCTCGGCCGTCGGCCGCATCACGAACGCCGAGCACGCCGACGAGCTCGTCGCCTCGGGCGCGGCCGACGCGGTCATGATCGGCAAGGCCATGATGCGCGACCCGCACTTCGCGCTGCGCGCCGCCCACGAACTCGGGGCGGGCAGCACGATGTGGCCCGTGCAGTACCTGCGGGCCAGGCCAGAGGTCAACGACGGCGAGTGGTGAGCGCCGCCCTCAGCTGAGCGGGTCGGTCATGCCGGACCCGCCGAAGTCCGGCGCATCTGCATGGCCCGCTCCATCATCCCGGGTGAGAGCTGTCCGATCGCGAAGATGTTGCCTTCGCTGTCGGTGAACCACGCGCTGCGCTCGTCGCCGAGTTCGGCGACGCCGTCGACCGTCTTCAGGCCCGGCAGGTCGTAGTCGGCGAACACGACGCCGTGCATGCGGAGCGCGGTCATGTCGCGATCGAGGTCGTCGGTCATGAGGTTGAAGGCGGTGTTCCCGGCCGTGCCGGCGAATTCCGTGCGGTAGACCATGACGATGGTGCCGCCCACGTCGTAGAACAGGCCCATGCCCTCGAGGTCTTCGTAGACCGGATCGCGGCCGAGCACGTCGTGCCACCAGGCCTTGGCTCGGCCGAGGTCCGACGCAGGGAGGACGGCCGTCGCCATGAGTTTCTCGAACATGATGTTTCCTCGGATCCTCGGGTCGGCGCGAGTCTACGCCGGGCCCTCGCGGCCGATCCCGTACGCGGAACGAGTGGCAGGTCTCCGTCGCCGCCCGGCCGCCGTGCCCGCACCGTCGCCGAGCACCGTGCAGAACGGCCGGCCGCGGCATCCGTCGATCGGATGCCGCGGCCGGCCGTTCACCGCGTGACGCCGCCGCGCGGGGTCAGCCTCGCCTGGTGGCGTCCTGCACCTCGCCGACGAGCTCCTCGATGATGTCCTCGAGGAAGATCACGCCCGTCGTCGCCCCCTGCTCGTCGAACGCGCGCGCGACATGCGTGCCGAGGCGGCGCATCGTGGCCAGCGCATCCTCGAGGTCGGTGCCGTCGTAGATCGAGACCAGGCGACGCACCCGCTTCGCGGGGATCGGGTCGTCGAACTCGTCGACCCTGAGGTCGATGACGTCCTTCAGGTGCACGTAGCCGTCGGGCTCGCCGTCCGGGCCGAGGATCACGTAGCGCGAGTACCCGCGTCTCGCGACCGCCCGCTCCACGTCGGCGGGGGTCGCCGTCACGGGCAGGCTCACGAGCGCGGACATCGGCAGCGCGACATCCGCCACGCGCTTGGTCGTGAACTCGAACGCCGCGGTCAGCGTGCCGCTCGCGTCGGCCAGCACGCCCTCGGCCCGCGACCGGTCGACGATGGTCTGCACCTCGTCGAGCGTGAAGGTCGAGTTCGCCTCGCTCTTCGGTTCGACGCCGAACAGGCGCAGCACGCCGTTCGCGGTCGCGTTCAGCGCCACGATCACCGGGCGGAACACCCGGGCGATGAGCACGAGCGGCGGGGCGAGCAGCAGCACGGCGCGCTCGGGCAGCGAGAACGACAGGTTCTTCGGCACCATCTCGCCGAACACCACGTGCAGGTACGACACGAGCACGAGCGTCACGATGAACGCGACGGTCGAGATGACCGCCTCCGACCAGCCCGTGAGGTGCAGCGGCACCTCGAGCAGGTGGTGGATCGCCGGCTCGGAGACGTTCAGGATCAGCAGCGAGCAGATCGTGATGCCGAGCTGGCTCATCGCGAGCATGAGCGTGGCGTGCTCCATGGCCCAGAGGGCCGTCTTGGCGCTGCGCTTGCCCTGCTCGGCGAGCGGCTCGATCTGCGAGCGTCGCGCCGAGATGACGGCGAACTCCGCTCCGACGAAGAAGGCGTTGGCGAGCAGGAGCACGACGAGCCAGACGATGCCCAACCAGTCGCTCATCGGTCACCACCTTCTTCCGCGTCGTCGAGCGGCACCGGGTCGGGCACGAACCTCAGTCGGTCGATACGTCGTCCGTCGAGGCGCTGCACGGCGAGGGTCCCGCCCTCGATGCGCACCTCGTCGCCGACGACCGGCAGGCGGCCGAGCTCGGAGATGACGTAGCCCGCGACGGTCTCGTAGTCGCCGTTCTCGGGTACCCGGATGCCGGTGCGGTCAACGAGCTCGTCGGGTCGCAGGATGCCGGGGAACGCCACCGAGCCCTCGCGGAGCACGACGCCCGCACGCGTGCGGTCGTGCTCGTCGGCGACCTCGCCCACGAGCTCCTCGACCAGGTCCTCGAGCGTCGCGACGCCGGCCGTTCCGCCGTACTCGTCGACGACGACGGCCATCTGGAACCCGCGGCCGCGGAGCTCCTCGAGCAGCACGTCGAGGGTCATCGTCTCGGGCACGCGGAGCGCCTCGGACTGCAGGGCGGATGCCGGGACATCCGCCCGCCGTTCGCGAGGCACCGCGACCGCCTGCTTGACGTGCACGAGGCCGACGATGTCGTCGAGGTTCTCGTCGTACACGGGGAACCGCGAGAAGCCCGTCTGGCGGGCCAGCTCGAGCACGGTCTCGGCGGAGTCCTGACGCTGCACGGCCGACACGGCGGGCCGCGGCGTCATGACGTCGGATGCATCGTGATCGGCGAAGCGCAGGGTGCGGCCGAGGAGGGTCGCGGTGTCCTGCTCGAGCAGGCCGGCACTCGCCGAGCGGCGAACGAGGGACGAGAGCTCCTCGGCCGAGCGGGCGCCCGAGAGCTCCTCTTTCGGCTCGATGCCGAACGCGCGGATCACACCGTTCGCGCTGCCGTTCAGCACGACGATCGCGGGGCGGAACACCCAGGTGAACGCGGTCTGGAACGGCATCACCACCTTGGCGGTGGCCAGCGGCAGCGCGAGCGCGAAGTTCTTGGGCACGAGCTCGCCGATGATCATCGACAGGAGCGTCGCGACGACGACCGCCGTGATGACGCCCACCGGGCGCACGATCGCCTCGGGAATGCCCAACGCGGTCAGTGGTGCGGCGAGCAGCGAGGTGATCGCCGGCTCCATGGTGTAGCCGGTGAGGAGGGTCGTCAGCGTGATGCCGAGCTGCGCACTCGAGAGGTGCGTCGAGGTGATCTTCAGCGCGGAGATGGTGAGCGAGAGCCTCGTCTCACCCCGCGAACGACGCGCCTCGAGATCGGCGCGATCGAGGTTGACGAGCGCGAACTCGCTCGCAACGAACAAGCCCGTGCCGACCGTGAGGAGGAGTCCGATGCCGAGCAGCAACCACTCAGACATCGTCACCTCCCCGGTCGATCACGGGCGAGGGTCTATGACTGGGATTGGCAGAGGGAGGATCGTCCATTGTGCGATCGAGTATATCGGCGACCGCCCGGGGATCTCCCGGTGGATCACCAGCTGACCGGAAGTGCCTTGCCCTCTTCATAACCTGCCGCCGACTGGATGCCGACGCGCGCGCGGTCCCGGAACTCGGCGAGGTCGCGCGCCCCCGCGTACGTGAACGAACTGCGCACGCCCGACGTGATCATGTCGATCAGGTCCTCGAGCGACGGGCGCAGCGGGTCGAGGTAGATCGACGACGACGAGATGCCCTCGGCGAAGAGCTCCTTGCGCGCGAGTTCGTAGGGCGAGAGGCGGTCGAAGCGCTCGCGCACGGCCTTCGTGGAAGCCATGCCCCAGCTCTCCTTGTAGAGGCGGCCGTCCGGGTCGCGGGCCAGGGTTCCGGGCGCCTCGATCGTGCCGGCGAACCACGAACCGATCATGACGGATGACGCGCCCGCCGCCAGGGCGAGCGCCACGTCGCGCGGATACCGCACGCCGCCGTCGGCCCACACGCGCGCGCCGAGCTCGCGCGCGGCCTCGGCGGTCTCGAGCACGGCCGAGAACTGCGGCCGCCCGACGGCCGTCATCATGCGCGTCGTGCACATCGCGCCGGGCCCCACGCCGACCTTCAGCACGTCGGCGCCGGCTTCGACGAGATCGGCGACGGCATCGGCCGTGACGATGTTGCCCGCCACGATCGGCACCCCGAGACCGAGGTCGCGCACGATGGACACCGCGCGGACCATGCCCTCCTGGTGCCCGTGGGCCGTGTCGAGCACGAGCATGTCGACGCCGGCCGCGACGAGGGCGGACGCCTTCGCCGCGACATCCCCGTTGATGCCGACGGCCGCGGCGACCCGGAGGCGACCCTCGGCGTCGACGTTGGGCTCGTAGATCGTGCCGCGGAGCGCGCTGCGCCGACTCAGCGTGCCGACGACGCGGCCGTGGTGCAGGACGGGCGCGAAGTCGAGTCCCGCGTCGACCATGAGGTCGAACGCCCGACGGGGCGTCTCGACGTCGTCGGCGTCGAGCGACGCGAGGCCGCCGTGCACGAGGTCGCCGAGGCGCGCGTCGGGCAGCGCGGTCGCCAGGCGTTCGGCCACGATGCATCCGACGTACTCGCCGTCGTCGCCCTGCAGCACGATGCCCTGCCCCGCGACCGGCGGCAGCACCGCGAGCGCATCGGCGACGGTGGACTCCGGGGCGAACGTGTAGGGCGTGTCGAACCTGGCCGACTGCGCCTTGACCCACCGGATCGACTCGGCGAGATCCTGCAGGTGGAGATCCTGCGGCAGCACGCCGATGCCGCCGCGCCTGGCCAGCGACGACGCGAGCCTCGGACCGGTGATAGAGTTCATGTTCGCCGACACGATCGGCACCGACGCGCCCGACCCGTCGTCGGGAGCCAGCGAGACGTCGAGACGGCTCGTGACACCCGACCGGCTCGGCACGAGGAACACGTCGGAGTAGGTCAGGTCGTGGCTGGGTTCGGTGCGGTAGAACTCCATGGAACTCACGCTACCGCGACCGGCTGGAAGCCGAGGTCGCGGAAGGGGTTTAGGCTTGTCGGGGCGATCGAACCCGAGCGAGAACCGCGAAGCGCAACGATCGCCGCAGAACATCCAGTATCAACGGAGAGAGTGGGCGATCGGCTGTGTCGAGCCAATTGACCGGGTCCGGGTCCGAAGAGACCACGGCGGGCGAGTACGGGGCCAACGAATGGCTCGTCGACGAGATGTACGAGAAGTTCGTCGTCGACCCTGAGTCGGTCGACCGGTCCTGGTGGCCGGTGCTCGAGTCGTACCGCGACTCCCGTGCCGCGGCGACCGCGACGCCGACGACGGATGCCGCGGGCGAGACGCCTGCGACCGAGACCGCCGCCGCTCCGGCCGCCGCCACCGCTGCTGTCCCCGCCGCTGAGGCGCCCGCGGACGCACCGGCCGCTGCCGCGGCATCCGCCCCCGCGACGACGCCCAACGCGGTCATCGGGCAGGCGCCGGAGGCACGGACCACGTCCGTGGCCCCGCGTTCGACCCCCGTGCCGGCCGACGTGCCCGTCACGAGCCCCGTACAGGTCGTCGACGACGGCGAGCGCCACGACGAGGTCGTGCCGCTGCGGGGCATGCCCAAGGCCCTCGCCGCCAACATGGACGCCTCGCTCACCGTGCCGACCGCCACGAGCGTGCGCACCGTTCCCGCGAAGCTCATGATCGACAACCGCATCGTGATCAACAACCACCTGCGCCGCACGCGCGGCGGCAAGGTCAGCTTCACGCACCTCATCGGGTGGGCGCTCATCCAGGCGCTCAAGGAGTTCCCGAGCCAGAACGTCTTCTACAGCGAGGTCGACGGCAAGCCCAGCCTCGTCAAGCCCGCCCACATCGGCCTCGGCATCGCGATCGACATCCCGAAGCCCGACGGCACCCGTGCGCTCCTCGTGCCCGCCATCAAGCGCGCCGAGTCGATGACGTTCAACGAGTTCCTGAACGCCTACGAAGACCTCGTGGGCCGCGCCCGCAACAACAAGCTCACCGCCGACGACTTCTCCGGCGCGACGATCTCGCTCACGAACCCGGGCGGCATCGGCACCGTGCACTCGGTGCCCCGCCTCATGAAGGGCCAGGGCTGCATCATCGGCGCCGGCGCCCTCGAGTACCCGGCCGAGTTCCAGGGCTCCTCCGAGAAGGTGCTCGCCAACCTCGCCATCGGCAAGACCATCACGCTCACCTCGACCTACGACCACCGCGTCATCCAGGGTGCCGGGTCGGGCGAGTTCCTGAAGAAGGTGCACGAGCTCCTGCTCGGCCAGCGCGGCTTCTACGAAGACCTCTTCGCGGCCCTCCGCCTGCCGTACGAGCCCATCCACTGGTCGCCCGACATCTCGGTCGACATCGCGAGCGCCATCGACAAGACGGCCCGCGTGCAGGAGCTCATCAACTCGTTCCGCGTGCGCGGTCACATGATGGCCGACACCGACCCGCTCGAGTACCAGCAGCGCTCGCACCCCGACCTGAACATCGAGAGCCACGGCCTCACCTTCTGGGACCTCGACCGCGAGTTCGTCACGGGCGGCTTCGGCAACACCCGCACGGCGCTGCTCCGCGACATCCTCGGCGTGCTCCGCGACTCGTACTGCCGCACCATCGGCATCGAGTACATGCACATCCAGGATCCCGAGCAGCGCACGTGGATCCAGGAGCAGGTCGAGCGCAAGTACGAGAAGCCCACGCACGACGAGCAGATGCGCATCCTCGGCAAGCTCAACGAGGCCGAGGCGTTCGAGACCTTCCTGCAGACCAAGTACGTCGGCCAGAAGCGCTTCAGCCTCGAGGGCGGCGAGTCGGTCATCGCACTGCTCGACGAGATCCTCCAGGGCGCCGCGAAGGAGCAGCTCGACGAGGTCGCCATCGGCATGGCCCACCGCGGCCGGCTCAACGTGCTCACCAACATCGCCGGCAAGACCTACGGCCAGGTGTTCCGCGAGTTCGAGGGCACCACGTCGGGCCAGGGCTCGGGCGACGTGAAGTACCACCTCGGCACCGAGGGCACCTTCACGGCCGACGACGGCGCGCAGATCCCCGTGTCGCTCGCCGCGAACCCCTCGCACCTCGAGGCCGTCGACGGCGTGCTCGAGGGCATCGTGCGCGCCAAGCAGGACCGCAAGCCGATCGGCACGTTCTCGACCCTCCCGATCCTGATCCACGGCGACGCGGCGATGGCCGGTCAGGGCGTCGTGATCGAGACCATGCAGATGTCGCAGCTGCGCGGGTACCGCACGGGCGGCACGATCCACGTCAACATCAACAACCAGGTCGGCTTCACCACGGTTCCGGGCGACGCGCGCTCGTCGATCTACTCGACGGATGTCGCCAAGGCCATCCAGGCCCCGATCTTCCACGTGAACGGCGACGACCCCGAGGCCGTCGTCCGCGTCGCGGAGCTCGCGTTCCGCTACCGCCAGGAGTTCCACCGCGACGTCGTGATCGACCTCGTCTGCTACCGCCGACGCGGACACAACGAGGGCGACGATCCCTCGATGACCCAGCCGCTCATGTACAACCTCATCGAGGCGAAGCGCTCGGTGCGAAAGCTCTACACCGAGGCGCTCGTCGGCCGCGGCGACATCACCGAGGCCGAGTACGAAGAGGCGCACCGCGACTTCCAGGACCGCCTCGAGCGCGCCTTCGCCGAGACGCACGCCGCGCAGACCGGATCCATCCCGATCGTCGGCGCGACCGAGTCGTTCGACACCGAGGCCCCCGCGACCGGCGAGCTCGCCACCACGGGCGTCTCGACCGACGTCGTGCACGCCATCGGCGACGCGTTCGGCAACAAGCCGGCCGGCTTCACGGTGCACCCGAAGATCCAGCAGCTGCTCACGAAGCGCGTCGACATGAGCCGCAACGGCAAGATCGACTGGGGCTTCGGCGAGCTGCTCGCGCTCGGCTCGCTGCTCCTCGAAGGCACGCCGGTGCGCTTCGCCGGCCAGGACGCCCGCCGCGGCACGTTCGTGCAGCGTCACGCGATGCTCCACGACCGCGTGAACGGCCAGGAGTGGCTGCCCCTGCAGAACCTCTCCGACAACCAGGCCAGGTTCTGGATCTACGACTCGCTGCTCTCGGAGTACGCGGCCATGGGCTTCGAGTACGGCTACTCGGTCGAACGGGCCGACGCGCTGGTGCTGTGGGAGGCCCAGTTCGGCGACTTCGCCAATGGCGCGCAGACCATCATCGACGAGTTCATCTCCTCGGCCGAGCAGAAGTGGGGCCAGCGCTCGAGCGTCGTGCTCCTGCTCCCCCACGGCTACGAGGGCCAGGGCCCCGACCACTCGAGCGCCCGAATCGAACGCTTCCTGCAGATGTGCGCCGAGGACAACATGACCGTGGCGCGCCCCTCGACGCCCGCGTCGTACTTCCACCTGCTGCGCCGTCAGGCCTACGCCCGTCCGCGCCGTCCGCTGATCGTCTTCACGCCGAAGGCGATGCTGCGCCTGCGCGGCGCGACGAGCGAGGTCACCGACTTCACGAACGGCCGCTTCGAGCCGGTCATCGACGATGCCCGGATCACCGACAAGGAGGCCGTCAAGCGCATCGTCTTCGTGTCGGGCAAGCTCTACTACGACCTGCTCTCCGAGCTCGACAAGAACCCGAACCCCGAGATCGCCCTGGTGCGCCTCGAGCAGCTCTACCCGCTGCCGGCCGATGAGCTCAAGAAGGTGGCCTACAGCTACCCGAACGCCGAGTACGTGTGGGCTCAGGACGAGCCCGAGAACCAGGGCGTCTGGCCGTACTTCATCGTCGAGACCAACAAGCTGGGCAACAAGCCCGTGCAGGTCGTCTCGCGCGCCGCGTCGGCGTCGCCCGCGACGGGTTCGGCCAAGCGTCACGCGGCCGAGCAGGCCGGCCTCGTGAGCCGGGCGCTCACGCTCTGATCGTCTGAGAGACCCGAAGAGGGCGGATGCCGCATGGCATCCGCCCTCTTCCGTTCCCCGGCCACCGTGCCCCGTCCACGGTGCCCCGTCGTTCGTCGTCGTCCACGGCGGACGGGCCGTCCGGGCGGGTCCACCCGCCCGGACGAGCGGACTCAGGCCTTGTGCTCCGCGTGGTGCGCCTCGCTGTCGGAATCGGCGCGAAGGTCGCCCATGACGGCGGCCGTGGCATCCGCTCGCCGTTCCCCGACGTCGGGTCCGGCCCGCCACAGCTTCGACGGCCACCAGATCGCACGTCCGAAGTCGTAGGCGAGTGCGGGCACGAGCAGCGACCGCACGAGGAACGTGTCCAGCAGCACGCCGAACGCGACGATGAACGCGAGTTGCGCGAGGAACAGGATCGGCAGCACGCCGAGCGCGGCGAAGGTCGCCGCGAGCACGAGCCCCGCCGAGGTGATCACGCCGCCCGTGACGACGAGCCCGCGCAGGACGCCCTGACGGGTGCCGTGCTTCACCGATTCCTCGCGCACCCGGGTCATCAGGAAGATGTTGTAGTCCACGCCGAGGGCGACGAGGAACACGAATCCGAACAACGGCACGACCGGGTCGGCGCCGGCGAAGTCGAACACCTGGTTGAAGACGACCGCCGAGACGCCGAGCGCAGCGCCGAACGAGAGCACGACCGTGCCGATGAGCAGCAGCGGCGCGACGATCGAGCGGAGCAGCAGCATCAGGATCAGCAGGATCACGCCGAGCACCAGCGGGATGATGAGGTTGCGGTCGTGGATCGACGCGACCTTCGTGTCGAGGGCCACCGCGGTGACGCCGCCGACGAGCACGGGCTGATCGGTCGTCGAGACGCCCTCGAGGCCGTCGCGCAGGGCGATCACGGTCTCCTCGGCCGCGTCGGAGTCGCTCGCATCGGCCAGGGTCGCGTCGAGCTGCACGAGTCCGTCGACCACGGTCGGGTCGCCGACGGGGGTGCCGGGAGGACCGAGCGGCTGGATGCCGTCCTCGGTCACGGGCAGCGACCCGCTCGGCGAGTCCTCCGAGACGACCGACAGCGAGTCCACGCCATCGGTCGCGAGCACGACCTCGGCCACCGCGTCGAGATCCTCCTCCGACGCGATGACGACGGCGGGGGTGCCCGAGCCGCCCGGGAAGTGCTCGCTCAGCAGCGCCTGCCCGTCGCGGGCTTGCGACTGGCCGAGCACGAACTCGCTCGACGGCACGCCGTCGGCCTTCAGCTGCGTCACGCCGAGCGCCATGACGGCCAGCAGCAGGGTCGAGACGATCCAGGTGACGCGAGGTCGACGTGCCACGAGTCGGGCGACCTTGGGCCAGATGCCCTTGCGAACCACGACGTCGTCGGCCTCGACGTGCGCGCCGAACTTCGGACGCACCGGCCAGAACGCGGCCCGGCCGGCCCAGAGCATGAGCGCGGGCAGCAGCGTGAGCGAGGTGAGCAGCGCGAACGCGATGCCGATCGCCGAGACCGGGCCGAGGAGCTTGTTCGAGGTGAGGTCGCTCGCGAGCAGCATGAGCAGGCCCGCGATGACCGTGCCGCCGGAGGCGAGGATGGGCTCCCACGAGCCGCGCAGCGCCGCCCAGGTGGCGTCCCACTTGCGCTCGTGCTGGTGCAGGGCCTCGCGGTACCGGGCGATGTAGAGCAGCGAGTAGTCGGTCGCGGCGCCGATCACGAGGATGAACAGGATGCCCTGCGTCTGCCCGTTCAACACGAGCACGTCGGCCTTCGCGAGCGACACCACGACGAGCACCGAGGTGCAGAGGGCCGTCAGGCTCGTGCCGAGCACGATGAACGGCAGCAGCGGCGAGCGGTACACGATGACGAGGATCAGGAACACCGCGCCGAACGCGACGAGCAGCAGCAGCCCGTCGATGCCCGCGAAGGCGGCCGAGAGATCGGTCGTGAATCCCGCCGGTCCGGTGACCGCGGCTTCGAGGCCGTCTCCGGATGTCTCGGCCACCCGCTCGCGGATCTCGCCGACGACCTCCTTGACCTCGGCCGACGAGTCGACCTGCACGAAGACCTCCGCGGCCTCGCCGTCCTCGGACTGGACCGCGGGCGAGACGCCGTCGGCGAGCACGCCGTCGATGGACGCGAACGCCTCGGCGTCATCGTCGATCGCCTCGACATCCGCGTCGGTGAGGCCGCCGTCGCGCGCATAGACGACGATCGCGGGGATCGACTCGTCGCCGCGGAACTCGGACTGCAGTGCCTGCACCTCGGCCGATTCGGAGGAGGCGGGCAGGAACTGGGCCTGATCGTTCTCGACGACGTCGCTGAGCGTGCCGAAGGACGCCCCACCGGCGCCGAACGCGGCGAACCAGACGAGGATCAGGACGGTGGGCAGGAGCACCCTGAGCCAGGTCGGGACACGACCGGATCGGGTGGTGGGCGGGGCTGACTCGTTCATCACCCTCGACGGTACGCGCGCACGTCGGGCGCGGGCGTCCGTCGAACGGTTGAACGTCGCACGACGCCGAGTACCGGCGGCGCGGTCGGATCAGTCGGCGGCGACCCCGTGCCCGGCCTGCACCGTGCGGATCTGCGCGAGCACGAGGGTGCGCAGGGTCTCGGGAGCGCTCTCCTTGCAGGCGCGCTGCATCACCTCGGTGATGGCCACGCCGACGCGCACCTCGTTCGAGCAGTCGGGGCAGTTCTCGACGTGCGCGCGGATGTCCGCGGCATCCGCACTGGCGAGTTCGTGGTGCAGGTACTCCTCGAGCTCTGCACGGGCCTTCTCACAGCCGCAGTCGTTCATTTGGGGCTCCTCGGCAGCTTCTGCCTCTTGGGGGTCGGTGCGGCAGTGGCGATGCCCTGCTCGCTCGCGTACTCGGCGAGGGACTCGCGCAGCAGCCGCCTGCCTCGATGCAGGCGGCTCATCACGGTCCCGATGGGGGTGTTCATCATGTCGGCGATCTCCTGGTAGGAGAAGCCCTCGACGTCGGCGAAGTACACCGCGAGGCGGAAGTCTTCGGGCAGCGCCTGGAGCGCGTCCTTCACGGCGCTGTCGGGCAGGTGGTCGATCGCCTCGGCCTCGGCCGAACGCGACGACCGGGCCGTCGTCGACTCGGCACCGCCGAGCTGCCAGTCCTCGAGTTCGTCGATCGTGCCCTGGTACGGCTCGCGCTGCTTCTTGCGGTACGTGTTGATGAAGGTGTTCGTGAGGATGCGGTACAGCCACGCCTTGAGGTTGGTGCCCTGCGTGAACTGGCCGAAGGCCGCGTAGGCCTTCACGAACGTCTCCTGCACCAGGTCCTGCGCATCGGCGGGGTTCTTGGTCATGCGGAGCGCCGCGGCGTACAGCTGATCGATGAAGGGCAGGGCCTGCTCTTCGAACAGTTCGCCGAGCGGACGCTCGGACTCCGATACGGTGTCGATCTCGTCGGCAGTCATCACCGGCCATCCTAGGCCGTCGGCCTGTGACGCCACTCTGCGGCGGCGACGGGTCGAAACGGATGCCGACATCGACCCGGACCCGCTGGTGACGGGGGTACGCAGCTCTGCCACGGGCACGCGCATCAACTCCTTCCGCGTTCTCGAACGCTATTCTTGGTAACCGATGCTGATCTCGAAGTATTCCGAGCCCGAGTTCGATCCGTACGGCGACCGCCGCGAGACCGAGCCCGACCCGGGCTGGCTCGCGCCCGTCGCCGAGAAGGCCCTCGACTCGGTGCTCGCGCTCCCGGGTTCGAAGTCGCTGACCAACCGCGAACTCGTGCTCGCCGCCCTCGCCGACGGTCCGTCGACGCTGCACGCGCCGCTCTGGTCGCGCGACAGCGAGCTCATGATCGACGCCCTGCGCGCCCTCGGCACCTCGTTCGAGCGCATGCCGGCAACCGGCGGCTTCGGCGACGACCTGCGCGTCATCCCGGCCGACGAGCTGCTGGGCTCCACGACGATCGAGTGCGGCCTCGCCGGCACCGTCATGCGGTTCGTGCCGCCGGTCGCGGCGCTCGCGCTCGGACCCACCACGTTCGACGGCGACGAGGGCGCCCGACGCCGACCCATGGGCGGCTCGATCGACGGCCTGCGCGCACTCGGCGTCGACCTCGACGACGATCGCCGCGGCGCCCTGCCGTTCACCGTGCACGGCACCGGGCGCATCGAGGGCGGCACGGTCGAGCTCGACGCATCCGCCTCCAGCCAGTTCGTCTCCGGCCTGCTGCTCTCCGCGGCCCGCTTCGAGCGCGGACTCGACCTGCGCCACACCGGCGAGCGCCTGCCGAGCCTGCCGCACATCGAGATGACCATCGAGACGCTGCGCCAGCGCGGCATCGAGGTCGCCTCCCCCGAGCCCGGGCGCTGGATCGTCGAGCCCGGCCCCATCCGTGCGGTGGATGTCGCGATCGAACCCGACCTCTCGAACGCGGCACCGTTCCTCGTTGCCGCGCTCGTCGCGGGCGGCAGCGTCAGCATCGTCGGCTGGCCCGACACCACGACGCAGGTCGGCGCCCAGCTCGAGCAGCTGCTCCCCCGCTTCGGTGCGATCGTCGAACGTGCCGGAGACCGGCTCACCGTCCGGGCGCCTGAGCGCACCGCAGACGGCGGCCGCGGCATCCGCGGAGCCGATCTCGACCTCTCGGAGGCCGGCGAACTGGTGCCGAACCTCGTCGCCCTGGCCGCGTTCGCCGACGGACCCAGCACCTTCACGGGCATCGGGCACATCCGCCACCACGAGACCGATCGTCTCGCGGCGCTCGTCGCCGAGCTGAACGGGCTCGGCGGCGACGTGCGCGAACTCGACGACGGCCTGCAGATCGTGCCCGCACCGCTGCACGGCGGCCCGTGGCGCGCCTACGCCGACCACCGCATGGCGACGACGGGCGCGATCGTCGGACTCGGCGTCGACGGCGTCATCGTCGACGACATCGGCTCCACGAGCAAGACCCTGCCCCAGTTCACCGCGCTCTGGGAGCAGATGCTCGCATGAGCTGGTGGGACGCGGGCGACGACGAGGACGAACCCGAGTTCGACGAGTCGAGCGTTCGGGTGCGTCCCAGTCGTCGCGGCAGTCGGCCGCGCACCAAGACGCGCCCGCAGCACGCCGACGCCGTCGTCGGCCTCGTGCTCGGAGTGGACCGCGGGCGCTACACGGTCATGGTCGACGAGAACGGCCCCGACGAGCGCACACTGACGGCCGCTCGGGCGAGCGAACTGCGACGCAAGTCCGTCGTCACGGGCGACCGCGTCGACCTCGTCGGCGACACCACGGGCGACGAGGGCTCGCTCGCCCGCATCGTGCGCGTGCTCGAACGCAGCACCCTGCTCCGCCGCAGCGCCGACGACACCGACGAGGTCGAGCGCGTCATCGTCGCCAACGCCGACCAGATGCTCATCGTCGTCGCCGCGGCGAACCCCGAGCCGCGCATCCGGCTCGTCGACCGCTACCTCGTCGCCGCGTACGACGCCCGCATCCAGCCGATCCTCTGCATCACGAAGACCGACCTCGCCGACCCGTCCGAGTTCCTCGAGAACTTCGCCGGACTCGACCTGCCGGTCGTGCGGTCGCGCACCGACGACATGCCGATCGAACTGATCACCGCCGAGCTCGTCGACCACCGCACCGTGTTCGTCGGCCACTCGGGCGTCGGCAAGTCGACCCTCGTGAACGCGCTCGTCCCCGGTGCCGACCGCGCGACCGGCGTCGTCAACACCGTCACCGGACGCGGGCGGCACACGTCGTCGTCGACCGTCTCGCTGCGCCTGGACTCCCCCGCCGGACGCGGCTGGGTCATCGACACCCCCGGCGTGCGCTCGTTCGGCCTCGGCCACGTGGACCCCTCGAACATCCTCGGCGCCTTCAGCGATCTCGCCGCCATCGCCGAGCAGTGCCCGCGCGGCTGCACGCACCTGCCCGACGCCCCCGACTGCGCCATCGTCGAAGCGGTCGACGCCGGAGAACTCGGCGACACCGGCCGCGCCCGACTCGACTCGTTGCAGCGGTTGCTCGAGACGTTCCGATGAGCGTCGCCTGCCGACGCGCCACCGCCCGCCCGCGGCATCCGTCGCACCAGACGTGCGCAGCCAACCCTCGTCGCAGCCGTGACACGATGGAAGCATGACCGACGCACGACTCGCCCCCGGCGACCTCGCACCAGACTTCACCCTGAACGATCAGCACGGCACCCCCATCACGCTCTCGTCGCTCCGCGGCGAACGCGTCGTGCTCTACTTCTACCCCGAGGCGATGACCCCCGGCTGCACGACCGAGGCCTGCGACTTCCGCGACAACCTCAACTCGTTCGCCTCCGCAGGCGTGCGGGTGGTCGGCGTCTCCAAGGACGCCGTCGAGAAGCTCGCCCGCTTCGCCGAGCGCGACGGACTGAACTACACGCTCCTCTCCGACGAGGATGTCGCCGTGCAGCAGCGCTACGGCGTCTGGGGCGAGAAGCAGAACTACGGCAAGACCTACATCGGGTCCATCCGCTCGACCCTGGTCATCGGCGTCGACGGCGTCATCGAGCACGCCTGGTACAACGTCAAGGCCACCGGGCACGTCGCACGCGTGCGTCGCGAGCTCGGGCTCGACGGCTAGGCCCACGCCACCGCGCCCGCTGCAGACGCCGACGGGCGCCCACGACGCTCACGCGCCGTGCGGCGCCCGTTCGGCGTCGTCGCGCGAGTACGCCAGGCGCACGGGCGTCCACAGCAGGAGCCCGATCACGGTGATCGCCGGCACCAGCAGCACCCACCCGACATCCGGCCTCGCGAACATGCCCTGGAACGCGCCGACCGCGATCGACACCTGCAGCACCTGCCACACGATCGCCGACCCTCGCGACCACGGCGCACGCCGCAGCGAACCGATCGCGATCGCACCGACCCACAGCGCGGCGATCAGCACGAGCACGAGCAGTGCGATCGCCGTCGCGTACGACGACGGCGCGAGTGAGAGCAGATCGACGACCAGCCAGACCACCACCGCGATCAGTCCGAGCGCCTCCAGGACGAGCACGCCCGAGATCGTGATCAGCGCCGCGCGCACGCCTCCGGCATCGGATGCGTTGCGCGGCATGTTCGCGTCAGTTTCGTCGGTATTCACAGCGATATCCCATTCACGGCTATTGATTCGGTCTCATCACTATGCGAACATTTATGAGGCCGAATTGATGCTCACAGGGACGTGAGCCGATCGATTCCGATCCTACTTCCCGTAATTCGGCCATTCCCCCAAAGCAGCACAGCCGGCTACGGCTCGCGCAATCGTGCGCGTCTGCAAACGAAACACATCGCAAGGAGCATCTTCATGGATTGGCGCGACAAGGCCGCCTGCCTCACGGCTGACCCGGAGCTTTTCTTCCCGGTCGGCAACACTGGTCCCGCCGTCGACCAGATCGAGAAGGCGAAGGCCGTGTGCGCCCGATGCACCGTCACCGAGATCTGCCTCCAGTACGCCCTCGAGACCGGTCAGGACTCGGGCGTGTGGGGTGGCCTCAGCGAAGACGAGCGCCGCGCACTCAAGCGCCGCGCGGCCCGCGCACGTCGCGCCGGCTGACCCAGCCTGCACCACAGCACGGAACGGCGCCGCGACCCTCGAGGTCACGGCGCCGTTTCGCGTTCGAGGCGAGGTGCGATCTCAGGCGGACGTGATCCAGCGCAGCGGAACCTCGATGGTGACCTCGGTGCCGCGGCCGACGACCGTGTGCCAGTCGATGGTGCCGCCCAGCTCGCCCTGGATGAGCGTGCGCACGATCTGCGTGCCGAGGCCCTCGCCGACCTTGCCCTCCGGCAGGCCGGATCCGGTGTCGCGCACCTGCACGCTGAGCATCGTGTCGGAGCGCTCGGCGATGATCTCGACATCGCCCTCCTGACCCGCGAGTCCGTGCTCGACCGCGTTCGTCACGAGCTCGGTCAACGCGAGCGCGAGCGGGGTCGCGTACTCGCTCGGCAGGACGCCGAACGAGCCGGAGCGCTTCGGATGCGCGGTGGTGTTGTGGGCCGAGGCGACCTCGGCGACGAGCAGCAATGCGCGGTCGAACACGGCGTCGAAGTCGACGTTCTGCGAGAGGCCCTCCGACAGGGTGTCGTGCACGACGGCGATCGCGCCGACGCGGCGCATGGCCTGCGTCAGCGCCTCGCGCGCCTCGTCGGAGTGCGTGCGCCGCGCCTGGATGCGCAGCAGCGACGCGACCGTCTGCAGGTTGTTCTTGACGCGGTGGTGGATCTCGCGGATCGTCGCGTCCTTGGTGATGAGCTCCTGCTCCTGGTGGCGGAGTTCGGTCACGTCGCGACTCAGCACGATCGCACCGATGCGCTCGCCCGTGCGCCGGATCGGAATCGCCCGCAGCGACACCGTCACCCCGCGCGACTCGACGTCGGTGCGCCACGGGGCCCGGCCCGTGACCACGAGCGGCAGGGATTCATCGACCACGAGCTTGCCCGTGAGCAGTCGCGTGGTGACCTCGGCGAGCGACTCGCCCTCGAGCTCGTCTTCGAAGCCCATGCGGTTGAACGCCGAGAGCGCGTTGGGGCTCGCGAACGTCGTCGTGCCGTCGACGTCGAGCCGGATCAGGCCGTCGGAGGCTCGCGGTGCGCCCCGTCGCGGACCGGTCGGCGCACCGAGGTCGGGGAAGTCTCCCGAGGCGATCATCTCGAACAGCTCGTCGGCGCACTCGTTGAACGTGAGCTCCTGTCGGCTCGCGGTGCGCGTTGCCCCCAGGTTCGTGTGCCGGGTGATCACCGCGACCGGCTCCGGTGCGACCTTCGTGCCCGTCAGCGCCAGGCGCCGCATGACGGGCACGGCGCGAACGCGGGTCGGCATCTCCTCGTACCAGTCGGGCGCCGAGGAGTCGGCGATGCGCGCACCGTGGAACGCCTCGTCGACGAGTTCGCGCCACTGCGACTTGATCGGCTGGCCGACGAAGTCGCGGTAGAAGAGGGTGGCCGCGCTCGACGGACGCGAGTGCGCGACGGCGACGAAGTCGTCGTCTCCGGAGGGCACCCAGAGCACGATGTCTGCGAAGGCGAGGTCCGCGAGCAGCTGCAGGTCGCCGACGAGCATGTGCAGCCAATCGACGTCGGCCTGACTGCTGCGGCCCTGGGCGAGGACGAGATCACTGAGGGTCGACACGGTTCAAGCGTACTGGTCGGATGCCGCGGCCATCGCGACTCCGCCGCACAGGCCCGCGTCAGGTCGCCGCGACCCCGGCCCGAACGGGACCGAACCGGCGCCGCCGCACGGCGACCGGCGGCGCCGGCAGGAACGCGTCGTGCGCGAAGTCGCGGACCGCCGTGCGGAGCGGGGACTTCGGCGCCGCGTCGCGCAGGGTGCGCGCAGTGAGGATCGCGGCATCGACCGCCCTGCCGTCGTGCGGGAGCATGACGACGTCCGAGAGCCCGGCGAACCGTCGCATCGTCTGGCGGACCTGCCCGTAGGCGTCGATGCCGAGCGCGCTCGTGCGGACGCGGTTCACGACCACGCGGATGCGGCCGGGGTCGACGAGGTCGACCAGCTCGGCGTGCCCGCGGAGCAGCCTCGAGAGCCCGACCGGATCGGCCAGGCCGACGGCGACGACCTCGTCGGCGAGCGCGAGGGTCGCGAACGTGGCCGCGTTGCGACGCGGTGCGAACTGGTCGCTCGTGAGTTCCTCGTCGTGCTCGAGGCTGAACCCGGTGTCGACGACGACGTAGTCGACCCATTCGCGGATCGAGCCGAGGGCGGTCGTGACCCGATCGCGCGCGAGTTCGGGCCACCGGCTCGGGCCGACGAGCCCCGTGAACACCTCGAACGACGCGCGAGCGCTCGAGTAGCGCTGCGCGATGCGTTCGAGCTCGCCCCGATCGAGCGCCCCAGACCCTGCGAGACGGCAGGCCGAGGCGAATCCGGGCGCCTCGTCGAGGAGCCCGAGCGAGGCGGCCACGACGCCGCCATAGGGGTCGGCATCGACGAGGGCCACCCGATGCCCGGCCGCGGCGAGCTCCGCCGCGAGGTTCACGGCGACCGTCGTGCGCCCTGGAGCGCCAGCCGGCCCCCACACGGCGATGACGGATGCCGCTCGCACGGGTTCGTGCCCCGCCGCGTTGCCGTGCGCCGCCGCGGGTACGGGCACGCCGCCGCTCACGATGGGTTCGAGTTCGCGCCAGGTCGACGCGAGCTCGAACACCTCGTGGAGTCCGAGCGCACGGGCCTGCGCGCGCTCCGCGTCGTCGGCGGCGAGGGCGACGATGCGGATGCCGCGGAGGTCGCATGCTTCGAGCAGTGCCGCGCTCAACGCCGAGCGTCCGGCGCCGACGAGCACGACCTCGGGCGCCAGGACGTCGAGTCCCGTGAGCAGGTCGTTCGGTGCGAGCGCGCGCCCGACGATGAGGTGGCCGTGCTCGACGGCATCGGCGAGGAGCCGGTCTTCTGCGGCCTGTTCCAGCGCGAAGGCGAGCCGGCTCATCGCTCGGCCTCGGGCCTGGCAGGCACCAGGTCGATCGCGTCCTCGGCGGCCAGCGCCTGCAGCAGCGCGGCGACGCGGTCGCGCGGCACGAGGAGCTCGACCGACCTCTGGTCGCCGTCGACCATGCCGCCGCTGTCGATGATCGCCGCGACCTCGGCTTCGGGCACGAGGACGGTGGGCGGCTCGGACTCGCCTCGGCCGAGCTGCCGGGCGGACCAGACGTCGACCACGGTGCCGCGGTCGACGCCCTCGGGCAGAGCTCCCCTGCTTGGCACGACGACGGTCGCGAGGCCCGCGCGGTCGACGTCGTCGACTGAGGCGAGCGGCACGAGTTCTCCTGAGCGGATGGTGCTCGTGACGAGCAGTCCGCCGTCGGGCAGCGCGTCGGGTTCGAGGTACCGCACCTCGGTCGAGCCGAACCGCACACGCTCGACGATGAGGTCGGCCTCGCGGATGAGGGCGCCCGGAGTGAACGTCTCGGTCGCCGTGTAGACCTCGGTCGCGTCGTCGAGGCCGCTGACCAGCGTGTACACGCCCGCCGTCGAGCCGACGATCAGCACGACGCCGATGATCAGGCGCGGGTCGATGCGGATCGATCCGCGCTCCGTGCGACGAGGCATCGTGCTCCCTTCGGCGACGCGGTCCGTCGCACCGGGACCATCGTTCCGGATGGCTGGCGAATCGCCATGAAGTTATCCACACGGAGGCTCGGATCGCTCCTTCCGGTCGATAATCGAGAAATGAGCACATCAGATGCGAGCGAGCTGGGGCGTTTCCTGTCGATCGCCGACGCCGCGCAAATGCTCGAGGTCGACGCGGCCACGATCACGGGGCTCATCCGGTCGGGCGAGCTGCCGGCCATCAGGGTCGGCGACGCCGGCCCGTGGCGCATCGAGCGCACCCAGCTCGAGTTCTGGATCGACTTCCGGCTCGAGCAGACCAGGCGCTCCGCGCTCTGGGAGCAGGGCGAGTTCGCCGACGTCACCGACTTCTCGAACGTCACCGCGCTCGGGCCGCGCCGCCTCCACCCCTGAGGCGCGGCGCCCGGTGGGCGCGCGACGCGGCCTCGATCAGCTCGGTGCGCCGAATGAGACGAGCATCACCCGATCGAGCGGCACGATCCGGTATCCCTGCACCTCGCGCTCGCGGCGCGGCGTGCCGGCCGGGTGCAGCGCGAGATCGAGGTGGTCGCGGGCGACCCGATCGATCGTGCCGTGCACGCGCCCGCTCTCGGTCAGCACGTGCACGGGTGCACGGCGCCGGCTGAGGTCCCTGAGCGGGAACGCGAGCCCCATTCGATCGGTCAGGCTCGACGACGCCTCCGGCATCGGCTCGAGGCTCCGCTCGAGCAGCGTCGGGCCGGCTAGCACGGCCGCGATCGCCTCGAACGGCACGATGCAGTGCCGCCCGCTGCGGTCGCCGTCGAGCTGATCGGCGCTCATCCAGTCGCGACCGAACGCGGACGGGCGCACGGCGAGCGTCGCGCCGGTGCGGAGCTCGACGCGGATGAAGGCGGCGAGATCGTCGTGGATGGCTCGCGCCATGCCCGCGAACCGATCGCGGAGGCTCAGACGGCCGAGCCGCAGACGCTCCTCTTCGAGCGCGAGGGCTCGCTCCTCGTCGCGCTGCTCCTGGTCGAGTCGCGCCTCCAGGTCGTCGAACAGGAGGTCCCACCGCATGCAGGCACGTTACCTGCCGTGACGTCGGTGAGCGCGCTGTTCTCCACAGGTTGAAACACCCTCTTGACATGTATTCCGCCGCGCTCATACATTCAACGCAGGGCCGCCCGAATTGTCCCCCATTCGGGGGCCCGCCCCCCAGGCCCACGCCGTCCCCTCCCGATGGAGCACAGATGCCCGCACGCCCCGCCCTGCGCCCCGACGCGCGCACCTCCGCTGCGTTCCTCGACGATGACGAGTTGTTCGGCCCGCAGGCGTCGAGACGCACTGAGCTGCCCGATCCCTCGGCCATGCTGCAGAGCCTCACGCACTGCGTCGTCGAGGTGATGGCCGGGGCTCGCGACCTCGAACAGCTCGCTCGCTGGGTCACCGACGACGTCTACCGCAGCCTCTCGATGCGCGTCGTCCTCGCCAATCGGTCCCGTCGGGTCAAGGGCGTCGCGCCGCAGCGTCCCGTGTTCCGCTTGGGGCGCGTCGTGACGAGCGAACCCGCCGACGGCGTGGTCGAAGCCGTCGTGCTCGTGCACCAGCCTCACCGGGTGCGCGCCGTCGCGATCCGCCTCGAGGGCCTCGATCAGCGGTGGCGGGCGAGCGCGATCACGGTCCTCTGACCGCGACCTGGGTCGGTCCGGCGCACCGGCGATCGACGACGGGCGATCCGGTCGGGCGAACACCCCGTGCCGACGTCCGCACACCCGCCCACGCCGTGACGCGCGCCGACCACGGCCATCACCGGCTGATGCGACGATCACCCGACACCGACAACGACAACGACGACGACAACGACGACGACAACGACGACGGGGCCGGCCATCCATCGGATGACCGGCCCCGTCGCCTTTGGGCTAGTTGCCCTTGCGCTCCTGAGCGCGGCGCTCTGCCCGGTTCTGCGGTGCCGCATCGCCGCCGCCGTCGCCGCGCTGCCCGAAGGCACCGCGAGGCTGCTCGGCCGCCGGGGCCTGCGGCTGCGACTGCGCCTGGGCGACCGCGCGACGGGCGCGCTGCGTGGCGGCCTGCTGCACCTGTCCGCGATCGTTGCGCACCTCGACGCCGCCCGAGTCGCTCGGGGCGGAGTAGCTGAGCTTGTCCTGGGGAGCCTCGGGGCGCGAGAGTCCCTTCGCCTCGATGCCCGCACCCTGCGGCGCGACCTCGACCTCGAGGTTGAAGAGGAATCCGACCGTCTCTTCGCGGATGGAGCCCATCATCTGCTGGAACATGGCGTAGCCCTCGCGCTGGTACTCGACCAGCGGGTCGCGCTGGGCCATGGCGCGCAGGCCGATGCCGTCCTTCAGGTAGTCCATCTCGTAGAGGTGGTCGCGCCAGCGGCGATCGATGACCGAGAGCACGACGCGTCGCTCGAGCTCGCGCATCGCGGGGCTGCCGAGCTGCTGCTCACGACGGTCGTACGCGAGCTTCGCGTCGGACATGATCTCGGTACGGATGAACTGGCGGTTCACGCGACCCTTCTCGCCCGCCTCGGCGACGACCTCGTCGATCGTGATGCCGATCGGGTAGAGCGTCTTGAGCTCGGTCCAGAGGGCGTCGAAGTCCCACTCGTCGGGGTTGCCCTCGGCCGTGTGCGAGTCGAGCACCTCGTCGACGACGTCTTCGAGGAAGCGCTGCGTGCGCTCGTGCAGGTCGTCGCCCTCGAGCACGTGACGGCGGTCGCCGTAGATGGCCTCGCGCTGGCGGTTGAGGACGTCGTCGTACTTGAGCACGTTCTTGCGGATCTCGGCGTTGCGCGCCTCGACCTGCGACTGCGCCGAGCGGATGGCTCGGGAGACGACCTTCGATTCGATGGCCACGTCGTCGGGCACGCCGCGCGACATGAGGCTCTCCGCCGCACCCGCGTTGAAGAGGCGCATGAGGTCGTCGGTCAGCGACAGGTAGAAGCGGCTCTCGCCGGGGTCGCCCTGACGGCCGGAACGACCGCGCAGCTGGTTGTCGATGCGACGCGACTCGTGGCGCTCGGTGCCGAGCACGTAGAGTCCGCCGGCCTCGAGCACGCGCTCGGCCTCGGTCGAGACCTCTGCCTTCACGGCGTCGAACACGCCGTCCCAGGCGGCCTCGTACTCGTCGGGCGTCTCGACGGGGCTGAGTCCCTTCTCGTGCATCTGCTGCACGGCGAGGAACTCGGCGTTGCCACCGAGCATGACGTCGGTACCGCGGCCGGCCATGTTCGTGGCGACCGTGACGGAGCCGTACCGACCTGCCTGCGCGACGATCGCCGCCTCGCGTGCGTGGTTCTTCGCGTTCAGCACTTCGTGCCGGACGCCCTTCTTGGCGAGCAGTCGCGAGAGGTACTCGCTCTTCTCGACGCTCGTGGTGCCGACGAGCACCGGCTGGCCCTTCTGGTGCCGCTCGACGATGTCCTCGACGACCTGGGCGAACTTGATCTCCTCGTTCTTGTAGACGAGGTCGGACTGGTCGATGCGGAGCATCGGCTTGTTCGTGGGGATCGGCACGACGCCCAGCTTGTAGGTCGCCATGAACTCGGCGGCCTCGGTCTCGGCCGTACCGGTCATGCCCGAGAGCTTGTCGTAGAGGCGGAAGTAGTTCTGCAGCGTGACGGTCGCGAGGGTCTGGTTCTCGGCCTTGACCTGCACGCCCTCCTTCGCCTCGATGGCCTGGTGGATGCCCTCGTTGTAGCGGCGGCCGACGAGGATGCGACCGGTGTGCTCATCGACGATGAGCACTTCGCCGTTCATCACGACGTAGTCCTTGTCGCGCTTGAACAGGGCCTTCGCCTTGATGGAGTTGTTCAGGAACGAGATGAGCGGGGTGTTCGCCGACTCGTAGAGGTTGTCGATGCCGAGGTAGTCCTCGACCTTCTCGATGCCCTCTTCGAGCACGCCGACGGTGCGCTTCTTCTCGTCGACCTCGTAGTCCTCGCCGGGCGTGAGACGGCGGGCGAGGTTCGCGAACTCGGCGAACCAGCGGTTCGCCTCGCCCGATGCCGGACCCGAGATGATGAGCGGCGTGCGCGCCTCGTCGATGAGGATCGAGTCGACCTCGTCGACCACCGCGAAGAAGTGCCCGCGCTGCACCATGTCGGCCGTCTGCCACGCCATGTTGTCGCGCAGGTAGTCGAAGCCGAACTCGTTGTTCGTGCCGTAGGTGATGTCGGCGGCGTACTGCTCGCGACGCACCTGCGGGGTCTGGCCGGCCACGATGCATCCGGTGGTCATGCCGAGCGCACGGAACACGCGGCCCATGAGCTCGGACTGGTAGCTCGCGAGGAAGTCGTTGACCGTGATGACGTGCACGCCACGGCTGGCGAGCGCGTTCAGGTAGGCGGCCGTGGTGGCGACGAGCGTCTTGCCCTCACCGGTCTTCATCTCGGCGATGTTGCCGAGGTGCAGGGCGGCGCCGCCCATGAGCTGCACGTCGAAGTGGCGAAGGCCGAGGGTGCGGCGGCTCGCCTCGCGCACCGCGGCGAAGGCCTCGGGCAGCAGGTCGTCGAGGGACTCGCCGTTGGCGTACCGCTCGCGGAACTCGACCGTCTCGTGCTTCAGCTCCTCGTCGGTGAGGGCGGTGAAGTCGTCTTCGAGCGCGTTGATGGCCGCCGCGTAATTCTGCAGTCGCTTGAGGGTTCGGCCCTCGCCGACGCGGAGGACCTTCTCCAGAATCGAAGCCACGAATGATCTCCTGTCATTGCGGCGCGCCATGTTCTCGGAGGAACGTCCCTCGGGTGGAACGCCGAAGGCACGCCGGGTTGCGCCGTATCGACGGCAGCATAACCATGCTAGCGGGCAGCGGGCTGGGCGGTCTCGGTGAGGAGACCGTACGGGCACGATCGGACTTCGCCCGTCGCGAACGCGACGACGCCACCGACTCGCGGGTTCGCGATCTCGGTGGCGTCGTCCGCCCTCAGCGGGGCGATGGCTGACGGATGCCGCGGCTAGGCGCTCGCGCGCTGCAGCGGGACCTCTTCGTCGTCGATGAACGCGTCGGCGTCCTCGTCGAGGCCGATGAGGCCGTAGTCCCAACCCTTGCGGCGATAGACGACGCTCGGACGACCGGTCTCGGAGTCGACGAAGAGATAGAAGTCGTGACCGACCAACTCCATGAACGACAGTGCATCGTCGACGGTCATGGGCGACTTGGCGAACACCTTCCGGCGGATGACGACCGGGCAGTACACGTCGTCGTCCTCGGGGACGGACGCGGCCTCGTCGATGACGGGGATGGATCCGGTGCGCACCTGCTCGAGGACCTCGGGTCGGGCGGCCTGCACGCCCACCTCTGCGAAGCCGAGGTCGGTCGCCTCTCGGATCGAGGTCGGCCGATGCTGGCCGCGATGGACCTTTCGGCGGTCTTTGGCCCGGCGGATGCGTTCGAGCAATCGGCCGAGCGCGACGTCGAACGCCGCGTACTTGTCGGAGCCGTCGGCCTCGGCCCGGACGACGGGCCCCTTGCCGACGAGAGTGAGCTCGACGCGGTCGGGCCCGGTGTTGCCGTTCTTCTCGTGGTGACGCGAAAGCTTCACGTCGAGCTGAATGGCTCGGTCGGCGAGGTGGGAGATCTTCTCCGACTTCTCGGTCGCGTAGGTACGGAAGCGATCCGTGATCCCCAGGTTTCGTCCGACGATGTTCAGTTCCATGACGACCTCCATCCACCGACGTGTCACCCGGTTCTGAAGGGTGGTAGTCCACGCCTGTCCTGCCACCGTAGTCTGCCCACCATCGGATGTCACCATCTGTTCACCGAGAGGATCCTGAACGTCGCCCGATGCGCAACGGCGTCTCGGCGAGCACGGCCACGGCCTCGACGGTCGCGCCGGCGGCCACCAGCGCACGGCGTGCCTCGAGGAGGGTCGAGCCGGTCGTCAGCACGTCGTCGACGAGCAGGAACCGGTGGCCGTCGAGGCGCTTGCGGGCCACGAGCCCGCCCGCGGCGTTGGCGGCTCGGGCGGCGGCGCCGAGTCCGGCCTGGTCGTCGCGCTCGCGCGCGAGCCGCAGCACCGGGGTCGACCGGATGCCGCATGCGGCGAGCAGCACAGGCACCGGCCGGTATCCGCGAGCGCGGAGCGCGGCCGGCGTCGACGGCACCGTCGCCACGAGCAGGCCGCCCCCGCTCGCGCCTCCGAGCGTCCGCGGCACGCCCACGAGGGCGGTGCCGATCGACGCGGCGAGCGCCGGGGCGAGCACGCGCGCGACATCCGCTCGCCCTCCGTCTTTGAAGGCGCCGATGAGGGACGCCACGACGTCGCCGTATTCGAGCCCCGCATGAACCCTGAGTTCCGCCCGCGACACCTCGACAGGCCGTGCGGCCGCCGCGTCCCGGCACCCGGCGCAGACCGCGACGTCGGGCTGTCCGCACCCGGCGCACGAGACCGGCATCACCGTCGCGAGGGCGGCAGCGAGGGCTGCCGCGAGCGCGGCGCCCACCGACCCGTCAGCAGGCGCGGCGCGCTCGAGGCGGGTCGAACGGGCGAGAGGGGACGACATGCACCGAGCGTGAGGGTCGCGCCGCGACATCCGCCCCCGAGAACTCGGCAGGCACGACGGATGCCGCGTGCGCATGCCCGGGGAGGAGCGGTGCCGGTCAGCCGGGGAGCTGCGACGCGACGAACCGGATGCCGTTCGCCCGCTCCTGCCAGCCGACGCCGCTCTGCACGACGAGCGACCCGGCGTCGGTGAGCACGCGCACGTCGCGGATGCTGTTGCCGGCGTCGAGGAGGCGCCCGGCCGACGGGCCGTCGCGGGTCGACGCGAAGCCGCCGAGGTCCTGCGTGACGATGCGGGTGGCGTCGCCCGCGACGCGCGTGAGCGACACGACCGAGCGGCCGTCGACCCACGCGACGTCGAGCGGCAGACCGTCGACCTCGGCGAGCCGCAGCACGTCGGTGCCGAGCGCGGTGGGCAGGCCGTCGGCATCGCGGCTGATGGCCGCGACGAGGAAGTACGTTCGTGGGCCGTCGCCGAGGAGCGCGAGCAGGCGCGTGCCGTCGCGGGAGACCTCGATCGCGGCGATCGACGTGCCCGACCAGGGCACCGTGAGACGCCCGTTGCTCTGGCCGTCGGCCGAGAACCATGCGAGGTCGGCGGGCGCCCCGGCCGGCACCGACCAGACGATGCCGGCGCGGTCGAACGCCGGGGTGATCAGGCCCGCCCTCGGGTCGAGCGCCACCGGGTCGGCGTCGGCCGTGAGGACCGAAACGCCCGACGCGTCGAGGATCGCCGCGGATTCGGCATCCGGCCCGATCGCCGCGCCCGTCGCGCCGGACTGCGCGACCTGCTCCGAGATGCCCGGGATCGGCGTGATGCCGTCGCCCGAGGTCGAGAGGTAGCCGAGCGATTCGCCGTCGAACACGACCGGGCGAGGGTCGACGCGGGGGTCGCGCACCGCCGGATTCGCCGGGACGCCGGCCTCGGATTCGACGCCGTTGAGGATCAGGGCGACCTCGCCCACGTTGCGCACACTGCCGACCAGGCTCTGGTTGAGCTGCAACTGCATGCGCTGGGCTGCGGCGGTGTCGTCGAACGCGGCTCCGGTGAGCGAGACCTCGGCGACGCGCCCCGACACCGGCACCGCGGCCGGCGAGAGCTCGGTGCCCTCGGGGAACGCCGAGGTCACGCCGGGGGCCAGCCACGCGGCGGGCCCGGCGAGCAGCGCCTGCACGACGCTCGTCTGCGCGGAGTCCCGGCCGGCGAACCATCGGGAGTCGGGCACCAGGAAGCGGTAGGCGGGATCGAAGAAGTACAGGGTGTACTCCCGGAACACCTGCGTGAAGTTCGCCTGGTCGATCACGATGCCCGCAGGCGCGCCCGCGATGCGCCACTGCCCGTCGATCTGCTCGAAGTCGTACTCGAGCGGGAGCGGCGCCGCAGAGGTGGCGACCTCGTACTGGCCGTTGTCGCGCAGCGACGCCGCCGGCGTCGCAGTGAGGCGGATCTGCGCGTCGGAGACCTCTTCGAACTCGCGATCGGCGAGCACGTCGATCGTGGCGTTCTCGTCGGCCTGCCACTGCTCCTTGAACGCCGGCGTGAGGAACTCGTACGCCGCCTGGTAGTTGTTCCGCGGACTGAGCGCCGCCGTGAGGAAGCCGTCGAGGATCTGCTGCTGGGTGCCGTCGACGATCGGAGGATCGACCAGGATGTCGAGGTCGAGCGACGAGGCGTCGGACGGCGCCGGGTCGCCCTGCTGAACGTTGCCCGAGCTCGGGATGGACACGCACCCGCTCAGCAGGAGCGACAGCATGGCGACGGATGCCGCGAGCAGCCCCCTACGCATCGTGCACCTCGCGATCGTCGTCGGGGAGGATGGCCCCCACGGAGGCCGTCGGCGGCGGTCCGGCCGCCTCGGGGTCGCCCGGCTCGAGCGGCAGCGGGGAGACCGCGGCAGCGTTCGGATCGAGGCCGGCCCGCGCGGACCGCGGCAGCGTCAACCGGAAGACGCTCCCCTGGCCCGGGTGGGACCACACGTCGAGGTGCCCGCCGTGCGCGACGGCGTCTTCGAGCGAGATCGCGAGACCGAGCCCGGTGCCGCCGATGGTGCGCACCCGGCTCGGGTCGGCCCGCCAGAACCGGTCGAACACGCGCTCGGCCGCCTCGGTGGTCATGCCGAGCCCGTAGTCGCGCACCGAGAGCGCGATCGCGCTCGCGTTGCTGTCGACCGCGACGACGATGGGGCGCCCCTCGCCGTGCTCGATCGCATTGCCGAGCAGGTTGGTGACGATCCGGCGCACCCGGCGCGGATCGACCTCGGCGTCGAGGTGGCCGCCGGGCGCCTCGAGCCGGAGCTCGGATCCGCGTTCGCGGGCGAGACCGTGCATCTCCTCGATGACGTCGCCGGCAAGGTGCACGAGGTTGGTCGGCTCGGTCGCGAGCGTCACCGATCCGGCGTCGTACCGGCTGATCTCGAGCAGGTCGCCGAGCAGGCGCTCGAACCGCTCGGTCTGGGTGTGCAGCAGTTCGACGGTTCGGGCCGTGGGGCCCGCGAAGTCCTCGCGCTGGCCGTAGAGCACATCGCCGGCGAGCCGGATGGTCGTGAGCGGCGTACGGAGCTCGTGCGAGACATCCGACACGAAGCGCTGCTGCATGACCGAGAGCTCGGCGAGCTCGCGAATGCGCGCCTGGAGGCTGTCGGCCATGCCGTTGAAGGATGCCGCGAGCGACGCCAGTTCGTCTTCGCCGCGCGCGGGGATACGCACGCCGAGATCGCCGGCGGCGAGGCGGCGGCTCGTGGACGCGGTCGTGCGGATCGGCTCGATCACGCCGCGCACGACGACGAGCGTGATGGCGCTGAGCAGGGCGATGAGCGCGATCGCGCCGACCGTGCCGGTCACCTGCATGAAGGCGAGGGTCTGCTGGGCCTCGGAGAGGTTGTAGCCGAGGTAGAGCTCGTACCGCCCTGCGCCGGCGGGCACCTGGAGGCCGCTGCCGACCACGATGCCGGGGTTGGTGCCGCCCGAGGAGTTCTCGAGTGCGACCGACTGCCAGTACTGGTTCTCGGGGTGCTCCTGCACCTGCGCGCGGAGCGCGGGCGAGATCACGCCCGCGAGGTCGGGGCTGAGCCGATCGGGCGGGGCGTTGTTGCTCGTCGGCTGATCGGGGGCCCGGAAGATCGCGATGTCGTTGGTGCCGGCGATGCTCGTGACGGTGTCGATGGTCGCCTTCATGAGCAGCTGCAGCGAGCCGCGGTCGGCCGCGTCGGAGGAGTCGAGGATCAGCTGCGCGGCGGTGGTGGCGTTGTTCGAGACCTCGAGCACGCGCGAACGCTGGTCCTGGAACAGGTTCGACGCGACGCTGAACGAGATGTAGAGGCCGATGACGAGGATCGCGAGGGTCGACAGCCCGATCGTGATGAAGACCGTGCGCACCTGGAGCGAACGCCGCCACGTGGAGGCGATCGTCGTCCGCAGGCGCCGCGGAAGTCCGCGCCACGACGCCGTGGTGCGGACTTCCGCGGCGGCGGTCATTCCCGTCAGGTGGTCGCGCCGGCGCGGTAGCCGACGCCGCGAACGGTCATCACGATGCGCGGGTTGTCGGGGTCGTGCTCGACCTTGGCGCGCAGGCGCTGCACGTGCACGTTCACGAGGCGCGTGTCGGCCTTGTAGTGGTAGCCCCACACCTGCTCGAGCAGCATCTCGCGCGTGAACACCTGCTGCGGCTTCGACGCGAGCGTGAGGAGCAGGTCGAACTCGAGGGGCGTGAGCGAGATGCGCTCGTCGCCGCGGCGCACCTCGTGGCCGGCCGCGTCGATCGTGAGGTCGCCGACCGCATACGTCTCGACGGCCGACTCGGGCGTCGGGCGGAGTCGGGTACGGATGCGCGCGACGAGCTCCTTCGGGTTGAAGGGCTTGACCATGTAGTCGTCGGCGCCCGACTCGAGGCCCTTCACGACGTCGGCGGTGTCGGTCTTGGCCGTCAGCATGATGATCGGCGTGCCGGACTCGGCCCGGATGCGCGCGCAGACCTCGATGCCGTCGAGGCCCGGCAGCATGAGGTCGAGCAGCACCAGATCGGGTCGGCTCTCGCGGAACGCCGCGAGCGCGCTCGAACCGTCGCCGCAGAAGACGGGATCGAAGCCCTCGGTGCGCAGCACGATGCCGATCATCTCGGCGAGGGCCGTGTCGTCGTCGACGACGAGTACGCGTGAAGTCATCGGTTCATTCCTGTTGCAGCGCCCGGGGCGGGGTTCTCGCGCCAGGCCGGATGGACGGTGTGACCAGCGTAGTCGTACGGCCCGACAAGGGGGGCGGATGCCGCGGGCGGGTGTGGAGCGTGCCGGTGGGCCGCTCCCCGATATGCGAGCATGGGAATCCGCAGCGGAAGGAGCACGACGAGGTGGCCGAACACGACTGGCGAGCGCCCGGAGCGCCCGAGCCGCAGCCCGACGCCTCCGCACCATCCGTGCCGAGCACTCCCGGCGCCTCCGACGCGCCAGCTGCGACCGCGCCCGCCGCCCCGGTGCCGCCGCTGCCGCCGCTGTACGGCGCGCCCGCTGCGCCTCCGGTGTACGGCGCGCCGCCCGCATACGGCGCTCCGACCGCACCGCCGCCATACGGCGCACCCCAGTACGGCGCGCCGCAGTACGGCGCCCCCGCCGGCAGTCAGGCCTGGACCGCCCCGCCGAAGCCGGGCCTCCTGCCGTTGCGCCCGTTGGGCTTCGGCACGCTGCTGTGGGCCCCGTTCCGCACGCTGCGCCGAAATCCGGCGGCGACCTTCGGAAGCGGTCTGCTCGTGCAGCTCGCCGCGGGCATCCTCGCGGCCGCCGTGGCGGTCCCCGTGTTCATCTGGTTCTTCGGTCGCCTCGACTCGGCCGGCCCGGCGGAGATCGACGAACTGCTGCCCGGTTCGATCGCGGCCCTGGTGCTCACCATGCTCTTCGCCGTGGGGGTCTCGGTCGTCGCCAGTGCGTTCCTGCAGGGCGTCATGATCGTCGAGGTCGCCTCGGGCACGCTCGGCGAGAAGCTCTCGCTCGGGGCGTTGTGGCGCCGCACGCTGCCGCGCATCGGTGCGCTCGTCGTCTGGACCCTGCTCGTCACCCTCGCACTGCTCGTCGTGCTCGCCGTGCTGGTGGGCATCATCGTGCTCGGCGCGGTGACCTCGCCGGTCGGCCTGGGCGTCAGCATCGCGGTCGTCGTGCTGCTCTCGCTCGGCCTCGTCGTGCTCGGCTGGTGGATCGGCGTGCGGCTCGCCCTCGTGCCGAGCATCATCGTGCTGGAGCACGCGGGCATCGCGACGGCGATGCGACGTTCGTGGCGGCTCACGATCGGCTACTTCTGGCGCACGCTCGGGGTGCTCCTGCTCGTGAGCGTCATCCTCAACGTCGCCTCGCAGGTCGTGGTGCAACCCGTCACGCTGCTCGGCGGGCTGCTCCCGGCGATCATCGACCCGACGAACACGGGCTCGGCGGTCACGATCGCGATCGTGCTCGGCGTCGTGTCCACGGTGCTCTCGATCATCATCACCGCGATCACGACCGTCGTGCAGGCTGCCCTGGTCGGCGTCGTCTACATCGACCTCCGCATGCGCACGGAGGGCCTCGACCTCGAGCTGGCACGGCACGTCGAGCTCCGCGACGCAGGGCAGCCCGTGTCGGACCCGTGGGTCGCACCCGATCAGGGCGCCCAGCATCCGGTGCCGTCGGGCGGCGCTCCCGCATGATCGCAGCCGCGGCGGTCCGCGCGCTCGGCTTCGGCGCGGACCCGCTGGATCCCGACGCCGACGAGGCCCGCCGTTGGCTGCTCGACGAGCTGTCGAAGCCCAGGTACCGTGCCGCCGAGCCCAACGCGCTCGACGTGTTCGCGCAGGCGGTGCGCGACTGGTTCACAGACCTGCTGAACGGGGCCGGCGCGGTGCCCGGTGAGGTCGTGGCGCTGCTCGTCGTGCTCCTCGTGATCGTGCTGGTCGTGGTCGGACTGCTCGTCTTCGGGGTGCCGCGCCTCCGCCGCCGTCGGGCGTCGAGTTCGGCAGCGGCCTTCGAGGGCGATCTGCGCGACGCGGGCACGATCCGCCGCGCCGCCGAGGCCGCGGCGCGCGACCGGGACTGGCCGCTCGCGATCGAGGAGCGCTTCCGCGCGATCGTGCGCGACCTCGTCGAACGCGAACTCGTGCAGGTGCATCCCGGCACGACCGCCAGAGGCGTCGCGGATGCCGCGGCTCGGCCGTTCCCCGACGCCCGGGCGCGCCTGGCGGATGCGGCCGACGCGTTCGACGACGTGCGCTACCTCGGCGCCGCGGGCGATGCGCCCACCTACGAGCGCCTGACGACGCTGGATCGAGAGCTGCAGGCGATGCGTCCGGTTCGCGAGGGCGCGTCGACGACGGATGCCGCCGACGGCCGTTTCGAGGCCGTGCGATGACGCCCGGCGCACCGGCCGAGTTCGCCACGGCGCACGCCCCTGCCACGACGACGCCTGCGACCGCGCCCGGCGGAGATGCCCGACCCGCGACCGCGACCGCCGTGTCGCCGACGCTCGGGGCGCTGCTCCGCCGCGGACGGACGTGGCTCGTGCTCGCGGGCGTGCTCGTCGTCGGGGTGCTCGTGCTCTTCGCGATCCAGGGCGGCATCAGCACGCAGGCCGGACTGCTCGACCCCGAGAGCCCGGGCGCACGCGGCTCCGGCGCCCTCGTCGAGGTGCTGCGGGCGCACGACGTCGAGGTCGCGCCCGCGCGCTCGCTCGACGCGGCGCTCGACGCCGTCGCATCGGCGGACGGCGACGCGACGCTCCTGCTCTTCGACGAATTCGCCACCCTCGACGACGACGCGCTCGACGCACTCGCGGCGAGCGGGGCACGGCTCGTCGTCGTCGAGCCGGGATTCCGGGCGCTCGAGACGCTCGCGCCCGGCGTGCGCATGGCCGGCGCCGCCGACGGTGCGCTCGACGGCGCCGACTGCGACGTGCGGGCGGCCGTCCGGGCCGAGGGACTCTCCGAAGGACAGCGGCTCCTGACGATCGATGACGACGCGAAGGACGCCGGCTGGCAGGGGTGCTTCGGTCAGGACGGCGGATTCGCGGCGGCCGTCGGCCCGAACCCGAGCCCGAGCACCGGCGAGGACGACGCGACCGGCCCGCCTGCGGCATCCGGCCTCTCGCTGGTCGCCGCGACGACGGTCTTCGAGAACTCGCGCATCGACGAGGCCGGAAACGCGGCGTTCGCGATCGGACTGCTCGGGGCGACCCCCGACCTGGTCTGGTACCTGCCCGGACCCGCCGACGCCGAGTCGACCGCCGCGCCGACGCTCGGCGAGCTCACGCCCGGCTGGGTCAGCCCCGTGCTCGTGCTCGCGCTCGTCGTCACGGTCATCGCCGGGGTCTGGCGCGGACGACGCCTCGGCCCGCTCGTCGTCGAGCGGCTGCCCGTGACGGTGCCGGCCGGCGAGACGAGGCAGGGCCGAGCCCGGCTCTACGCGCGCTCGGCCCAGCGCACGCACGCGCTCGACCAGATGCGCGTGGCCACGATCAGGCGCCTCGCGGTGGCGCTGCGCCTGCCCGGCACGAGCCAGGTCGCGGTGATCGCGCAGGCGGCGGCGTCGGCGACCGGGCGCGACGCGACCTCCGTCATGCTGCTGCTCGTCGACGAGCTGCCCGAGAACGATGCGAGGTTCGTCGCCCTCGCAGCGGCCCTCGACGACCTCGAACGAGACGTCACCGCGGCGACCAGGCCCGCCACCACCTCCGCCCGCACGACCGAGACCACCCCAGACGACCCGCCAGGAAGGCAGCGATGACCGACACGACGCCCACGAGCACCCGACCGACCGACGCCGAACTCCGGGACGCGCTGAATCGCGTGCGACTCGAGGTCGGCAAGGCCGTGGTCGGACAGGACGGCGCCGTCACGGGCCTGATCATCGCGCTGCTCGCGCGCGGTCACGTGCTGCTCGAGGGCGTGCCCGGCGTCGCGAAGACGCTGCTCGTGCGCACCCTCACGCGCACGCTCGACCTGCAGACCCGTCGTCTGCAGTTCACGCCCGACCTCATGCCGGGCGACGTCACCGGGTCGCTCGCGTTCGACCCGCGCACGGGCGAGTTCGCGTTCCGCGAAGGGCCGGTGTTCACGAACATCCTGCTCGCCGACGAGATCAACCGCACCCCGCCGAAGACCCAGTCGGCGCTGCTCGAGGCCATGGAGGAACGGCAGGTCTCGGCCGACGGCGTGACGCGGCCGCTGCCCGACCCGTTCCTCGTCGCGGCGACGCAGAACCCGATCGAGTACGAGGGCACGTACTCCCTGCCCGAGGCCCAGCTCGACCGGTTCCTGCTGAAACTCGTGCTCGACATCCCCGAGCGCGACGCCGAGTTCGCGATCCTGCGCCGCCACGCCGACGGGTTCGACCCGCACGACCTCGGCGCGGCCGGCGTGCGGGCCGTGCTCGGCGCCGACGAGCTCGAGCAGGCACGGGCGGCCGCGGCATCCGTTCGCGTGTCCGACGACGTGCTCGCCTACCTCGTCGACCTGGCGCGCGCGAGCCGGTTGAGCCCGTCGCTGCGCCTCGGCGTCAGCCCGCGGGCGACGACGGGCCTGCTCGCGGCCTCGAAGGCGTGGGCGTGGCTCTCGGGCTACGAGTCGGTCACGCCCGACCACGTGCAGGCGATGCTGCTGCCCGTCTGGCGCCACCGCGTGCAACTGCGGCCCGAAGCCGAGCTCGAGGGCGTCTCGGTCGACGCGGTGCTGCGCGCGATCATGCAGCAGGTGCAGGTTCCCCTCTGAGATGGCGGTCACCGGTCGGTTCGTGCTGCTCGTCGCCCTCGGCGTCGTGCCCGTGGTCGTGCTCGGCTCCTCGGGAGCGGATGCCGCGTGGTTCGCGCTGCTCGGCTGGCTCGCCCTCGCGATCGGGCTGGGCGCGCTCGACCTCTCGCTCGCGGCCTCGCCACGACGGGTCTCGCTGATCCGCGACCTGCCCGCGAAGGTGCGTCTCGGCGAGCCCGTCGTCTCGAGCCTCACGGTCGTGAACACGGGCGAGCGGATGCTGCGCGCCACCGTCCGCGACGCCTGGGAGCCGTCGGCCGGAGTCGCCGGTGCCAACCGCTCCCGGCTCGCCGTCGCGCCCGGCGAACGCCGGAGCGTGCGCCTGCAGCTGACGCCATGGCGGCGCGGCGACCGCCGCACCGAGCAGGTCACGATCCGCTCGGCGGGGCCGCTCGGCCTGTGGTGCCGGCAGGCGACGCTCGCGTCCCTCGGGCGCCTGCGCGTGCTGCCGCCGTTCCACTCGCGCGTGCACCTGCCGTCGCGCCTGACGCGGCTGCGCGAGCTCGACGGCCGCACGCCCATGCTCGTTCGCGGGCAGGGCACCGAGTTCGACTCGATCCGCGAGTACGTGCGCGGCGACGACGTGCGCTCGATCGACTGGCGTGCGACGGCGCGCCACCTCGACCCCGCCGCCCGGGGCGGCACGAAGCTCATGGTGCGCACGTGGCGCCCCGAACGCGACCGCCGCATCGTCATCGTCGCCGACACGTCGCGCACGGCCGCCGCGCGCGTGGCGGACGAGCCGCGCCTCGACACCGCGTGGGAGTCGACCCTGCTGCTCTCGGCGCTCGCGACGCACGCGGGCGACCGCGTGGACTTCTTCGCGTGGGATCGTCGGGCTCGGGCCAGGGTCACCGGGGTGACGGGGTCGCAACTGCTCGCGCGCCTCGTCGACGCGATGGCCGGCGTCGAGGCCGAGCTCATCGAGGCCGACTGGACGGGTCTGCCCGCGCAGATCCGCGCCGTCACGAGCCGTCGGGCGCTCGTCGTGCTGCTCACGGCCGCCGACTCCCCCGGCTCCGCGCGCGGCCTGCTCTCGGTGCTGCCGCAGCTCACGGCCCGGCACACCGTGCTGGTGGCCTCCGTGCAGGACCCCGAGGCGGATGCCGCGGCCGCGCGCCGCGACACCCTCGACGACGTCTACCTCGCCGCCGCGTCCGAACGTGCGCGCCTCGACGTCGATCGCGTCGCCGCGGCGATCCGGCAGTCGGGAGCGCACCCGGTCTCGGCGGCGCCCCGCGACCTGCCGCCCGCACTCGCCGACCGATATCTCGAGCTCAAGGCGGCCGGCCTGCTCTGAGCCCGCGACGACACCGGTCGCGACGCGCATCCCGGCACGGGGGCGCCGGGCTTTCGAATGCGTCGTCATGCGTCGGCGCGTGTCGTGCCGCGGTCCGTTCGGGTAACGATTCGGTCATGCGCCGTGAATGTGCGGCGCCGCCGAGCGCCCGATCGCTATGTTCGCAACGAACGGCGGCGGGGGGTCGCCGTTCCGCTCGCTCATCCGCGCCTCCACAACATCCCTACGAAAGGATCGGTCATGTCCGATACCGCAGTCGCCGTCGATGCTCCGTCCACCGGCCAGAAACTCACCGCAGAGGTGCTCGGCACCTTCATCCTCGTCTTCGGCGTCATCGGCACGGCGATCTTCGCTGCCGGATTCGCCGCGGGCGACGGCAACCTCAACGTCGGCTTCCTCGGGGTCGCGCTCGCGCTCGGCCTGAGCGTCGTGGTCGGCGCCTACGCCTTCGGCCCCGTCTCGGGCGGCCACTTCAACCCGGCCGTGACCCTCGGGCTCGCCGTCGCGGGTCGCTTCCCGTGGCGCGAGGTGATCGGGTACATCGCGGCCCAGCTCGTCGGCGGCATCCTCGCCTCGACGGCACTGCTCGGCATCCTCGCCACCGGCCCGCTGTTCGACATCGCGGTCTTCCAGGGCGCGTCGACCGGCTACGGCGTGCTCTCCCCCGGCGGCTACGGGCTGGTCTCGGTGTTCCTCGTCGAGGTCATCGCGACGGCCGTGTTCCTGTTCGTGATCCTCGGCGTCACGAGCGCGGGCCGCGCGGCCTCGAACCTCGCGCCCCTCGCGATCGGCCTGACGCTCACCGTCGCCGCGCTCGTCGCGATCCCGGTCTCGAACGCCTCGTTCAACCCGGCCCGCTCGATCGCGACCGCGATCTACGGCGGCGCCGACGCGATCGGCCAGGTCTGGCTCTCGATCGTCGCGCCCATCCTCGGCGCGATCATCGCCGGCCTCATCTACAAGCTGGTCTTCGACCGCGCTGCGAAGCTCTCGGCGTAGTCCCTCGGCGGATTCGAATGGCGGATGTCTCCCACGAGGCATCCGCCATTCGCAGGTCCGTGCGGGTGGTCGGGCGACGCGACCGGGCAGCCCGAGCAGCACGGGGGCCTGCACGCCGCCGAGCGGGCCTCGGGGCCGATCAGCCGGCGATGATGCGCGTGGCGCCGGCCTCGAAGGCGTCGAGGTCGCCCGTCGCGCCGGCCCGCGTCGCCCGACCGCCGAGCACGAGCATGTAGGCGAGGAACCCGCCGAACGCGAGCACCCCGATGCCGATCTTCACGGGCCACGGCCAGGGCGCCGGGGTCACGAAGCCCTCGATGAGGCCCGAGACGAACAGGAAGAACACGAGCCCGATCGCCACCGTGAACAGTGCGCGGGCGTCTTGGGCGAGCGCCACGCCGCGCGGGCGAGCGCCAGGGGCGACCCAGGCCCAGAAGATCCGGAGGCCGGCGGCTGCGGCGACGAACACGCAGGTGAGTTCGAGCAGGCCGTGCGGAGTGATGTACAGGAAGAACGTGTCGGCCTCGTCGTAGGCGAACATGACGGCGGCCGTGATGCCGAGGTTCTGCGCGTTCTGCAGGATCACCGCGGGCACCCACAGACCGGTGATGCCGAACGCGACGCACTGCGCGGCGATCCAGGCGTTGTTGGTC
The DNA here is from genome assembly GCF_001660485.1 of Agromyces aureus. Classification (GTDB taxonomy): domain Bacteria; phylum Actinomycetota; class Actinomycetes; order Actinomycetales; family Microbacteriaceae; genus Agromyces; species Agromyces aureus. The sequence continues at coordinate 3,118,036 of NZ_CP013979.1, forward strand.
CAGACCGACCCGGCGAACGAGGCCGCCGGGTTCTCGGAGTAGTACGAGACGAAGCCCTCGTCGGCGAGCTGCTGCATCTCGGCCTCGCTGCCGAGCGTCGCGAGCACCCGCGGATCCGCGGCGATCCACCACGCGTAGAGGGCCGCCACCACGACCGTGACGATCGCGACCGCGAGCGTCAGCCACCGCACCCGGTAGAGCGCCGCGGGCAGGTCGACCATCACGAACCGCGTGAACAGCTTCAGCGGGTTCTCGGGAGCGCCCGTGAACCGCAGGCGGGCCTTCGCGAGCCCGACCGACAGGCGATCGCCCAACGCCGTCGAGCCGACGGTGGTCTGCACGAGCGAGAGGTCGGAGGCCGCGCCCTGGTACCGCTCGATGAGTTCGTCGGCCTCGGGCCCCGACAGCCGGTTCTCGCGGCCGAGCGCGTCGAGCCGCTGCCATGCGTCATGGCGGGCGGTGGCGAGTGCGTCGAGGTCCATCTGCTTGAATACTAGCCATGGTCGACGTGCCCAACGCCCGCACCGCTGCCGCCCGACACGACGACGAGGGCGTGGTCATCGGCGAGGCCGTCGCGCTCGACCTGCGGCCGGCATCCGCCCTGATCCGCGGCGGCGGAACCATCATCGACGTGCTCGTCTCGATCGTGCTCCTCGTCGGCATGGCCCTCGTCGCGACCGGCGCGGGCCTCACGGTCGACGGGGCCGCGTTCCGCGCCATCGCGATCGGCGGGGTCGTGGTCGTCATCATCGTCGTGCCGACGGCCGTCGAGACCGCCTCGCACGGGCGCTCGCTCGGCAAGCTCGCGCTCGGCCTCCGCGTCGTGCGCGACGACGGCGGGGCGATCGGGTTCCGCCATGCGTTCATCCGCGCCCTCACCGGGGTGCTCGAGATCTACCTCACGTTCGGCGGCCTCGCGGTGCTCATCGGCTTCCTGAACCCGTCGTCCAAGCGCCTCGGCGACCTGCTCGCCGGAACCCACGCCCAGGTCGAGCGCGTGCCCGCCGTGCGTTCGAACCCGTTCGGCGTGCCGCCCGAGCTCGTCGGGTGGGCCTCGATCGCCGACGTCGCGCGCCTGCCCGACCCGCTCGCCCGCCGCGTCGCCTCGTACTTCGAGAACGTCGCCCAGCTCGCTCCGGCGAGCCGCACCCGCCTGGCCACCTCGCTCGCCGCCGAGGTCGCACCCTACGTCGCCCCGGTCCCGGATGCCGCACCCGAGCCGTTCCTCGCGGGCGTGGTCGCGCTCCGGCGCGCGCGCGACGCCCGCGCGCTCGAACTCGAGCAGGCTCGACTGCATGCGCTCGAACCCGTGCTCGCCGCGACGGCGACCGGCTTCCCGCGGCGCTGAGCGCGGCCCGCACGAACGAGCGCGGCCTGCGGGAACGGGCGGCGCCTGAACGAACGAGCGGGGCGGATGCCGCGAGCAGCCGCCCGCGGCATCCGCCCCGCTCGAATCAGGACCCCGCCGATCAGTACCGGTAGTGGTCGACCTTGTACGGGCCCTCGACCGCGACGCCGATGTAGGCGGCCTGCTCGGGGCTGAGCTCGGTGAGCTGCACGCCGAGCGAGCCGAGGTGCAGGCGGGCGACCTTCTCGTCGAGGTGCTTGGGCAGCACGTAGACGCCGATCGGGTACTCCTCGGGACGGGTCCAGAGCTCGATCTGCGCGAGCACCTGGTTGGTGAACGAGTTCGACATGACGAACGACGGGTGCCCGGTCGCGTTGCCGAGGTTCATCAGGCGCCCCTCGGACAGCACGAGGATCGACCGGCCGGTGGGCAGGCGCCACTCGTGCACCTGCGGCTTGATCTCGACCTTCTCGGCGCCCTCGAGCGACTCGAGCCCGGCCATGTCGATCTCGTTGTCGAAGTGTCCGACGTTCGAGACGATCGCGAGGTGCTTCATGCCGAGCATGTGCTCGAGACGCAGCACGTCCTTGTTGCCCGTGCAGGTGACGAAGATGTCGACGTCGCCGACGACGTCTTCGACGCGGGCGACCTGGTAGCCGTCCATGGCGGCCTGGAGCGCGCAGATCGGGTCGACCTCGGAGACGATGACGCGGGCGCCCTGGCCGCGCAGCGCCTCGGCGGCACCCTTGCCGACGTCGCCGTAGCCGACGACGAACGCGACCTTGCCGCCCATGAGCACGTCGGTCGCACGATTCAGGCCGTCGGGCAGCGAGTGGCGGATGCCGTACTTGTTGTCGAACTTCGACTTCGTGACCGAGTCGTTGACGTTGATCGCCGGGAACAGCAGCTCACCCTTGGCGTGCAGCTCGTAGAGGCGGTGCACGCCGGTCGTGGTCTCTTCGGTGACGCCCTTGAGCTCCTCGGCGATACGGGTCCAGCGGTCGCCGCTGACCTCGAGCGAGCGGCGCAGGGTGTCGAGCACGACGCGGTACTCGTGGCTCGCGTCGGCCGGCGTCTCGGGCACGGCGCCCGCGAGTTCGAACGTGCGACCGTCGTGCACGAGGAGCGTGGCGTCGCCGCCGTCGTCGAGGATCATGTTCGGGCCGATCCAGTCGGCACTCGCGGCCGCGGCCTCGGCGCTCCAGTCGAAGATGCGGTCGGTGCACCACCAGTACTCCTCGAGCGACTCGCCCTTCCAGGCGAACACCGGAATGCCCTTGGGGTCGTCGAGCGTGCCGTCTGGGCCGACCGCGATCGCGGCGGCCGCCTCGTTCTGCGTCGAGAAGATGTTGCAGCTCGCCCAGCGCACCTGCGCGCCGAGGGCCACGAGGGTCTCGATGAGCACCGCGGTCTGCACGGTCATGTGCAGGCTGCCGGCGATGCGGGCGCCCGCGAGCGGCTGCGAGGCGCCGAACTCCTCGCGGAGCGACATGAGGCCGGGCATCTCGTTCTCGGCGAGGCGCAGCTGATGGCGGCCGGCCTCGGCGAGCGAGAGGTCGGCGACCTTGAACGGGAGGGCGGATGTCTCGGCGAGCGTCATGCGTCCATTGTCGCAGGCTCGCGAGGTGTCGCCCGATCGGTTGCTCGCCGGCGCCCGCCCTCGTGCCTCAGGAGCGGATGAGCGCCAGCACCTCGTCGCGCACGGCGGCCATGGTCGCGGCATCCGCACCCTCGACGTTCAGGCGCAGCAGCGGCTCGGTGTTCGACGGCCGAACGCTGAACCACCAGAACGGCTCGTCTTCGGCGGTCGTGCCGAGAACCGTCAGCCCGTCGAGCTCGTCGAAGTCGGCACGCCCGGTGAACGCCTCGACCACGCGGGTGTACGCCGCAGGGACGTCGGCGACCGTCGAGTTGATCTCGCCCGAGAGCGCGTACGGCGTGAACCGGTCGGCCAGCTCGGAGAGGGTGCCCTGCTGCGCACCGAACTCGGCGAGCACGTGCATGGCCGCGAGCATGCCGTTGTCGGCGCCCCAGAAGTCGCGGAAGTAGTAGTGCGCCGAGTGCTCGCCGCCGAAGACCGCGCCGGTCTCCCTCATGCGGTCCTTGATGAGCGAGTGCCCGACACGGGTGCGCACGGGGATCGCACCGGCGGCCTCGATCGTCTCGGGCACGAAGCGCGAGGTGATGAGGTTGTGGATCACGTTGATGTCGGTCTCGCCGAGCGCTGCGACGCGGGCGATCTCGCGCACGGCGACGATGGCGGCGACGGCCGACGGGGTCACGGCGCCGCCGCGCTCGTCGACGACGAAGCAGCGGTCGGCGTCGCCGTCGAAGGCGAGGCCCAGGTCGGCGCCGTGCTCGACGACGGCCTTCTGGAGGTCGACGAGGTTGGCCGGCTCGAGCGGGTTCGCCTCGTGATTCGGGAACGTGCCGTCGAGCTCGAAGTACAGCGGCACGATCTCGAGGGGGAGCTCGGCGAGCCCGGCCGCGGTGCCGAGCACCGCCGGAACCGTGAGCCCGCCCATGCCGTTGCCCGCGTCGACGACGATCTTCAGGGGCCGGATGCCGGTGAGGTCCACGAGCGAGCGCAGGTAGGCCGCGTAGTCGGCCAGCACGTCGAGGGGCTGCACCGAACCCGGCGCTTCGACGGGCGTGACACCCTGCTCGAGGTAGTCGCCCGCACGATCGCGGATCGCGGCGAGGCCCGTGTCGAGCGAGATGCCCTGGGCGCCGGCCCTCGAGAACTTGATGCCGTTGTACGCGGCGGGGTTGTGGCTGGCCGTGAACATGGCCGCCGGTGCGTTCAGGATGCCGGAGGCGTAGTAGCTCTCGTCGGTCGAGCACAGGCCGATGGCCACGACGTCGGCGCCGCGACTCGTCGCCCCGCGTGCGAAGGCCTCGGCGAACCCGGGTGAGGAATCGCGCATGTCGTGACCGACCACGACCTTGCCTCCGGCGGCGCCGACCTCGTCGACGAAGGCCGCGGCGAGGGCCTCGACGGACTGCTCGGTGAGGGCGTCGCCCACGATGCCACGGACGTCGTAGGCCTTCACGATCGCGCTGAGTCGCTCGCGGTCGACAGGATTCTCGGCGGAAGTCATGCCGTGGAATCTACCCGACCCGGCGAGGCATACCGAACGATCTGCCATCCCACGGGCGCCGAAGTGCGCTCGGCATGGGTCGCGCAGAGGTCGTAGCCGTGCGGTTCGGGGGCCACCGACAGCGGGCCGAGCACGGCCATCGAGTCGGCGTAGTCGAAGGTCAGCGTCGCGACCGCCTCAGCGGGGCACGCGGTGCGCGAACAACGTCTCTTCATGGCGAGACCACTGTAGCGATGCGGCCGGACATTACGATGGAGCACATGCCCCGTTCCCGTCGTGTCGCCTCCCCGCGATCACCCAGGCGACTCGCTCGCGACCGCCACGGTCGTGGCATGCGCTCGGCCGTCACCGGCCCCCACCTCGAACCGCTGTCGACGCGCCTCGAGGACTTCGACGCGACGGTCGCCGGCACCGCGTCGTACCTGCGCGGGCTCTGGCCCGAGCTCGAGGGCGTCGTGTTCGAGGTCGCGCAGGCACCCGCCGAGGCCATCCACGTCGATCACATCGACCGGTGGAAGGTCGCGCACGACGAACGCCGCATCACCTTCCATCGGCTGCCGATCGTACGGTTCCTGCGTCTGCAGGAGGGTGAAGAGCGCGACGAGAAGCTCCTCATCGAGAGCTGCGTGTTCCGCGCCGTCGCCGAGTTCCTCGACAAGGACCCCTGGGAGCTCGCTCCCGGGCGCTACCGGCACCTCTGAGGTCGCGGGGTGGGTCGCGAGGCCGCGAGCCCGCTCAGCGCGGGTACACGCGGATCGGCGAGTCCAGTGGCCCCGGCGGGGCGACGACGAAGGCCGCGAGCGCGTCATCGCCGCGATACGTCACCGACGCCGTCAGGCCCTCGACGCCCTGCAGCAGCACCGTCCCGCGCTCGAGCGGCACCGACACCGTGCCGAGCGGCGGCACCTCGATCTCCCGGATCGATCCCCCGATCGTGACGGATGCCTCGTCGGCGCCCTCGGCTCCCGCTGCGAGGTGCAGCGTCGGCGACGGCCCGGATGCGACGGCGATCACGGCGGAATCGAGCAGCGGCAGGGCTGCCGGGAACCAGGCCAGGTCGGCCGGAGCCGCAGCATCCGTCACCTCGCCCTCGGCGTCGTCGGCCGGTGCGGTGACCGTCGATCGGGCCGCGGCCACGACTGGGCCGTCGGCGTCGATGCGCACCGTGTAGGTTCC